>JAQTSI010000029.1 GCA_028711365.1 Methylococcaceae bacterium
TGGCGACGGCCATCCTGTTTAACCTTGCTTTTGCCTTAATGGTGTTTAGGCGTCTAGTCATACCTTAGGATCCCGGAGGGATCCTATGGGCTTTTGTGCTGGGGCTTGCATCCCTCTGGCATGGACCTTTGCTCGGATTCCTGCTGTGGATGGCAAAACATCTCGGCGTTTAAGGACTTCATCGGCCTGGAAAGACCGGCCGATATGACGATTAGCTAATAACAAAAACTTCTTAAAATTAAGATCCGTTCGATTCATAATGCTATCGTTTTGCTAACCAGCGTATGAGGGTATTACATGAAAATCGCAAACAGCGTCACCGACCTGATCGGCAACACCCCCCTGGTCCGTATCCGCCGTCTGGCGGCGGACGCCCGCGCCGAGATCGTCGCCAAACTGGAATTTTTCAATCCGGCCCATAGCGTCAAGGACCGCATCGGCGTGGCGATGATCGACGCCGCCGAAAAAGCCGGCCTGATCGGGCCGGACACCATCCTGGTCGAACCTACCAGCGGCAATACCGGCATCGCGCTCGCCATGGTCTGCGCGGCCCGGGGCTACCGGCTCGTCCTGACCATGCCGGAAACCATGAGCCGGGAAAGACGGATCCTGCTGCGCGCTTATGGGGCGGAGCTGATCCTGACCCCCGGCAGTGAAGGCATGGGGGGAGCGATCCGCAAGGCCGAGGAATTGGTGGCTTCCGATCCGCGCTATTTCATGCCGCAGCAATTCAAGAACCCGGCCAACCCGGAGATTCATCGCCAAACCACCGCCGAGGAAATCTGGCGCGATACCGATGGCAAAGCCGACATCCTGGTTTCCGGTATAGGCACCGGCGGCACCATCACCGGAGTCGGCGAGGTGCTGAAGGCGCGCAAACCCTCGTTCCGATCGGTCGCGGTGGAACCGGCCGCCTCGCCGGTGCTCTCCGGCGGCGCCAAGGGCCCTCACCCCATCCAGGGCATAGGCGCGGGCTTCGTGCCGGAGATCCTGAATACCCACATTTATGACGAAGTCATTCGCGTCGAAAACGAAGACGCTTTCGCCACCGCGCGCCGGGCCGCCAGCGAGGAAGGCCTGCTGGTGGGGATTTCCTCCGGGGCGGCGCTATGGGCCGCCATCCAGTTGGCGCATCGCAGCGAAAACGAAGGCAAGCTGATCGTGACGATCATTCCTTCCTTCGGCGAACGCTATCTCAGCACCGCCTTGTTCGCCGGTTTGGCCGATTGAACTGCGCCTCGTCATGCCAGGATGCGGAAATCCATTCACAAGCCTGTCCCGAGCTTATCTCGCATGTCCCAATTCGCTTCAGACGAATTGGGACAGCTTCCCTACTGGAATGACGGCGCTTTAAGCCCAACCGAGAATTGCGGGGCTCATTCCAGGAGATAATCACCATGACCACTTCCAACCGTGGGTTTTCGACCCGCGCCATCCATGCCGGCCAACCGCCCGACCCGAGCACCGGCGCGGTGGTGACGCCGATCTACGCCACGTCCACCTATGTTCAGACCGGACCCGGCGAGCATAAGGGGTTCGAGTATTCGCGCAGCCAGAACCCCACCCGCTTCGCTTACGAAGCTTGCGTCGCCGCTCTGGAAGGCGGCCAGGCCGGCTTCGCTTTCGCCTCCGGCCTGGGCGCCTCGGCGACCGTACTCGAACTGCTGGACGCCCATGCCCATGTCATCGCCCTGGACGATCTCTATGGCGGTTCGCGCCGGCTGTTCGAGCAGGTGCGCGCCCGCTCGGCGGGGCTGGAATTCAGCTTTACCGACATGAAACACCGGGATTCCATCGAAGCCCTGATCCGCGACAACACCCGGATGATCTGGGTGGAGACGCCGAGCAATCCCCTGCTGCAACTGGTCGATCTGGAAATGGTGGCGGAAATCGCCCGACCCCGGGGCATCATCACCGTGGCCGACAATACCTTCGCCACCCCCTGGGCGCAGCGGCCCCTGGAATACGGTTTCGATCTGGTCCTGCATTCGGCCACCAAATATCTCAACGGCCACTCCGACATCATCGGCGGCATCGTGGTCAGCGGCAACGAAGCGCTGACGGAAAAGCTCAGGTTTCTGCAAAACGCGGTCGGCGCCATTGCCAGTCCGTTCGACAGTTTCCTGGTTCTGCGCGGAATCAAGACCTTGGGCCTGCGTATGGAGCGGCACAGCGAAAACGCCAACGCCATCGCCCGCTGGCTGGAGCTTCATCCCAAGGTCGAAAGGGTCTGTTATCCGGGCTTGCCCAGTCACCCCCAGCACGCGTTGGCGCGCCGGCAGATGCGCGGCTTCGGCGGCATGATCGCGGCGGAGTTGAAAGGCGGGCTGGAGGAATCCAGGCGTTTCCTACAGCGCTGCGAACTGTTCGCCTTGGCGGAGAGCTTGGGAGGCGTAGAAAGCCTGATCGAACACCCGGCCATCATGACCCACGCCTCCGTTCCCGAAGCCATCCGCCGTCAACTGGGCCTCGGCGACGGCCTGGTGCGGCTGTCGGTGGGCATCGAAGACGTGGATGATCTCATCGCCGATCTGGATGGAGCGCTGGCGGGAGTCTGAATCGACCAAGCCCACGGACGGCATGGGCACCTACTCAAGTCGTCACGCCTTCCCCCTGCAAGAGGGAAGGAGTTGGTTTCCTTGTACTTTCAGACTTGTGTAGATACCTCTACCGCGAGCGAGTTAGACGCGCACTGCGCCCTGATTAAGGCCATCTTTCCCCTCGCGCCGTAATCCGCCTTTCGGGAAACCCCTGTGGCAAGGACAATCCAAACTGCCTGATTACAGACGCGTTTACATTTCCAGCGGGATGTACTTTTTCACCGTGGCCTTGCTGGAACGGCACTTGGAATTGCTGACTTATTCCCAATGCCAATCACCACCAAAGAGGCATTTCCGCCATTGGACGAAAGTCTAAGGTTGCCCCAAAAAATACCTGTAGCTATTGGATTAAAGCGCGCAACCACGATCTGGCTTGCTCCCGCAGCGAGACTGAAGGAATCGCCTGAAATGATACTAAACGGGGTAGATGTTGAGATACTCCCCTTCAAAATGCCTGCCCCTGTGTTCGTGACTGTGAACGCAAGCTTTTTGTATGAGCCGGCTGTGATGGGGCCAAAGTAGAGTATTAACGGCGATGTGACAGAGAGGACAGGGTTCTGCAGCGGCGATGGCGCTGAAAAAGTGATTTTGAACACGCTGTCGAGGGTTCCCGCATAGACCGTTGCAGGGTTGGAGTGGTCGATGGCCAGGGTAAAGACATTTAGAGGTGGTGCTCCCAGTCCGGTGTTGACCGGATTCCAACTCTCCCCGCCGTCGATACTCTTATATACCCCATCGCAAGTTCCCGCATAAAGCGTGGCTGGGGTTTTCGGATCAATGGCCAGGGCATCGATACATAGATGTGGTGTTCGCAGTCCGGTGTTGGCCAGACTCCAACTCATCCCGCCATCGATGCTCTTGTATACCCCGTCGCCAGTTCCCGCATAAAGCGTAGCTGGGGTTTTCGGATCAATGGCTAGGGTCAAGACAATGTGATTTGTCAGCCCCATGTTGACCGGGCTCCAACTTCTCCCGCCGTTAGTGCTCTTGTATACCCCATTGCCAGTTCCCGCATAGAGCGTGGCCGGGGTTTTCGGATCGATGACCAGGGTCGAGACATACTGATTTGATAGGCCGGCGTTGGTCTGGTGCCAACTTCTCCCGCTGTTAGTGCTCTTGTACACCCCGCCCCAAAGTATTATAGAGCCATGTCCCTCATAGCCGGTTCCCGCATAGAGCGTGGCATGGTTTTTCGGATCGATGGCCAGAGAACGGACAGTGACATTTGTCAGGCCTGTGTTGGCTGACCTCCAACTTCTCCCGCCGTTGATGCTCTTATACACCCCACCACCAGATACTACCGCATAAAGCGTGGTCGGGGTTTTTGGGTCGATGGTCAGGGCATCCACATTTGAAGGTGGTGTTCCCAACCCGGTGTTGACTGGACTCCAACTCCCCCCGCCATTGGCGCTCTTGTACACCCCGCTCCAGATTATCCCAGCGTTAGTTGCCACATAGAGTGTAGGCGGGTTGGACGAGGCAACGGCCAGTACTGCGATCCCCATAGCTGTTAAGCCGGTGTTGGCCGTGTTCCAATTCATCCCTCCGTCGGTGCTCTTGTACGCCCCGCTGTTGCCACCCGCATAGAGTATGGCCGGGTTGGCTGGGGCGATGGCCAGAGCAGAGATAGACGTATCTGCCAAGCCGGTGTTCGCGGGGGACCAATTCATCCCGCCATCGGTGCTCTTGTACACTCCACTGCCGTTAGTTGCCGCATAGAGTGTGGCCGGGTTGGTCGGGTCTATGACCAAAGTCCTGACATGCAAATTCGTCAGGCCGGTGTCGGCTGGGCTCCAACTCCCCCCGCCATCCGTACTCTTGTACACCTCGCGCCCAATTAATCCACCGCCAATTGCCGCATAGAGCGTGGTTGGGTTGGACGGATCGATAACCAGGGAATTGACAAACGTATCTATCAGGCCGGTATTGGCAGGGCTCCAACTCCCCCCGCCATCGGTGCTCTTGTACACCCCACCCCAAATTCCCCCATAGGGAGCTATCGTATAAAGCGTGGTCGGGTTAGAGGGGTCAATGGTGAGGGAAATAACCAGAAGGCTGGTCAACCCAACATTGGCGGCTTGCCATTTAGCGCCACCATCCGTGCTTTTGAATACACCGTCATCGGTGCCCGCGTAAAGCGTTGCGGGGGTCGAAGGATCGATGGCGAGGGAGGAAACCCGAAGGCTGGTCAGCCCAGTATTGACGGCTTGCCAGTTTGCGCCTCCATCCGTACTCTTGAACACACCGCCATCGGTGCCCGCGTAAAGCATGGACGGGGTCGAGGAAGGGATGGCGAGGGCACTAACCAGGAAACGGGTTAACCCAACATTGACCGTTTGCCATCTGGTACCCCTATCCGAGCTCTTGAACACACCACCACCATAGGTGCCCGCATAGACTGTGTCCGGGTCGGACGGATCGACGGTCAAGGATGTAATCTGGCCCCCCTCCGGCCCTATGCCCGTCCATTGGTTAATCCCGGCCCAGGCAGCCGGTGGGAAGGATTGAAGCAGGACGAATAGCCCGAGGAATATCGCTGAAAATAAATACCTTTTCATGATGACGCCTCATTTTTTTCCAGAAATTAGGTTTCTGACCGTGGAATCAGTGCCGCAAGCCTATATTCAGCTTGGCCTCGAAGCTCAACGGCAGCTTGGCATAGGACTCGATCCATTGGGGAGATGCGGTTTTGGCGGCTTCGGGTAGCGAGAGCCGCGAATGCCGGAAGTGAGGCGAGGCTTGCAATGAGGAATGAAACGGCCCGCAGAGTTGGGCAGAAAGCGAGGGATCGTCGTGCAAGCATGGTCCGTCTCCCTGATCGTTTCGAACGGATCTTCCAACTGGACTATGGCCGCCGCGATGAAGCTGCCACGGATATCCGTGCCCAATCGGAGGAAAAATATGGAGAAACTATAGCCAATAATTCGAAAACTGCTTGGGATACGTAAATTTCTTGTTCCCATAGACTTGGGATGGCGGTAGAAACGCCATAAGCTGCACGCATCATCAGATCATCGGCGGTCCCCCGGCAATCCCTGCCGGGGCAGGCTCTGCCGGAACGACGAGCAATCCATGATTCTGTTCAAGCAAGCCGTCATGCCGGCACTGCAAAGTTTCCCGTTTTCATGCGTGGAAACCGGGGTTCATCGTACTCACTGCAGGATCATCCGCGACAAGAGACGGATCGGTTTTCTCGAAATCAGGCGTTTGTTTGCCAATCTGAAGCTTCAGTTTCCCGAGATGAAGCTTCATCCTGCCGAACTCAAGCGTGAGTTTGGCAAAATGAAGCTTCATCTGACCCAACTGAAGCTTCATATTGGTAAAATCACGCTTCATCTGACCCAATTGAAGCGTCATGTCGGTAAAATCAAGCGTCATCTGACTCAACTGAAGCTTCAGTTTGGCGAAATGAAGCTTCATTTTCCACTTTCGAAGCGTGAGATTGGCAAGATGACGGATGTTTTTAGCCATTCTCATCTTGGCGATTAAGCGCTAAAGTAGCCGAAGGGGGAACGATACTGGTCTTTGAAGGTCGCTGCGCGTTCCATCTCGAACCGATAGCCCATAGGAGCATCGACATCGAAACCAAGCCCATTTCCTTAGCCCGGTTCGAAGACCATTGGCAGCCGCGCCAGGTCTTCCTGTTCAGCGGCCACCGGGTCGACGAGCCGGACCGCGCCATACCGCGTTTTCCCTCTGAGAAGGCCGATATCGCCGGCGAAAAGATCGCCGAGGCGCTCGATCGGTTCGATGCCGGCGAGGCTGATCTGGGCTTGACCCAGGGCGCGGCCGGCGGCGATATCCTGTTCGCCGAAGCCTGCGCCCGGAGGGGTATTCGCATTCAACTGCTGCAACCGTTCCCGGAAGAAGAATTCATCCGCCGGTCCATCCTGCCCTCGCAACAGGGCGAAACCTGGAAAGCGCGCTATATGGCCTTGAAGGCTGTCATCGAGGAACCGCCGCGCAGCCTAGTCGAATTGGGGCCTTTGCCCGAAGGCGCCGACGCCTATGTCTGCTGCAATCTCTGGCTGCTCGATGCCGCTTTGGCCTGGGGAGCCGACAAGCTGCGGTTCATCTGCCTGTGGAATGGCGCGGGAGGCGATGGACCCGGCGGAACGGCGCATCTGTTCAACGAGGTGCAGCGCCGGTCGGGGCAGGCGATCTGGCTGGATACGCGGAAACTCGGGTGAACTCTGGCCGGATGTGGTTCAAAGTGATGCCTATCGAATGCCATGGGGAGGGCGAGGGGCTTGCAAGACACGCCGTGAATACCTCCCTGTAGGCTCGATGATGGCTTCCCTGCCATCGATGGTCTTGCAATCTCCTCGCCCTGCCCGCCTTGCATCACTTTGAATCGCGCCCATCCTGGCCGGAACCATTGGCCCATGCTGGCGGTTGCCGTGTAAACTCAATCGGCGTTTCGACCTGGATATAAGGAGTTCACCATGAATCATGAGTTGATCAATCGCCTGCACTCCCCTGGCCCGAAGAAAATCCTCGCCTGCGACGGCGGGGGCATACTCGGCTTGATCAGCGTGGAGATTCTGGCCAAGATCGAGGCGGATTTGCAGGCGGCGCTGGGCAAACCCGATCTCGTTCTGGCGGATTATTTCGACTTCGTCTGCGGCACCAGCACCGGAGCGATCATCGCAACCTGCATCGGCACGGGAATGTCGATGACGCAGATCCGGCAGTTCTATCTGGAAAGCGGCGAGCAGATGTTCGACAAGGCTTCCCTGCTCAAGCGCCTGCGCTACGAATACAACAGTGAACCTCTGGCCGACAAGCTGCGGGCCGAACTCGACGGCGCGTTGCGGCATACGCCGACCGATCAGGAACCCCACGCCACCCTGGGCGATGAGAAGCTGCGCACCTTGCTGATGATGGTCCTGCGCAATCATTCCACCGACTCGCCCTGGCCGGTGAGCAACAACCCTTTTGCTCTTTTTAACCAGCGCGAGCGCAAGGACTGCAATCTCAAGCTGCCTTTGTGGCAACTGGTGCGCGCCAGCACCGCGGCGCCGACCTTTTTTCCGCCCGAGGTCGTGACCCTCGCCGAGGGCACGGCGGAGGAATACCGTTTCACTTTCGTCGACGGCGGGGTGACCACCTACAACAATCCGGCTTTTCTCGCTTTCCAGATGGCGACGGCCAGGCCTTACGCGGTCAACTGGGCGACCGGCCAGGATCGATTGCTCATCGTCTCGGTCGGCACCGGCGGTGCCGCCAAGAGCCTTCCCGACCTGAACACCGACGACATGAACCTGTTGCATTACGCCAAGTCGATTCCCTCGGCGCTGATGAATGCCGCCGCGGCCGGCTGGGACATGAGCTGCCGCCTGCTGGGCGAATGCCGCCACGGCGGCATGATCGATCAGGAATTCGGCGACATGGTGAGCGCTTCGGCGGAAGATCCCAATTGGACCGGGCCTAAGCTGTTCACCTATCTGCGCTACGATCCGGACGTGAATCCTTCGGGTCTGCGCAACCTGGGGCTGGGTTATATCGATCCTTCCATCGTGCAGGTCATGGATTCGGTCGCCCATGTCGCCGATATCCAGATCGTGGGTTCGACCTATGCCGCCAAACACGTCGATATCGACCATTTCAGGGGATTTGTCTGATCTGGCAAATACTGTATCAACCCCCAAACGCCAAGGATTATGGTATCAGTATCGGACATACGACAATCTTTGACGAACCCCCTATCCCTCAAACGATCTCTCTATGCTGACCAGACATTCCTCGTTCCCCGGCGTGGCAGGCCCTGTCGTGACCATCGTCCTGGATGGTTTCGGCTATTCGCAAAATCCTGCGGGCAACGCGATCGACCAGGCTCATACCCCCACCCTAGACCGGCTGTTCGCCCAATCCCCCCATCGCCTGTTGAGCGCCCATGGCAAAGCCGTCGGCATGCCCAGCAACGAGGACATGGGCAACTCGGAGGTCGGCCACAACGCCATCGGTTCCGGCCAGGTGTATAGCCAGGGCGCCTGCCTGGTCAACGAGGCCCTGGCTTCCGGGGCATTGTTTCGCGGCGACGCCTGGCGGGAGATCGCAGGCAATGTCACCGCCAAGAATTCCACCCTGCATTTTTTGGGCTTGTTCTCGGACGGAAATGTCCATGCCCATATCGACCACCTGAAAGCGATGATCGCGCAAGCCAAGCAGGAGGGAGTCGGGCGGGTGCGGATTCACATCCTGCTGGATGGCAGGGACGTGCCCGAGACTTCGGCTTTGGATTATGTCGAACCGTTCGAGCATTTCCTGGCACAGATCGCCGATGCCGGTTTCGATGCGCGCATCGCCAGCGGCGGCGGACGGATGAACATCACCATGGATCGCTACGAGGCGGACTGGGCGATGGTGGAAAGAGGATGGCGAACCCATGTGCTCGGCGAGGCGGCTCCATTCGAATCCGCCGCCGAGGCCATTCGCAGCCTCCGCGCTGAAAGCGGCGCCATCGACCAGGACCTGCCCCCTTTCGTGATCGTCGATCACGGCGAGCCGGTCGGCAGGATCGCAGAAGGTGACAGCGTGGTGTTCTTCAATTTCCGGGGCGATCGGGGCATCGAAATTTCCCGCGCTTTCGAGGATGAAGCGTTCGATAAATTCGACCGAGTCCGCTTTCCCAAGGTGGTGTACGCCGGGATGCTGCAATACGATGGCGATTTGCAGATCCCCCGCCGTTTCCTGGTGGCGCCGCCTTCGATCAACCACACCATGGGCGAATATCTAGCCGCAGCCGGCGTTTCCCAGTTGGCCATCGCGGAAACCCAGAAATACGGCCATGTGACCTATTTCTGGAATGGCAACCGCAGCGGTAAATTCGACGAGAAGCTGGAAACCTATATCGAGATCCCTTCCGACCATGTGCCCTTCGAACAGCGGCCCTGGATGAAATCGGCGGAGGTCACCGACGAGTTGATCCGCCAACTGCGCACAGGTAAGCACAAAGCACTTCGGGTCAACTATGCCAATGGCGACATGGTGGGGCATACCGGCCATTACCAGGCGACCCTGATCGCCGTGGAGGCGGTCGATCTGGCCTTGGGGCGCTTGCTGCCGGTGATCGATTTACTGGGAGGCGTCGCCCTCATTACCGCCGATCACGGCAATGCCGACGAAATGTACGAACTGGACAAAAGCGGCAATCCCAAACTAAAGGAAGATGGCACGGTCAGGGCCAAAACCGCCCATACCCTCAATCCCGTCCCCTGCATTTTCTACGGCAGGCAAAACGAGTTCAAACTCGCCGACCTGGAGCATCCCGGATTGAGCAATATCGCGGCGACGGTGGTCAATTTGCTGGGTTATGAAGCCCCCGAAACCTGGGATCCCGGCTTGTTACGTTTTTGAGATTTCAGCAGGCGAGAGAGGAAGCGATGATGAAACACGATTCAAGCCATGGGTTTTGGGTACTGGCATTTCTGGCCCATGCGCCGTCCGCCCTGGCCGAAGGCGAGGGGCGCTATTCGGGCTATGATTTCGATCATGCCGGAGTCGTCTTGATCGCCCTGGCGCTGTTCGCGTTTGCCTTCTGGCCCAGGCATGCCAAGCCAGCAGGCTCATCAACCCCGCCCCGGTCGGGGACCGTCAAACATTCGGAGCCCGAGCAAACGATGGAAAAAATCCAAACCAATACCCTGGCCGAACTTTCCATGGCTTACAAAGTGCTGTTCACCGGCTTCCTGCTGGTAACCGGCGTGGGTTTGTTGATGGCGGGCGCGCAAATCATGCTGACCCACGGCATGGCGGACGGTAAACCGGGCTTGTCCATCAACGACATCGTTTATAGCTATTATGGGAACCGTTCCGGATCCAAGCTCGAATCCATGCTCAATGGCGCGATGAAGCCCATGGCGCCGGATGAGGTCCGCTTCGAGATGATCCAGTGGGCACGCGACGGGGCGCCTGCCGAGCGATGGGCCGACGAGATAGCGCCCCTGATGCAGAAGCACTGCATCGCTTGCCATAACGGCGAGTCGGCGCTGCCCAATTTCTCCAAGCTCGAGGTGGTCAAGCCCATCGCCGAAGTCGACCATGGCGTCACTATCAAGACTCTGACCCGGGTATCGCACATCCACCTGTTCGGCATCGCCTTCATCTTCCTGTTCGTCGGCTGGATTTTCGGCATGGCCCAGTTCGATCGCCGCTGGAAGATCATCCTCATCGCCACGCCTTTTGCTTTCCTACTGCTGGATATCCTGTCCTGGTGGCTGACCAAATACTGGCCCGCCTTCGCCTGGCTGACCATGATCGGCGGTATCGGCTACAGCCTGGCTTCCACGGTAATGATCTTCACTTCCCTCTATCAGATGTGGCTGCCGCATTGGGAACAGCGCCATCCCGGATAGTTCCGGCCATTCGACGACGGGGCGCTATTGATGGACGTCCACCACGATGCGCCCCCGCACCCAACCCGACAGCAATTCGTCGGCCTTGGGTATGATCTCGGAAAGGCCGATGACCTGGGTCACGCTTTCCAGCTTTTCGGGATCGAGAAGCTTCGCCAGCCTGCGCCAAGCTTCCTTGCGTTCCTCGACGGGAGTATGGACGCTATCGATACCTACCAGGGTGATTCCGCGCAGGATGAAAGGGGCGACCGTAGCGGGGAAATCCATGCCCTGCGCGAGGCCGCAAGCGATCGCCACGCCACGGTATTTCAGCCCTGCACAGACATTGGCCAGGGTATGGCTGCCCAGGCTATCGATCGCACCGATCCAGCGTTCCTTGCCCAGGGGGCGTCCCGGCCAGGAAAACTCCTGGCGATCGATGACGCGCGCCGCCCCCAGGGCTTTCAATTGGGCGCTTTCCTCGATTCGCCCGGTGGAGGCCACGACCGTAAAACCGAGCATCGCCAACAGGGTGACGGCGATGCTGCCTATGCCGCCATTGGCGCCCGTCACCAGGATCTCGCCATCTTCCGGCGCGATACCTTGACGTTCGAGCCCCATCACGCACAGCATCGCGGTGTAACCGGCGGTACCGATGGCCATGCTCTGGCGCGGGGACAAACCCTCGGGGATGGCAGTCAACCATTTGCCCTTGACCCTGGCTTTTTGGGCCAAACCGCCCCAGTGCGATTCCCCGATCCCCCAACCGTTGATCAGAACCTTGTCGCCGCATTTCCAGTCGGGATGGGAGCTGGACTCGACGACCCCGGCCAGATCGATGCCGGGGATCATGGGATAATGGCGGACGACGGAGGATTTGCCGGTAATCGCCAACCCGTCCTTGTGATTCAGACTGGAGCACTCGACGGAAACGGTGACATCGCCTTCGGGAAGCTGGGATTCGTCGAGTTCGGCAAGCCTCGCTTCGAGACCACGGCCATGCTTGTTTAATAAGATCGCCTTGAACATCGGTGGTGCCTCTTCATTAAAGAATGGTTATGAGGTCTCATGGGCCGATTTCAGGGTTAAAATCGCCTGAATTGTTTTCGAGTAAACCTCGTGGCTAAAGTTCCTCCGGCATGAAACAAATCTCCCATTACTCTTATGGGCATTGCGCCCGATGAATGCCTGCCAGGTTTCCGTTAGGCAGACGTTACGGCCATCGAAGCAGCCGCTATGCGTGCCGGCGCGGAATCCTTATACTAGCCTCTTTTTGAAAAATGGCCGAGAGGTAAGAATCTGAGTGGGCAGTTGATAAAGTCGACGGCCATCGTGGGCGCGATGACGCTGGTTTCTCGGATTCTGGGTTTCGTGCGGGATCTATGCATCGCCCGCTATTTCGGCGCGAACGCCGCCACGGACGCCTTCTTCGTCGCCTTCAGGATACCGAATTTCATGCGCAGGCTGTTTGCGGAAGGTTCGTTCGCCCAGGCTTTCGTGCCCATGCTGGCCGATTACAAAGCTCAACACGACCGGGAGAGCCTGAAGCGCTTCCTCGATCGCGCCTGCGGTTCGCTGGCCCTCATTCTGTTGCTGGTCTCCATGGCCGGCATGATCCTGGCGCCCTTGCTGGTGCTGATCTTCGCGCCGGGCTTTTTGGCGCGGGAAGAACAATTCGCCTCCAGCAGCCGGATGCTGGCCATCACCTTTCCTTATCTCTTCTTCGTCACCCTGACCGCTTTCGCCGGCGGCATACTCAACGTCCATGGCCGTTTCGCCATCCCCGCCCTCACCCCAGCCTTGCTGAATCTCGCGATGCTCGCCGCCACTTTCTGGCTCGCTCCCTTGCTGCCCGAGCCGGTCACGGCCCTGGCCTGGGCCGTGCTGCTGGCCGGCATGGCGCAACTGGCCCTGCAGGTTCCCGCGTTGGCGGCGGCGGGATTGTTGCCCAAACCCCGCTGGGGCTTCCACGACGCGGAGGTGCGCCGTTTGTTGAAAAGCATGGCGCCTGCGATTTTCGGCGTTTCCGTCACCCAGGTCAATCTGCTGGTGGACACGCTGGTGGCTTCTTTCTTGATTTCCGGCAGCGTTTCCTGGCTATATTACTCCGACCGCTTGGTGGAGTTCCCGTTGGGGATATTTGGCGTCGCCATGGGCACGGCACTATTGCCGCATCTGGCGAAAAGCCATGCTCATCATGACGGACGGGGATTTTCCCAGGCCCTGGACTGGGGCTTGCGCTGGGTGCTGTTGATCGGGCTGCCGGCGACCGTGGGCTTGATTACCCTGGCCAAACCCTTGCTGTCCACTTTGTTCCAGCACGATGAATTCGACGCCCGCGACGTGGAAATGGCGAGCCGTAGCCTGATGACCTATTCCCTGGGCCTGATCGGCTTCATCGCGGTCAAGCTGCTGGCCTCCGGGTTCAATGCCCGCCACGATCTGCAGACCCCCGTTCGTTTCGGCATCTATTCCATGATCGCCAATGCCGCACTTTGCCTGCTGTTGGTGTTTCCCCTCGCCGGCCTCGGCTGGGGACACGCCGCCCTGGCGCTGGCGACGGCCCTGGCGGCCTTGTTCAATGCCGCCTTGCTGTTGACCAAGCTGGTGAAGGATGGAATCTTCAGGCCCAACCGGGGCTGGGCGGCCTATCTGGCCCGGCTGGTCGTCTCCAGCCTGGCGATGAGTTTGCTGTTGTTGCATTGTGCCGAAACATTGCCCTGGCAGAGTTGGAGTTTCCAGGAAAGAGCCCTGCAACTGCTGCTATGGATCGCCGCCGGGGGGGCGAGTTATTTCGCCTGCCTGTGGCTGTGCGGCCTGCGCCCGGCCCATCTTTCCCTGCCCAAGGCTGCTTAGCCCATGTATCTGGCAAGGGGATTACGCCACCTGCAGCGGCTGCCGGAATCCGGCTGCGTCGCCACCATCGGCAATTTCGACGGGGTTCATCTCGGTCATCGAGCGGTCATCGAGAATCTGCTCGAGCAAGGCCGCCGATTGGCTTTGCCTAGTGTCATCATCCTGTTCGAGCCGCAGCCGCGCGAATATTTCACGCCGGAGCAAGCCCCGCCCCGGTTGACGCGGTTGCGGGAAAAACTGGCTCAACTCCGGCGCTTGCCGGTGGACGGGGTGGTTTTGCTGCGTTTCGATCACAAGCTGGCCGAATGCGCACCCGAGGCATTCATCGATAATATTCTGGTGCAGGAACTGCGGGTAAAATACCTGGTGGTGGGCGATGATTTCCGCTTCGGCAAGGACCGGCGCGGAGACTTCGCCCTACTCGAGCAGGCCGGGGCGGCGGCCGGTTTCGAGGTGGCCGACACCCATTCCGTCCAATTCACCGAATTGCGGGTCAGCAGCACCCTGATCCGGGAAGCCTTGAGTTCGGGCGACATGGTTAACGCTGCTGCCCTGCTCGGCCGGCCATATTCCCTGGTCGGGCGCATCCGGACGGGCGCGAAACTGGGCCGCGAACTCGGCTTCCCCACCGCCAACATCGGTTTGATGCGCAAAAAGACTCCGTTGCAGGGGGTATTTGCCGTTTCAATGACCGGTATTGGCGACCATCCGCTACCCGGTGTGGCCAATGTCGGTACCCGTCCCACGGTGGACGGTTGTCACCAGGCTCAGCTGGAAACCCATTTATTCGATTTCGACGGAGACCTGTACGGACGTCTGGTCGAGGTCCATTTTCATCATAAACTGCGCGATGAGCGCCGTTTCGAAAACCTTCAGGCCCTGCGCGCGCAAATCGAAAAGGACGCCCAAGCGGCGCGGGCGTATTTCTCCAATCTTCCGATTCAAACCAGCCAACCCTAAGCCCATGGACTACAAAGCCACACTCAATCTTCCCTGCACCGATTTCCCCATGAAAGCCAACTTGTCCCAGCGTGAACCGGAACAGTTGCAGATCTGGAAGGAGAAAGCGATCTATCGGAAGATTCGTGAAGCTTTCAAGGGAAGGCCGAGCTTCATTCTTCACGACGGCCCGCCCTATGCCAATGGCGAAATTCACATCGGCCATGCTCTCAACAAGGTACTCAAGGATATCATCGTGAAAGCCAAGGGCCTGTCGGGATTCGATGCGCCCTATGTGCCCGGCTGGGACTGCCATGGCCTGCCCATCGAGTTGATGGTGGAAAAGAAGATCGGCAAGGCCGGCATCAAGGTCGAGCCGTCCGAATTTCGCCGCGCCTGCCGCAGCTACGCAGCCGAGCAGGTAAACTTGCAACGCGATGAATTCATCCGCCTGGGGGTTTTCGGCGACTGGGAGAATCCCTATCTGTCCATGGATTACCGTTTCGAGGCCGACATCATCCGCGCTTTGGGGGAGCTCTACGCCAACGGCCATCTGCTCAAAGGCGCCAAACCGGTGCACTGGTGTACGGCTTGCGGATCGGCCTTGGCCGAAGCTGCGGTGGAATACGAGAATAAGCGTTCCCTAGCCATCGATGTGCGCTTCCGCGTAGTGGACGAGGCCGAAGCGCTGGACCGCTTCCATGGCGTCGAAGGGCACGAAGGGAACGGTCCGATTTCGGTGGTGATCTGGACCACCACGCCCTGGACCCTGCCGGCCAACCAGGCCGTTGCCTTGAACCCTGAACTGGACTATGTCGTGGTGCAGGGGGATGGCGAACGGCTGATCCTGGCCGAAGCGCTGATGAAAGATGCCATGCTTCGTTACGGCGTGGAAAATTACCGCGTCGTCGCTTATGCCAAAGGGGAGGCGCTGGAAGGCCTGCGCTTGCGGCATCCGTTCCTGGATACCCAAGTGCCGGCGATCCTGGGCGATCACGTCACCGTGGAGGCCGGCACCGGCGCGGTTCATACCGCCCCCGGTCATGGCCAGGAAGACTATGTGGTCGGTCTGAAATACGATCTCAAAGTGGACAACCCGGTGGGCGATGACGGCAAGTTCTTGCCCGATACCCCATTCTTCGCCGGGCTGCATGTGCTTACCGCCAATTCCCGGGTGGTGGAGCTGTTGCAAGAAAAGGGCGTGCTCCTGCACCAGACCGGCATCGAACACAGCTATCCCCATTGCTGGCGGCACAAGACCCCGGTGATTTTCCGCGCCACGCCGCAATGGTTCATCGCCATGGACAAGAAGGGCCTGCGCTCGCAAACCCTGGACGCAATCCGGAAAATACAATGGATTCCCGACTGGGGCCAGGCGCGCATCGAGGGCATGGTGGAAAACCGCCCCGACTGGTGTGTGTCCCGCCAGCGCAATTGGGGCGTGCCCATCGCGCTGTTCGTCCATAAACAGACTGGTGAGATCCATCCTCGGGCATTGGAGCTGATCGAGCAGGTGGCTCTGCGAGTCGAGCAAGAGGGCATCGATGCCTGGTTCGAGCTGAACCCTGAGGAATTGCTGGGAGACGAAGCCGGGCAATACAGCAAGATGAGCGACACCCTGGATGTCTGGTTCGACTCCGGCGTCAGCCATGCCTGCGTGCTGAACCGCCGCCCCGAGCTGCGGTTTCCCGCCGATCTCTA
This sequence comes from Methylococcaceae bacterium, assembly GCA_028711365.1. Taxonomy (GTDB): domain Bacteria; phylum Pseudomonadota; class Gammaproteobacteria; order Methylococcales; family Methylococcaceae; genus Methylumidiphilus. Next base: position 16,433 of record JAQTSI010000029.1, read on the forward strand.
TCTGGAAGGCTCCGATCAGCACCGCGGCTGGTTCCAATCTTCCCTGTTGACTTCCATGGCCATGAACGGCGCCGCGCCCTATCGCGCCGTGCTCACCCATGGTTTCACCGTGGACGCCCAAGGCAAGAAGATGTCCAAGTCCAGGGGCAACGTGATCGCCCCGCAGAAGGTAATGAAGAGCCTGGGGGCCGACGTGTTGCGTCTATGGGTGGCTGCCACCGACTACCGCGGGGAAATGAGCGTCTCCGACGAGATCCTCAAGCGCACTTCCGACGTTTATCGCCGCTTGCGCAACACCGCCCGTTATTTGTTGGCCAATCTGAACGGCTTTGACCCGGCGCGGGACAGCGTCGCGGTGGAGGACATGCTGCCTCTGGATCGCTGGGCGATGGATCGCGCCTGGCAATTACAGCAGGAAGTGATCGGCGCTTATGAAACCTACCAGTTCCACCTCGTCTATCAGAAGGTGCATCACTTCTGCTCGGTGGATCTGGGCAGCTTCTACCTGGATGTCACCAAGGATAGGCAGTATACCGCCAGGGCCGACAGCCTGGCGCGGCGCTCGACGCAAACCGCCATGTACCACATCGCCGAAGCCTTGACCCGCTGGCTGGCGCCCATCCTCAGCTTCACCGCCGATGAGATCTGGCGCCATCTGCCCGGCGAGCGAACCGAATCGGTGTTCATGTCGACCTGGTATGAAGGTCTGGTTCCGTTGAGCGAAACCGAGCCGCTAGGCCGGGATTTTTGGGATTTCGTGCTGTCCGTCCGCGAAGCGGTCGGCAAGGAACTGGAAATCCTGCGGGTCCGCGAGGAAATCGGCTCATCCCTGGACGCCGAAGTGGAATTGTACTGTGTGCCCGAGATATACGCCCGCCTCGCCCTGGTGGAAAACGAGTTGCGATTCGTGCTCATCACCTCCTATGCGAGCTTGCTGCCGGAAAGCGCCGCTCACGGCGACAAACTGCCTACCGGCATCGAGGGCCTGGAATTGAAAGTTCGTGCTTGTGAAAAGCCCAAGTGCGTTCGTTGCTGGCATCATCGCCACGATGTCGGCATCGATCCCGAACATCCCGAGCTTTGCGGGCGTTGCGTGGAGAACGTAGCCGGCCAGGGCGAAACCCGCCGTTACGCTTGAAGGTGCGAACATGCTGAAATGGCTATGGCTTTCCGCGCTGGTAATCGTGTTGGATCAAGCGAGCAAGTTGCTGGTAGATGCCTCCCTGCAACTCTACGAAACCATCGAGCTGCTACCATTCTTCCAGTTGACTTATCTGCGCAATCCGGGGGCTTCCTTCAGTCTCCTGGCCCATGCCGGCGGCTGGCAACGCTGGCTGTTCGTGGGGATTGCCTCGACCGCCAGCATCGCCATGATCTATTGGCTCAAACGGCTGCCCAAGGACCGCCGCTGGGAAGCAGCCGCCTGGGCCATGGTGCTGGGCGGCGCCCTGGGTAATCTCATCGACCGGTTAGTCTATGGTTATGTCATCGACTTCCTCGATTTTTTCTATCAGAACTGGCATTTCCCGCCCTTCAACGTGGCCGACTCGGCCATCAATGTGGGGGTGGGAATGTTGATCATCGACGCCTTCCTGACGAAGCAGCGGACAGAATAAGCGGGGCTATGATTCAATGTGATGCTGCCGAAGTTCGTGATCCCGCACGGCGTCAGCCTGTAGTGGGTGTAATCAATGGGACGGTTGGAAAATAGCTGCGATAGCGGCGCGAATCCCTAGTGAGAATCGGACAACCCAGAATAGCAGCGTGCGCACCTATGAAGAAATCCGCTAGGACATTGCTTTTCTGGCCACCTGCACGGCGGTAGCGGATAAACGCTTTGCCAGCCAGAAAAAGTGCCGGACGCGGCATTTCCAGCACATCGAGCCTTAGATCTGCAACCGCTTGATCAAGCGCTTCAGCCGTTGAGAATGTAAGCGACAGTTCAGCATAGATGATCGGGTTGATGGAAAGCGGATGCACTTGGGACTGACCGCGCAGTTGCTGGAGCGACCAATCGACCCATTGCGGATCATCCTCCAGGATGTCGACTAATACGTTGGTATCTACCAACAGCATCAATCCTCTCCGCGCAGCAATGCCATCAACTCGTCAGTGCGCCACTTGATATCTGCCTTGCCGCGCGCTGCTTCAAACCGGTCGACTCTAGGCTTGGTTTGTCCTTTGACCTTGTGCAGAACAACTTCACCGTCTCGGTTGACAGAAAACTCCACCTCGCATCCTGGCGTAAGATTGAGTGCATCACGGACCTTTTTCGGGATAGTGACCTGCCCCTTGCTGGTGAGTGTCGTAGGCATACCCAAGCTCGCATGTATTACAAATGTCGATATTGTAATACTTTACGACCACAGTGACATCACTTTGAATCACACCCTCGAACCGGGCGCAGCCTTGCTTTCCAGCAATCGATGCAGCCTTGCCCAATCGAAGGATTCGCCCGGGTCGGTCTTGCGGCCGGGGGCGATGTCACTGTGTGAGGCGATCGCATCCGGCGCAAGTCCTCGATACTGTTCCAGCAGCGCGGCGATGACATCGCTCAAACACTCATACTGGGCATCCGTATAGGAGAGAGTTTCGGTTCCTTCCAGTTCGATACCGATGGAAAAATCATTGCATTTCTCCTTTCCCCGATAGCAGGAAATGCCCGCATGCCAGGCCCGCTTGTGGAAGGGAACATATTGAACGATTTCGCCATCTCGCCGGATGAGCACATGGGCCGAGACCTTTAGTTGATGGATAGCGCCGAAATAGGGATGGGCATCCGCCGGCAGCGAATTGGTAAATAGCCGATCGATCCATTCCCCGCCGAAATCGCCCGGAGGCAAACTGATGCAATGAATGACGATCAGCGATATAGTGGCGGTCTCAGGCCGGTCGTCGCAGTTCGGGGAAATGATTCGGTTGACGGACTCGATCCAGCCTGTCGCTATATTGATTTTATTCATAAAACAACCCGATATTTGGAGCATGCTTGCCGGTTGAGGGATCCGGCGTCAAGCGATGCTTCCCATCATTGAAGTCTCGAGAAACGGCATATGACCAGCGAATCCAAAGTAATCACTTTTGAAAAGCTGCAAGCCAAGCAGAAACAAAATGCCAAAGATAGCGTAAACGGCATTTTCGTCCAAGGCAGGTCGATTTTTTCCCAGGGAGTCGAACAACGATTGTCGGCTTTTTTCAACAAAGCCGATGACGGCTTATTCAGGCTTTCCGAGCGGGCTGAAAACGGCGCGCTGCAATATTTCGATTCCATGCGCCAGTTGCGCCTCAAGCGCGACAGCCTGCTGGAAAACTATCTCGTCGAATGGACGCGCTATTATGATGCCTTCTGGCGCAAACAGCCGCTGCCAAAGTTTGGGCGGCGGGATGACGGTAGCCCCATGGATGAGCAGGAAATCGCCATCAGCAGGATGATCGAGAAGGCAAATCAGTCGTTCGGCGATCCGCTCCTCTCGCTGCGCAAGCGTTTCGCCATCCTGCTCAAGCAGCCCGAGGATACCGGCGCGATCGATCCGGTTTCCCCTTTCATCCTCTGCAAGCTTTTCGAGGCGAATCTGGAGGAGTTGGGATTAGAGATCGAGCCCAAGCTCTATCTCTACAAACTTTTTGAGAGACAGGTGTTATGCAAATTCGGCCCGGTTTACCAGGCACTTGAACTCTGTCTGGCAAATGCAGGTTCCAGCATTGTCCGCCAGGGTCATTCCCTTCCAACCCGTCGTTCGGCATCATCAAAAACTCCGCTGGGATCGAACCGGGAGAATCCAGTCAAATCCTTGAATCTGTTCGAAGTCGTCGAGCAATTGCAAGCTCTGCTGAACGAATTGCGCAAAGGCTTGCCTTCCCCGGCGCTCCGAACTGCGACGGTCAATGGCGCGGAGGTTCTCAACGCGTTGAGCAGGCTGCAACATCCTTCCCAGATGCTTCCCATGGGTGGAGCCATCCTGTCCGGCGAAGAGATGAAGCTGTTCATCGCCAATCAACTCGCCAAGCTTCAATCCCGTGGGGATACCTCTCCGCTAGGACCGCTGGAGGAAGACATCATCGATATGGTCGGGGTGGTCTTCGACTATATCCTGGATGAGCGCAAATTGCCTACGCCGGTCAAGGTCCTCATCGCCCGGTTGCAGATACCGGTGTTGAAAATAGCCCTGCTGGAAAGCTCCTTCTTTGCCAAGAAGAACCACCCCGCCCGCCTATTGCTGAACAGCCTTGCCCATGCGGGAATGGAACTGGATGATGATGTCGAAACCGAAAATTTCGTTTATCAGGAAATCGAGACCATCGTCGAGCGTGTTTTGAGTGAATTCGACCGCAATGTCGAACTGTTCGGTGAATTGCTGGAGGATTTCACCGCATTCATGGCGAAAGAAAATCAGCGTAGCCGAGTAGTCGAAGAGCGCATCCGCCAAGTGGCGCAAAGCAAGGGACAAATCAGGCTGGCCAAGAAAACGGTCGCCTGCATCATCGCCTCGAGGTTGCATCAGATCCATGCGCCCCTGGCTCTGCGGTCTTTTCTTCTCAATACCTGGAAGGAAATATTGGTGCTGGCGTGGTTGCGGCGGGACAAGATGGCGGGGCAATGGGACAAGGCTGTCGCGTTGATGGACCGATTGATTGGATGCGTCGCTGCCGACGAGGAATCGATGGGGCAAGTTTCGCTCGCCGAGGATTTTCAGATTCTCCGGGAAGCGGTTCAGGAATGCCTGGACGATCTTTCCCTGGAACCGAACTGGAAAACCGAGTTGCTCCAGAAGCTCGAGACCTGTTGTGATGCCGAATTCCAATACACGGCGGCAGTGGATTTCGCGATTATGAGAGATACTTCCCTACTGGCCAAGGCCATCCACATCAAGGACCCGGAAATCGCCGCGCTGGTCACCGAAATCAGATCCAACCTTCCCGACATAGAAAACATCGGCGTGGACGAGGTCGACGGCTTCCATGGTGAGGACATGGGATGGGGTTCCGCCCAGGCGGCAGCCGACCGATCATGAAATCGCTTTCATGATTCAGACCCTTTTTACAGCCTTTTCGAAAATCGATACCGAGATGATACGAGTACGTTATTTTGCGAGTCTGCGGGAAAAACTGGGACGCATCGAGGACACTTTGGTGGCGGAAGATATATCGACCGTATCCGATGTCTGGAAGGTGGTCGGCGGTGGACTACCTCTGCCCGACCATATCCTTTGCGCGGTCAATATGGAATATGCCGATCCGAAGACTCCGGTCAAGGAAGGCGACGAAGTGGCTTTTTTCCCGCCGGTAACCGGGGGCTGAGCCAATGACGGTCAACCTGCGGCAAGAAGGCTTTTCGCCTTATCGGGAACTGGAGCTTTATCAGCGACAAATGGGCGAAATGGCCGGAAAATACGGCGCCACCAACATATTCGTCGGGTCCATGCGCGATCTCAATCTAGGTGATGTGGTCACGAAAATGACTCTGGAATATTATCCCGGCATGACCGAGTATCGGTTGGAGCAGATCGTCTTGGAAACCCGCGAGCGTTGGAACTTGATCGATGCCCTGGTCATTCACCGGGTCGGCGAGATCGATCCCGGCGAGCCCATCGTGTTGGTCGCAGCTTGGGCTGCCCACCGTGAGGCGGCTTTCGAGGCTTGCCGGCATATCATCGAAGAGTTGAAACACAGCGCGCCGTTTTGGAAAAAGGAGTCTCTAGCGACCGGGCAGCGCTGGGTGGAAAGCAATACCTGCGGCGATTGATGCCTCGAACTCAGGCCGGCTCGGGTTCTTCCTGCGGCAGGTCACCTAGCGGAAATTGCTCGATCTGCGCCACCACTTCATTGGAGGCGAATAACAGTCCGTTGCGGAAGAACTGGCAGGCGTTGACCGGATCGTTCTGCTTCATCAACACATCGCCTAAGAGTTGATAAGCTTCCACGCTGAGATCCGCCTTCAGGCTGCTTTCGAGATAGGCTTTCGCTTTCTCCAATCGGCCGGCGCGCAGGGAGAGCTTGCCCAGCAGACGCAATAATACGGCATCGCCTGAATGAGCCCCTAGCCAGCTTTCGGCCACGCTCAACTGTTGTTCCACATCGGGCATCTTGATGCAGCCGTAAAGCACCAACAAGGTCTCGCTCCATTCCTTGCCGATGGCTTCCCGCACTTTGGGTTCGACTTCGGCTTCGGCGCCCGCCTCGATCATGGCGGCGAAATACAATTGCTGGATGCCACTCAGCGCGCGGATATGTTCAGGCACATCCAGCCAGAGATCGCGCAAGGGCCCGGCTTCGCGAGTCTGCGCTTTCTTCTTGATGAGGGCGCTGTAGGTCTCCGTTTCCAGCAGCTTGATTTCCGCTTCCAACATCACCTTGTTGGCATGGAGCTTGGGGATGATGCGGCTCAAACCTTCCCAATCCTCGATGCGGGCATAGGCCTGGTGCATCATCTTCAAGACCGCGGCATGGCCAGGCGCGATCTTGTTGAGCTGGATCAGGCCATCCAGTGCGCCTTCGAATTGCTGGTCGGACAGTTGCAGTTCGGCCTTGGTCAATCCGATGGCCAATTCGGCTTCCGGCATGGATTCATGAGCCAGCTTGAGATATTCGTCGCGCTGTTCATGAGCACCGCGCGAATGGGCGGCACGGGCGGCGGTCAGATAATTGATCAGGGGAATGCCGCTGTTCGCCGCATGACGAATCAACTGTTTCTCGGCTTTTTCCCAGTTGCCCTCGGCGGTTTCGATCAGCCCCGTGATCAAAGCTTCCTGGGATCGTTTGTTGCGCAACTCATGGCCGCGTTGTTTGAGCAGGGTCGGCAGACGCACGGCGGTGATGAACAGGCGGATGAAGGCGTAGAGCAGGATGAATACCAGCAGCAGCGCCGATGAAGCCACCAGGAGGGAGGTTTCCAGCGACCATTGACCCATGCCGACGATGACGTAGCCGGAACCGTTATGACTGGCGATATAGCGCAGCAGCAGCAAAGCTGCGCCCAATCCTGCGACCAAGCCGATCAACACAAGAAGGACTCGCTTCACGGCTTGACTCCCGTTTCAGGCTGGGGCTCCGCTGCCGGCCGGGCCTCGGGCGCAGGCGGCGGCGTTAGGGGAGCCTCCGTCTTGCCGCTCTTCTCCTGCTTGCCGCCATGGCTTTTTTCTGCTTCCAAGCGCAGGTTTTCGATGTTGCGCAGCAAACTCAAGGATTTGCTGACATCCGGGAAAGGGATCTGTAACTGCAAGCCCCGTAGGCTCTTCAGTTCTTCGATCACGGCCAGGGTCGACGCCGCTTCGGTATCGAAGTTCTCACCCAACCAGGCCAGGGCGCTGTCCATGTTGCTGCGGTATAGCTCGTCATCCCCGCGCAACAGGGCGGAGCGGCTCGTTTCCAGCTTGAGCAGCAGGATTTGGCGCAATGCCGCCACTTCCTCGGGCAGCAGAATGGACTGCACCGAACGGTCCGTGTGGCGAACGGTCACCAGGCTTTTCAGATCCTTCAGAATGGAATCCGTCATTCCTTTAGCCTTCACCTCGGCTTCGGGTTGGACAACCGGCTGGTGGTCCTCCTTCGGCAAGTCGGAATGGGGCAGGAAAAGGGGTAAATCCTTGACCTTGACTTCCATCGCCAACAATTTGGCGGAGACGCCGACGACGTCGGGCGGGTTAAAGCCCTTGAGCAGATTGATTTCTTCGGCCAATGCCTCGCGGACCTTGAAAGCCGCCGGATCACCGCTATCGTGCAGACGCTGGTCGGCGGCCTCCATCATGGCGATGACCGCTTTCACGTCCCCCACCAGATGCAGCTTCTGATTGGCGACGCTGAGCAGGTATTCGGCATCCGCCACCATGATATCGCCGCGGGTCTGATTCATCTGCCGCTGGAGATGCTGAATCGAGCCACCCAAGTCGGTGCGCAGGGCTTCGAGCTTGTCGTTGAAGGAAGCGCTTTCCTCGCCGATCTGACGCTCGAACTTGGAGTTTTCGGTGGTCAACTGGGATTGCGCGGTGGCGAGTTGGGAGTGAACGGCAGCCAGTTCGGTTTGCAGGCCGCTGATCTGATGCAGCAATTCCTGCATCTGCCGGTCGCCCTTGTCCAGCCCGCTACCCAACCCCTCCTGTTTCGAACGCAGTTCCTGCAGCAGGAACACGCCCGCGCCGACGAGAAGCAGCACGAGCAACAGGGTTCCGTAACCCAACAGCGAGCTCAGCCTGGATTTCTTCTTGTTCTTGAGGGCCTCATCGTCGCCGGGAAACCCGGCGTCCGCCGTTTGCTCCACATCCGGCGTGAAATTTTTATCCTCGTCGACCAATGCTCTATCCCCGTGGTTGGTATGTTTTGATGACTTCTCGCGCGATGCGGACTAGCGCATCGAAAATACCGAGATCGCTGGCTTCCGCGGCGGCTACGTGGGTGCAGCCGAGTTCGCGAGCTCGTTTTTCCAGGCGTTCGCCGATGAAGACCATGGGCGTTTGGTGCAATAATTCCATTCCGCTTTCCTCCATGAGCCGAACCAGGTAGTCCAGCGCTTCGCCGCTGGTGATACTGACCACCTCGATTTCCCCCTTCCGCCAACGGTCTAGCAAACCTTGCCTGTCGATA
>JAQTSI010000030.1 GCA_028711365.1 Methylococcaceae bacterium
GATCCGCTTCAGACTCATATCCGCATTGGAAGAGACTGTGATGCCCATCGAATATCGCAAGCAGGGCGACGGACGGGTAGCTCCCCCCAACATTTTTCGTCTTCCCCAAACGTTTTTTTTTGGGGGGGGGGGCCAAAACATTTTCTCTGGGGAAGCCGTACACCGATTCTGTAGGGGGCGCAGCACATTACCCATGCCCGTCGGTTGGGGTTCGTTCCTCAGCTCAAACGGCTGCTCGATGACCGGATCTGGTTCAGGCGGGTGGCCGGCTGAGGGATGATTTTCGCCGCGCCATGACCACCGTGCCGTCTGGGTCGTGTTTCACCTGTAGCCGGTAAATGGCTTCCAAAGTCGCAAGGAAAAGGTCCAGCTTGTCGGCATCGAAAACGCCGCTGACGGAAAGCTGTTCGATGCCGGGGTCGGCGAAACGGAACTCGACGTCGTGGTAGCGGGCAAATTCGGTGACGACTTCTTTCAAAGGCGTGGTGCGAAAAATCAGCTTGCCTTCGCGCCAGGCGGTCGCCACCTCCAGGTCGGCGTCCTGGGGCGCCGAGAGGATACCCCCCGCGTCATAGGTCAAGGCTTTGCCGGCGCCTGCTCCCTGCTGCTCGCCGCCATCGACCAGAAGGACATTCACCTTGCCCTCCAGTACCAGGACACTCGTCTGCCCTGAGTGCAATGCCACGTCGAAACGGGTACCGATGTCGCGGATACGCCCTCCGGCCGCTTCCACTTCGAAGGGACGCAGTTTTCCGGGCGCGACGCTGAACAGTGCCTCGCCCCGCCTGAGCTCGATCGATCTTGCCGTCAAACCGTAATGCACGGCGATTTCCGAATCGGAATTGAGCTCGACCTGAGATCCATCCGCCAGGGTCAGCAGGCTATGCTCGCCCTTGGCGGTGCGGTGGATCGTCTCGGTGTTCAGCGGCCATCCCTCCCATGAACCCAAGCCGACAGCCGCCAGCAATCCCGCCGCCAGAGCCATGCTCCAGAAATGGAAGAAACGTCGGGGAGGTCGATGGGCACGGGCGGAGGCCAATTCCGCTTGGGGGCAAGCAAGCCCGCTCCAAGCGGCATCGAGTGCTTCGAAGGTGCGGTGGTGGGAAGGGTCTTCGGCAAGCCAGCGTTCGAACGCTACCTGATCGGCGGCGTCGAATCGCCCGGACTTCCGCTTGACTAGCCAGTGGATGGCAATTTTACGTCGCTCGTCAGGATAAGGAGGGGATGGGGCCATGATGGTGGAGTCTGCCGGATTGGGACGATCCTCTCAATCTTAAGACGTTTGAGCTTGGATCGGTAGGTCAAGACGGGTTGTCGAGGCGATCCATGCAGTGTTCGAATGCCTTGGCGATATAACGCTGCACCGTCTTGACGGAGACGCCCATGCGCGCGGCGATCTCACCATGACTCAAGCCGTCGAAACGGTTGAGCAGGAATGCGTGGCGGCATGGCGGGGGCAATTCGGCGAGCGCCAGGCAGAGGCTTTTCGCGCGCTGATCATCGTTCGCCTCCTGTTCCGGGCCTGGCGCGGGAGAGGCCGCCCATTCCTCCATCCCTTCGTCGGTTTCGAATTGGCGGTAAGACTGTTTCCGCACATGATCGACGGCCAGGTTGGCGGCGATGCGGAAAAGAAAAGCGCGCGGTTCGCGGATTTCCGCCGCCGTAGGGCGGGAGAGCACGCGAAGATAAACCTCCTGGACCATATCCGGCGCATCCGGCTCGCCTAGCTTGCGACGGAAAAAGCCCAGCAGTTCGTCGGCGTAATGCAGGAACCAGTGGTGGAGGTCGATTGAAGTCGGCTGTTGGGTCATGGGAAAAGATGCCGTTTCCATGGAGTCCAACTGATAAAGCAATCATCAAGCCATTTCTATGCGGTTGAAATATAAGGCACCATCCAGATACCCTATCCAAGGCCACGACAAATAGCACGCTCCTATGGGACATAACACACCCCCGAGCCTCCAAGATGGCTCATCCTCAAAAGTGCACCGCCAATTCCCCGCGGATCACCCTGCCCACGTCGCGTTCGAAAAAATTCTTGGCGTAGCGCTCGTCCTGCAGATTGTTGATGCCAAAGGTCAGATCCAGGCCACTGCTTTTGCCCCATTTGAGTTTCCGGGAAATGAGGAAATCCAGGGTGGCGAAATCACCGTTCCACCACAGGCCGCCATCATGGAGAGCCCGGTTGTCGATGTTCATGAATTGATCGGATTCGTAGTGCAGGTTGAGACGCACGGTACCCTCCCAGGGCGGTTTGTAATCGAGCACGGCATTGATCCGGTGCCGGGGCTGAAAGGGCAACCGATTGCCGATGTAGGCTACGGTCGAATGTTGGGTGATTTCGGTGAGGTTCAAGGTGTAATTGAGCGAGGTGCTCATCGTGTCGGTGATCGGCTGGCTGAGGCTGAACTCCACTCCCTTGGCTTCAGCTTCGCCCAGATTCTTTATGGTATCGACCTGGATCTTGTTGCCTTCGGGTGAGAGAGTTTGGGTGGTGATGCCTTCGATCTTGTCGGTCCAGCGGGTGTAAAAGAAGGTCAGCCCTGCCTTGCCGCCACTGCCATACTCGGTGTTCAGGCCGAAGTCCAGGGTGAGGGAGTTTTCCGGCTTGAGCCCCCGATTGGGGACGAACTGCGAACCGGGGGTGTCCCTTCGAAAATACAAGATGGAAGGGGAGGGCGGCTGGAAGCCGGTTGAGGCGGAACCATGCAGATTCAGCCGGGGCATCGCTTTCCAGGACAAACTCAGCTTGGGGTTGAAGGTATCCAGCGAAGTAGCGGGTTCCCGGTTCAATCGACCTTCGGTGAACACCGACACATCGAAGTATTCATAACGATCATAGCGTCCCGCCAGATCCACATGCCAGTCGGTGAGAAAGTCCAGGCCGTAACTTCCGAAAATGCCCAGCCGATCGACGGTGTCAGTTTGCTGAAAGGTTGTCTGCCCGCTACCAGCGAGCCGCTGCTCGATGAAATCCCAGTCATTGCCATGCAACAATCCTAGATTGAGATTGCCATAGGTGGCCTGGAATTCGCTGCTGAAGGTCAAGGAATTCTCTGGCCCATGCGTGTATAGTGCCAGACCGGTTGTCCCCAGCCCGCCATGATCACGAAACGCATCGACCCGATAATCTTGGTACAGAATATTGGCGCTGAGTTTGAGCTCATCGAAGGCCGCTTCCGTCAGCCACTTGGCGATCAGAGTGTTGTAAGTGTTATGGTGGTTGGGGCGACCGTAATTGCGCGTCTGCTCGATGTAGTCCACGGTGACGGCGGTGTTGAACCCATCGTTGCGGTAATTGGTGCGAAAGTCTCCTTCCCGCTTGGTCTCGAAGGCATCCTGCACCTGAACGATGGAGGGGAAAGGGCTGTTATGCCGATCATAGACAAACCACTGGTTGGTAAAACTGTCCTCGAAACTCAGCCGGACCCCCGCGTTACCCAGACTGCCGTTACCGATCACCCGGCTGTAGCGGCTGTCCAGGCTGTTATGGCCCTGCACCGCATCCAGGCTCCAACTCCCGGCACCCTGCCGGGTGGTGATGACTACCGCCCCACCTAGAGCCTCTGCGCCGTAACGGCTGGAGGCCGCGCCGCGTAGAATCTCGATGCGCGCCACATCCTGGGGCTTGATCTTGTCCACTTCAGCCGAGCTGTTGCCGCGGGAAAAGCCGTCCACGTATAGGGCCACGCCCGGCACCCCCCTCAGGCTGAGTTGGTTGCTGCTACTGCCTAATCCTACCCGGTGGTTGAGCAGTTCCATCAGGCTGGCCGGCTTCTGGATCTCGATTTCCTCGGCGCTGATGATCTCCTTGTCGCTGTCGGCCCATGAAGGAGGGACCAAGCCGCCGGTTAGCAGGGCTAGCGTCAATGCGCAGGCCCATGGCGCCGGTTTGAGGATGCCAAGATGCCCCGAGGGGCGCCCGACGGGTATATTGTCATACAAAACGGGAGGCATGGATTTAGCGGCGAAAGTCCTGAAACCGTGTGCTCAAGCCGTTCGGAGGGAACAGGGTCGGATCGCCGGTCACAGGCGAAATCATTTGAGTAAGGCGTAATACCGGTTCAAATAGCGAACGATGCGCTTCCTTTCGCCAGGGGCGATGGCCGCCGCGTTGGCCTCGATCATGCGGTCCACGGTGGGTTTCCATTCCGAGCGCCGGGCGGAAGCCTTGTCCACCCGGTACCAGGTATGGCAGGCGGTCTGGCATTTTTGCTCGAACAACACCGCGTCGCGGTCCTTGGGATAGCCTTTGGGATGACGAATCGCAGCGTCATGCACCATTTGCTCGGTGGCGGAGGATTGCTCGGCCTTGACCGACTTGGTCTTGGCCAAACCCTTGCTGCGGATGGTGCAGAACGAGACTCCACGGGCGGTATCCTTGGACCAGTTGGGGGGAACCGGTACCGGGAATTCGGTCATCTTGCCAGTATCCGGGTCGAGCCGGAACAAGCTGTAGTTGAACGCCACAGAAAACCAGACCTTTCCTTCCCGATCCGCGGCCACCGCCAAGGGGGTCTCTTCTTCCGGAGGTAACGGGTATTCGGTGATTTGCCCGTCCGGGGTGATGCGTCCCAGCTTGTTGCCGTACCATTCGGTAAACCAGAGATTGCCTGCGGCATCGCGGGTCAGTACGCTTGGAGTGGCATGGGTAGTGGGGATGGGAAACAGGTCGAGCTTGTTCTTGCGCCAACGTCCGATGGCATTTTTTTCCGTTGCGGTGAACCATAAATCGCCGCGGACATCGAAATAGAGACTGCTGATGTGGCTGCCGACGTTTGGAAGTTCACGGCGTTCGAAAATTTTCCCGTTCCAGGCGTAGAGTTCGGCGTTACCCCCCTCGGGTGCCGCGCTGATCCAAGGATTGCCTTCCTTGTCCAGAGTCAGTGCGCCCCCGGTGAATTTTTCCCAGGGCAAAGCGAAAGTTTCTACCTTGCCGTCCGGTGCGATTTTCACCGCCTTGCCGTCGGTGAATTTGGCCAATCCGGTACTACTCACCAGCCAGACATTGCCTTGGCTATCCATGGGAATATCGAAGCGGGCAGAGCTTAGACCCGGCATGGCCAATTCGGTGAATTGCCGGTCGGCGCTGGAAAATCTCAGCAGCTTGTTGTCATTGAAGCGGGCGCTCCACACCAATCCATGGGCTTCGTCGATGGCGATGCCCATCATCCCGAAGTCGAAACCGTAGTCGAAGCCATCGGCCTTGCTCCAGGTATCCCGTTTGGCGGCGTAAGGATTACCCCGGGTCGTGGGCAGGAACTCGGCAAACTCGCCGCTGGCCGGGTCGAGCCTTCCCAGGCGCACATCCTCGTAATGGCTCATCCACACCTTGCCTTCCCGGTCCACGGCGATGCCATCGGCGCCGTAGACCGGGCCGCAGGCGGCGGAGAAGGCATCGTCTCCGAACAAGCCGCCGATCGCCAATGCCAGAACAGTCTTTTTCATTTGAAATCTCCGCTCCGGGGTCAGAACTTCAGCCCGACCTGCACGAAACCCACCCGGGGTTCGGCGAGGACATTGGGGAAACGGGTTTCATAACGGCGATCGAACAGGTTGCGCACCCCGGCGGAAAAATCCAGGGTCTGCTTTGCGTCGAGGGGGTGGCGGTAGGTGAAACGGAAATCTGCGGTCACGTAGGAGCGCAGGGCGTAGACCGAGTCGTTTCGAGTATCGCCGTTGATGAACTGACTATCCACGTAACGCCCTTCAAACCGCCCGCTGAAACGGGGCGAATCGTATACCAGGCCGAAAGCCGATTTGTGTTTCGGCGTCATCGGCAGTTGTCTCCCTTTCTCCGGCAGGCCACTCACGCCGGCAGGCGAGTCGGAGGCTGCCTCGGCAAGGCTGTGGGTATAATTGGCGAACAGCCCCAATTCCTGGGTGATCTTCTGCTGGATTTCCAATTCCGCGCCATAGGTATGAACCTTGCCTAGATTTTGCGTTTGGCTATATTGCTTGCCTCCCTGCACCCAGATGCTGGTTAACATGTAATCGGTGAGTTCGTTGAAGTAACCGGTTGCGGATACCTTGGCGCCGAATCCCGTGGTGATATCCACGCCGAGATCGAAGCTGTTGGAATATTCCGGTTTTAAGCTCGGATTGGCTTTAGCCTCGTAATATGGACCATATTGTTGCCCAATCAGGCTATAAGGGGCCGGGGGGCGAAAACCAGTGCCAACGGAGGCGCGCAGGGAGACTTCGTCAGTAAACTTGAAACGCAGTCCCCCTCGGGGATTGAACACGGTAAAATCCTCTCGAGTCGACCTCCCGGTAGCGGGATTGGATAAGTCGTATTCGAACCAATCGCCGCGCCCTCCCAAGGTTACGAACAAGCGGTCCCAAAGCGCCAATTCATACTGACCGTAGAACGCATAATTGGCGATGTCGTTCAGCGGATTATCGGACAGGAGGTTGTTGGGGACGCTGACGGTGCGCCGGTGAGCCCAGTCCTGGCTACCGTAGAACCCCATCAACAGGGTATGGCCAGGAGCGACGTCCCAACGGTTGCGGACTTCTCCGCTCAGCTTTTTGGCGTCTTCGTACAGGGTTTCGCGGGGGAGGATGTTGCGCTGGATGGGATAAAAGTAATTGTCGCCGGTCAGGTCGGTCTTGTGGTCCCGGTAGGTCAGGTTGACGGTGATCTGATCGTCATCCCGCAGCCAATGGGAATAGTCCAGGCTGTAGCGGCCGAATTGACCGTTCATCGAGGTATTGGGCCGTTCGAAAGGATTATTGTGATCGTCCAGATAGCTGAAGCTGAGCTTCAACTCGGACCGGTCGGAAGGGCTCCATTTCAGGCGTCCACCCGCCTGGTTTTTGTTCCATTCGCCATTTTTCAGGGAATGCAGCATCGTCACGGAAGAGTTGGGGAAAAAGGCCGGATCGGGAGAAGATTTGTATCCATCCGAACCCTGGTGCTTGAAATCCAGGAAATAGCCGAGCTTGTCCACCGTGCCGCCAGTGGTGAACCCGCCGCCGAAAGTGGGCAGGCTGTCCACCAGGAAGAAAGGCCGAGTGACGTTGGGCTCTTCCGGCGCATCCTTGGTGATGATGTTGACCACCCCACCCATGGCGCTCGGGCCGTACAATGCCGAGCCCGCGCCGCGCACGATTTCGACCCGTTCCACGTTGTCCCAGTCCACGGTCTGGATGGGGGAGCGGTTGCCGATACCCGGGTCGAGAAAATTGGCGTACTGCCCGTCGATGAGGGTGGCGGTGCGTTCATCACCCAGTCCGCGGATATTGATGGTGCCGACGCCGTTGGTGCCCGAGCGAGTCACGTCCACACCGGCGGCGCGTTGCATCACGTCGGTGAGATCCCGGTTGTACATTTGCTGAATCTGCTTGTCGTCGATCACCGCCACCGTGGACGGCACTTCCGAGGCGTTGCGCTCGATCTTGCTGGCGGTCACCACCACCGGGTCGAGGACGAAAGCTTGCGGTGCGGCGGATTTGCTTTCCGGTTCAGGAGTTTTTTCTTTGCCGGGCTTGATGGCCACGGCATGGGCTCCGGTGTAACTGAAAGCTAGGCCGCTGCCTCGCAGTAGCTTTTCCAGCGCTTGGCTGGGCGTGTAAGAACCCGACAAGCCGGCCGATCGTTTTCCGGCCACGGCGTCGCCCGGATAAAGAAGCTGAAGCTTGGTTTCCTTGGCCAGGCGCTCCAAGGCAGTCGACAGCAGTTGGGGCGGAATGTCGAAAGTGATGCTTGGCTTTGCGGCTGTGCTCGCGCCGGTTGAGAGCAACAGGGCAACAGTGAGTAGGGAGCGTCTCAATTGAATTCTCCATCTTTTTAAGGTTATTGATGAAGACGAATGAGGCGAGCCCATTCGGACAGGTCTGGCTGGGCCAATTCCACCCATCAGCCTGCTGCTGCCGATCGTTGACTGGGCGATGAACGATGGGGCATTTGAGCCGAAGATCTTTCAGCTTCTAGGGAAGCGAACTTCGAGGATGTTCTTGTCGTCGCGGCGCTGATAGCACATGCGGCTGGCCAACGAGCGAACCAGGTAAAGCCCCAAACCGCCGATGGGCCGCAGCTCCACCGGCAGGGCGAGGTCGGGTTTCGGCGCGGTTTGCGGATCAAAGGCGGCAGCATCGTCCTCGATGATGAGGATGGCTTCTTCGTTCGTGAGGGTGAGGTTGACGGTGATCGGATGCGGCAGTTCGTCCATGTAGCCGAATTTGATGGTGTTGGTGAGAATCTCCTCCAGGGTGAGACGAACGTTGTAAATGACCTCGGCCTGCGCGGCACGGCGTTCCAGAAAATCGTGGACGGTATCCTGAAGCGATGTCAGATCCGCCAGCTCGTTCTGGATGGACAGGCGGAGGGTATCGGCTTGATACATGGCGGGGCCGGTGCTGGCTTAGCGCAGGACCAGCAGTGTGTCCAGGCCGGAGATCTTGAAGACCTTCTTGATCGGTGGGCCGACATTGACCAGGGTCAGTGGGTTGCCGCCCGCATTCCGCTGGACCATGATGCACAAGCGCAAGAAAGCCGAGGCCACGAAGTCCACTCCAGTGAGATCGAACACCACGGGTTGGCTAGCGGTCCGCGTCATTTGCGCCACCTCCTCCTCGATCCGGGAGCACTCCATCGAGTCCAGATGGGCCGAGAACTGGAACACCAAATTGCCATCCTTCTGTATCGATTGAAGCATGAAACTGCCTATTACCCGTTGCGGTTGAACTGTCTTTCGATGGTCTGCGCATCGAGCGATTCGTCCAGATATTTCGCCTGATCGAACCGGGCCAGGCGGGCATTGACACGTCGGCGCGCGATGCGCTGGATGTTGAGCAGATGGCGGGCGGAGACGTTATCGGTGGTGATGTTCTTGCCGCCGGTGCCGCAGCCCAAGGTCAGCGAAGGATTGAGCCTGTTGAAGATGCCGCCCACGGCGCCCTGCGAGGAGGGTTGGTTGACCAGGATGCGCCCCGCGTTCAACAGCATCGAGAACTGCCGAATCTTCTCCTCATCGTTCGAGAACAGACTGGCGGTGTGGCCGATGCCGCCATGGAAATTCAGGTCGATGCAGACATTGACGGCCCGATCGAAATCTTCCACCACATAGTAGGCCAGGATCGGCGCCAATACCTCGCCGGAAAGCGGATACTGCCGCCCCACGCCTTGCAATGGTGCCATGAGAAGCTGCGCATCGGCCGGCACGTCGATACCCGCCATGCGCGCGATGGTCGTTGCCGACTGGCCTACCACGGCGGGGTTCATCAGGCCCGTTCCGGTTTCGATGGCGACCGCTTCGAGTTTCTTCACGGCGGCGGCGTCGAGGAAAACCGCGCCGCGTTTGCTGAACTCGGCTTCCGCGATGGGAGCGATTGCACGCTCGATGACGATGGCTTGCTCGCTGGCGCAAATGGTGCCATTGTCGAACAGCTTCGAGAGCATGATTTGCTCCACCGCAAAGGCCACGTCGGCGCTCGCCTCGATGAAGACGGGCACATTGCCCGCGCCCACGCCCAGCGTCGGCGTTCCCGAACTGTAGGCGCTCGTGACCAGCCCGGTGCCGCCCGTGGCCAGGATCAACGCCAGCCCCCGGTGGGTCATCAACGCCTGCGTCTGCTCGCGCGAGACCTCGGGCAGCCACTGGATGCAATCCTCCGGTGCGTCCGCCGCCAGCGCGGCCTGGTAACACAGCCGCGCCGTTTCGGCCACGCAATGTCGGGCCTTGCGCGATGGGCTGATGATGATCGGGTTGCGCGTCTTCAGACAGATCAGGATTTTGAAAATCGCCGTCGAGGTCGGATTGGTTACCGGGATGATGGCCAGGATCGGCCCCATTGGCTGGGCGATCTCGACGATGCCCGTGACCGGATCATCACTGATGACGCCGACGGTCTTGAGATTCTTGATGTCGTCATGGACGAACTGGGCGGCTACGACGTTCTTGATGACCTTATCCTGCCACTTGCCCAAGCCGGTTTCTTCGGCCGCCAGCTTGGCCAGCCGGACCCGGTTGTTGAAGCCCGCCTCGAATGCTGCGCGCACGATGCGGTCGGTTTGCGCCTGATCGAGTTCGGTGAAGACCGCCGCCGCCTGGTTCGCCCGCTCCATCACCGTTTCGATATCTGTCGTTGGCTCTGTCATGGCTTTCTCTTACTACGGCATTGGCTCGCCGCGGCTGGTATGCGGCCGGGTCGAAGCCTATTGACATCGACACCAACGCGGTAAGGCCAAAGCTTACATCAAAAGCATCAATTATTCCTTAGGTCTGGAAGTCCTTCTCACCGATCCTTTTGACGCAAGCATCGATGCCAAGCTCATTTCACTCCGATGCCTATCATTGGAGAGATTTTTCGGCGTTTCAAGAGTCGACATCAACACTTTGAGCGACCCTCTCGACCGTTCAAGAGTCGACATCGATACTTTGAGCGACCCTCTCGACCATTCAAGAGTCGACATCGATACTTTGAGCGATCCTCTCGACCATTCAAGAGTCGACATCGATACTTTGGGCGACCCTCTCGACCATTCAGGAGTCGACATCGATACTTTGAGCGACCCTCTCGACCGTTCAGGAGCCGACGCCGATGCTTTGAGAACCCCTAAGAGTCGGCGCTGACATTTTGAGATTCCTCATCGTCATGTCAGCGCACTAGATCGACTCGGAAAAACGATAGGCGATGAGATAGGAGCCAAGAACCTGGGCAATCGCGCGGGTGTGATTCAAAGTGATGCAATTATGGGGAGGGCGAGGGGATTATGAGACCGTCGATGGCAGAGAGCCATCGCCGAGCCTACAGGGACGTATTCACGGCGCGTCTCGTAAGCCCCTCACCCTCCCCATGGGATTCAATAGGCATCACTTTGAATCACACCCCAATCGCGCTATGCGCTGGCAAACTCTCTCCCCAACCGTTAAACTATCGATGGAGTCGGCCGGACAGTCGCTGTCCGCGTTCGCGCGGAGGGAGGAAAGTCCGGGCTCCGCAGGGCAGGGCGCCAGGTAACGCCTGGGGGGCGCGAGTCCACGGCAAGTGCCACAGAAAATATACCGCCTCGTTTTCCTAAGGAAAGCGCGGTAAGGGTGAAATGGTGCGGTAAGAGCGCACCGCGCTCCCGGTAACGGGAGTGGCAGGGTAAACCCCGCCCGGAGCAAGACCAAATAGGGGAGCTTTTGGGTAAACCAAGACGTGTGGCCCGCACGGCTCCCGGGTAGGTCGCTCGAGGCACGCGGTGACGCGTGTCCCAGATGAATGACTGTTCCAGACAGAACCCGGCTTACAGGCCGACTCCTTTCCCTTTTGGGAACCTTCTTCAGATACGGGGGCTTAAGCTTCGCCCCGGCAACCACGATGAATACCCTGGAAATCTATAAGCGCCTGAAAATCGGCCTGTCGCTCGTGATCGGCTTTCTGACCGGCAAATTAGCGGCTGCTTGGTGGCCGCAGCATCATTCCGAGTTCTTCGGCGCGGGCTTTCTCGCCGGGGCTATCGCCACCCAGGCGGTATTCCGTCTATTCGAGTCGATGCGGAAAAGCCCGGGTTGAATCCTGCGGCTGCTCATCGATACAGAGGTTCCAACCCCGGCTCCTTGCGGCTAGGTTTGCGTTTCGCATTCTCGAAGGTTTGCACGGCAGCCCAAAGCTCCTCTCCCCGCCAGCGGCTTTCTTCTGCCTGATAAAGGGCTTGGTTGATTCGGGTAATTTCATCCGATAGCATTCCTCCGCTCAAGCCGGCGATTTCGGACAGGGATGCCGGTCGTTGCTCCGGCCAGTAGGTTTGTGCCCAATCGAGCAGTGCCCGTCGCGCGGCGGCGGGGTCGTGGTTGGCGCAGGCCTGTTGCAAGGTTTTTCGGGCCTGACGTTCGCCCGAGAACCGGTCGGGTTCGGCCTTGGCTGGGCTAGCAGAATGGCGACCCCACCACCAGCCCAAAGCGGTGGCCAGCCAGCCGGCGGCGAAGAACAGGCTCAGCCAGAACCAAATTCCCGTAGCGATGGAAGCAGGGGCTTGCGATGGTTGTGCCGTGGGAGCCTGGGGTAGCTCGGGCGCGGCTTGCCGCAGTGGCGCAGCCGGCGGCGTGGGCTGCGAGGCGGTTTCCTCGGATGGCTCCACGCGCAGGCTCCGCTCGGGGAGACGAGCGAGTTCCATGCGGTCGGCTTGGGTGTTCCACCAAGGGACTTCCAGTGCCGGCAGCTTATATTCACCCGCTTTGCCGGGAATCAGCGCGGCCTTTTCCTGGCGGCTGCTGGACAGGCCGAAATTAGGATGTTTCTCCTCGTTCAAGGCGGGTTGATCGGGGTATTGCTTGATCGAAGGATCGAGGCTGAGATTCGCGCCCAATTCCGGCAGCACGCCCACGGTTGCGCCTTGGGCGCGCAGGGTCAATGTGCGGGTGATGGGCTCGCCGGCCTTGGTGCGGGGCGGATTCTGCGACCAGTTTTCTTCCAGTGTCAGGCTCCGCGCCGGCAGCCAATGCTTGCCGGAGAACTCGGCCGGTATGGGGCGAACCTTCAGGTCGACGCCTTCGGATTTCACCCGCACGGTGCGCGTAGAGCGGGAGAAGAAGGAACGCCCGCCAACCTCTACCTGGGCATCCAGGTGCAAGGGGTCCAGGCGCAGCAATCCGCTTTTCTGCGGGAAGATGGCGAATTTACGCTCGATGACGGTATATTCTCGCCCGCCGCGGTTGACGCTGTAGCGATGATCCTCACCCAGCCGTTCGATCAGGGCATCGGCTGGTTGGGGATCGTTCAGATTGGCTCCGGCCAGGTTGACTCTCAACAACACACGCACGGTGTAAATCACCTGGGCCTGGACGTAAGGATTTCTGGGTTCGGCGTCCACCTCCAGCTTGACTTCGGCGCTCTCGTCTTCCCCCGCAGATGGGGTTGCGGAAGCTGCGTCCAGCACCGTGATACTGGTCGGCTGGCTATGGTCGCTGCCGAAAGAAATAGCGGGGATAGGGATCGCCCCGGCTCGTTTGGGGCTGAGGGTCAAGGTCCATTCCTCTTTCCGGCTCATCTTGCCGTTGACGATGGAAACCTGACTGCCCGAGTCTTGGGCTAGGATTTCGAAGTCCTTGCGTAGCGGATTGAAATCGGGATCGCCATCAGGGCTTTCATCGCTGCTGAATGCCAGGTTGAAGGATTCGTCCATGCGCACCGGGTCGCGGTCGGGCGTCACTTTGATGACGGCTGCTAGGACCGGGCTGGAAAGAAAGGCCAGCAATAGACACACGATGGCAAGGCTCATGTGCCCGATGGAGATAAGATCGGTCGCAGGACTAGACCTGACAGGCGTGTTTGGATAGTCGAAACTCACTGGGGAAACCCTCGACGGCCCTGTTGGGCCTGCCTTTGTTGATACTGATATTGGAATTTGCGTCTGAGCAAGCCACCCGGATCGTCCGGGATGCGCCTTAGCCACTGTTCATCCGCCTGGGTCTCTTCATTCTTGCGGTTGTCTTCTCCGACCCTCGCTTGGGCCCCCTTGTCGGAAGGTTCATGTTTGGCCTCTTGCTGCCTGGCGGCTTCCGCTTCTTTCTCCGGGGCCTGCTGATCGTCCTGCTTGCCATGTTCGGCTTGCTCGGCCTTGTTCTGCATGGGCTGCTCGGGTTTGTTCTGGTTTTGCGCAGTTGAATCTTGCGGCTCGTTTTTCGGGTCTTGGGATGAATCGGACGGCGATTGCTTCTGGCCCTGTTGCTGATTTTGATCGTTCTTCTGGCCGCCTTTATCCTGCTGGTCCGGGTTCTTGTCAGATTGCTTTGGGTCCTGCTGTTGCTCCTTCATCGCTTTTTCCACCAGTTCCTTGTTGTAGTGGGCGTCTTCATGCTTGGGGTTTAGTTTCAACGCCCGGTCGTAGGCGGCGATGGCTTGCGGGTAATGGCTCTGTTTGGCCAGGGCATTACCCAGGTTGTATTGAGCGTCGGCGGAGTCCTGGCCCTGCAAAGTCTTGGCGGCTTCCTCGAACTGGTCGGATTTGTACTGGGCGGCGGCTTTCCAGGCCGGGTTTTCGAAGACTTCCGCCGCCTTGGCGGGATCGCCGGACTGGAAGGCTTGGCTCGCCCGTTGGTCGCGGGTATGCCAGAGGTCTTGCCATTCCAGCGCCTGAGCCGGTTTCGGCAAGGGCAGCAGCAGGAAAACCAGCACCGCCAGGTAGCCGCGACGGAACGCCAGGGCGGCGATGGGGAGCAGCATCGGCAGCAGCCAGATTCCACGCTCTTCCCAACGTTCGACCTGCACCGGGTTTGCGGCCTGGTTTTCCGACGCCGAGTGGGCTTGCCGTTCGAAAAAACCCAGCAGGGCCGATAGGTCCGAGTTGTCCGTGGCCAGTTTCTGGTACATTCCGCCGCCTTCGTTGGCCAGTTGGCGCAGGGCCGGGGCGGCCAGCTTGGAAATGACGATATTGCCCTTGCCATCCTGCAGGAAACCGCCTTCCGGCAAGGGCACCGGTGCGCCTTCCTCGCCACCCGCGCCCAGTATCGAGACCCGATAGCCTTGGGATTTCAGTTCCTTCGCGGCATCGGAAGCCTGGTCGAGATTGACTCCGTTGCTGATCAACAGTACATCGCCGCGGGTCAAGCCGGCCTGCTTCAGCAGATTTCCGGCCAGGGCCAGCGCCAGATCGCAACGGCTGCCCTGGGCCGGCATCAGGTCGCTGGTGAGGGCGGAAAGCTGGGAGTTGATGGTGGCCGAGTCGTCGGTCAACGGGGTCACCGTGAAAGCATCGCCCGAATAGACCAGCAGGGCGGTGAGACCATCCTTGCGCTGTTTCAAGATATCGGCGATCTTGAAGCGCGCCCGCTCCAGCCGGCTGGGTTTGAGGTCGGCCGCCTCCATGATGCGCGACAGGTCTAGGGCGATGACGAGTGCCGCTTCGTTGCGAAACGCCGGCGCGGGCAATCGTTCCCAGACCGGGCCAGCCAGGGCCAGGATGGCCAGCAACCCACCCAGGGTGAAGAAGAGTGAAGCTCGCCGGGCCGGTTTGCCGCCGCCGTCATGGATGAGGATATGCGGCAACAGGGCAGGGTCGCAGAGACGCCGCCAATCGCCACCCCCGCGCCCCAGCCGGAACAGGCGCCAGCTCAGGGCTGCGAGGGGGAGCAGGGCCAGGAGCCAGTAAGGCCTTAGAAAATGGAATTCGGACATGGGCCGACTTTACGACAATAAACCGCTAACCATAGAAAAGAATGCGCCAGGTTGCAAGCTCGGGTTAATTCGAGGGTGTGATTCAAAGTGATGCCTATTGAATTCCGCAGGGAGGGCGAGGGGGTACGAGACCGTCGATGGCAGGGTGACGCATAGCCCGCCATCATCCTTTATCCCCACGTTCCCAAATCGATTGGCGTCAGCATCTCGGTTGACGCCCGATCAGTTCGATTCATCTCGAAATCAACTCGATACCTACCGCAATCTTGTCGATTCATAATCCAATCATCCCGACTCCTATCACGATCTTGCAGGTTCGCTTCGAGATCATCGTGGGACGCGGCGTGATCGCGTCGATCAAATAGACGGAGAGGTCGATCCCTATCCTGATCGCGTCGATCAAACAGATGAAGATGCCGATCCCTATCGAGATCATCCTCGGTTTCAACATTCCCAGCATGGTGGCTTGATGAATCTGCATCTTCGTTAGCCTGATCGACATGATGGCTTGATGAACCTATGTCTTCCTTAGCAGGGTCTACATCATGATCAGCATTCCCGACATGTTCCTTGATATTTACATCGTTGCCCTCATCGTTGTCGCCATTTCCTTCATGATGGCGGGTGCTGGCAAAGACGACGATCACTGGTTTAGCTATGGGATAGATCAAAGTCAAACCGCTGTAAGTTTGAGTGGAAGAATTCGCGCGTTTGACTATGCCTTTTTTCAAAACGAGCCATAATAAATGCGGGCGATTCACCGCTCAGTTTGTTTCTGTCACCGTTTCCATCGAGAAGGAGAGCTGCCATGGCCAAGAAAGATGATAAAGTCACAACGCCAAGCAAGGAAATTCAGGCCGCACCACCGCGTCAGGCCTTTCCTGCGCATCTGGACGAAATCGATCAATGGTTCGAGGAATTTTTCCCCCGAGCGTGGATGCAGCCCTTCTTCCGCCGGGCCTGGCCGGAGATGGAAGCGGCATTCGGCGGAAAATTTCCCAAAGTGGATGTGATCGACCGCGACAACGAGGTCGTCGTACATGCCGAATTGCCCGGAGTCAACAAGGACGATCTGGATGTTTCCCTCAGCGACAATCTGCTGACCATTCGTGCCCGAACTCATCACGAAGCCCGGGAGGAAAAAGGCCAATATCACCGGCGCGAAATCAGTCGGGGTGAATTCCAGCGCACCCTGCGTCTTCCCGCCAATGTGGAAGGCGACAAGACCACGGCCAGTTTCAAGGATGGCATCCTGGAACTGGTTGCCCCCAAGACCGCAGGTTCGAAGCGCCAGAGTATCAAGATCGACTAGCGGCCAGGTCTCATCGCCCGGCGGGAAGTCAAGCGCCGGGCAATAACCCGCCGCCGCTTTCATCCTCCCACAGGGAATATCATGCGAACGCCATTTTCGCCTTTCCATCTGATTTTCGTCCTGGGGCTCATCCTATGGCTAGTCTTCGCGATCAAACTGGAACTGATCGCCCTGACTTTCGCCAAGCTGGGCCTGGAGCCGGATTCCGCCCTGCGGCTTTTATTCATCTCGCTCATCGGCAGCGCCGTCAATCTGCCCCTGTGCACCCTGCGCGCCAGCGCTCCACCTTCTCCTTTCGAATCGCCGTATCGGGGGCTGTTGCTTCCGCCAGCCATCTCATTCACGGGCAGGACCCAGGTGGCGGTCAATGTGGGCGGCTGCCTGGTGCCGTCGTTATTCAGCGTATATCTGTTGCGCCAATATCCCATTCTGCCTAGCCAGACCCTGCTCGCCGTCGCCATCGTCAGCGCGGTCAGTTATGGGTTGAGCCGGCCGGTGCCGGGTCTGGGCGTGGCCATGCCGATGTTCGCAGCCCCATTGGCGGCCGCTTTCGCGGCGATTCTCATCGACGAAGAATTTCGCGCGCCGCTGGCGTATATCTCGGGGACCTTGGGGGTTTTGATCGGAGCGGATTTGCTGCGTTTGAAAGATATCCGGCAATTGGGTGCGCCGATGGCCTCCATCGGCGGGGCCGGCACTTTCGACGGAATTTTCTTGACCGGCCTGGTAGCCGTGTTGTTGACCTGAGCGAGGGGAAAGTCTTCGAGTCGCAGAGAATTCAGCATGATGACCGCCAAGATCCTGTTACTGCTTTTCGTCGCCAACGGCGCGCCCATCCTCTTGAGCAAATGGCTGGAGGATCGTTACGCATGGCCGGTGGACGGTGGATACCGGCTTGGAGATGGCAGACCCCTGCTGGGATCGGCGAAAACCTGGCGCGGCCTGGTCGGGGCTTTGACCGTGAGCGTTCCCGCCGCCTGGGGATTGGGATTCGAACCGGATTTGGGTTTTGCCGTAGGCGCCTTGGCGATGCTGGGCGATCTCTTTTCCAGTTTTCTCAAGCGCCGGCTGGATATTCCCAGCAGCGGCATGGCGTTGGGGTTGGATCAGATTCCGGAGTCGCTGTTTCCCCTGTTATGGATACAGGGCAACGGATTGCTGGAAATTGCCGAGGTTCCCCTGCTGACCGCCGTTTTCCTGGTTCTGGAATTGGCGGTTTCACGGATGTTGTACTGGCTGCATATCCGCAGGCAGCCTTATTGACCAGAACTTGTGGGTTTCATTTGATTCGGAGGTGAAACGATATTGAGGGCATGCGTTTCAGTTGAAACGCGGTTTGATTGGGTTTTTTGCCTAGCGATCCATTCACGGCTTATAGATCAATCGCTTGTATTGAACGCACGAGGTTGGCGCAAGCATTGCTTTATTAGGTTTTGTTAATGCACTTCCGATCCAGGGAGCCATCCATGCCGAATCCAGACTATGCTTACATCCCGAGCCGCTCATTGTCGCGTGAAATCACGGCGGCCCTGTTGATAAAACTGGTGCTCCTGGCAGGCCTGTGGTACTTGTTTTTCCACGAACCTCATGGCGCCAGCAGACCGCCGGGCATCGAGTCGCTTTTCGGCTCGTCGCCACGAGCGCCGGTTTCAACCAATCCGAAGGAGATCCCCCATGATATCCGGTGATGACGTTGTCACGCTGTCCAGGCTGCAATTCGGTCTGACCGCCCTCTACCATTTCCTGTTCGTGCCGCTGACTTTGGGTATGACTTTCATCCTGGCCATCATGGAGTCGGTCTATGTGATGACCGGAAAGGAAGTCTACCGGGACATGACGAAATTCTGGGGCAAACTGTTCGGCATCAATTTCGCCATGGGGGTGACCACCGGCATCACCCTGGAATTCCAGTTCGGCACCAATTGGGCCTATTACTCCCATTATGTCGGCGACATCTTCGGGCCACTGCTGGCCAGCGAAGGCTGGATGGCGTTTTTTCTCGAGTCCACCTTCGTCGGACTGTTCTTCTTCGGCTGGAACAGGCTCACCCAGGTGCAACATCTGACGGTGACCTGGCTGCTGGCCCTAGGCACCAGCCTGTCGGCCTTGTGGATTCTCATCGCCAACGGCTGGATGCAGCATCCGGTGGGCGCGGAGTTCAACGACGAGACCCTGCGCATGGAGATGAAGAGCTTCGCCGATGTCTTCTTCAATCCCGTGGCTCAGGTCAAGTTCGTGCATACGGTGGCGGCAGGCTATGTCACCGGCTCCATGTTCGTGCTGGGGGTCAGCTCCTGGTATCTGTTGAACAAGCGCGACATCGGCTTTGCACGCCGTTCCTTCTCCATCGCCTCGGCCTTCGGCCTGGCCTCGGTGTTGTCGGTGATCGTGCTGGGTGACGAGAGCGGTTATACCTCGGGCGAAACCCAGAAGATCAAGCTCGCCGCCATCGAAGCGGAATGGGATACCCACAAGCCTCCGGCCAGTTTCACCCTGATCGGTTTTCCCGACCAGGAACGGGAAAAAACCGATCTCGCCATCAAGATTCCCTATGTGCTGGGACTGATCGCCACCCGTTCCATCGATGAGGAGGTGAAGGGGCTGAAAGAACTGCGCGCCGAAAGCGCCGTGCGAATCCGCAGCGGCATGACCGCTTATGGCGAGTTGCAGAAGCTGCGCTCGGGCGACAAATCCGAAGCGACCAGGGCCTCGTTCGAGAAGCACAAGGCCGATCTGGGTTACGGCTTGCTGTTGAAGAAATACACCGGGCTTGTGGTCGACGCCGACGAGGCGACGATCCAGAAAGCGGCCAATGACACCATCCCGCGCGTCGCCGCCTTGTTCTGGACTTTTCGCATCATGATCGCCTGCGGTTTCACTATGCTGTTCATTTTCGCCATGGCGTTCTATTACTGCGCGAGGCGTGTCGCCGATCAGAAGCGCTGGCTGATGAAACTGGCGGTCTGGTGCATTCCCTTGCCCTGGATCGCGGCCGAAACCGGTTGGTTCGTGGCGGAATACGGCCGCCAGCCTTGGACCATCTCGGGCGTCTTGCCGACGTATTTGAGCGTCTCCAGCATAGCCGCAAGCCAGATCTGGCTCAGTATCGCCGGTTTCCTGTTCTTCTACACGGTGCTGCTGGTCATCGAGCTTTATCTGATGTTCAAGTATGTGCGCTTGGGGCCGAGCAGCCTGCACACCGGGCGGTATTTCCTGGAAAACCGGACCGTTAAACCATGAGAGATTCTTTAACCTGGAAGCGTCGCCGTATCATCGGCGTTCAACCCCCACCCTAACCCTCCCCCCTGCCAGGGGGAGGGTAAATAGGATCTTCGTTATGCGGTTTTAATCGATTGGGAGCTCACCATGTTCGACTATGAAACCATACGCCTCATCTGGTGGCTGTTCATCGGCGTCGTCGCCATCGGCTTTGCCATCACCGAGGGCTTCGATTTCGGCATCGGCGCGCTGTTGCCTTTCCTGGGGCGCACCGACCTCGAACGCCGGGTCATCATCAACACCGTCGGGGCGACCTGGGAGGGCAACCAGGTCTGGCTGATCCTGTTGGGTGGGGCGATCTTCGCGATCTGGCCGCCGGTTTACGCCACCCTGTTTTCGGGGCTTTACGCCGCCATGTTGCTGGTGCTGTTCGCCCTGTTTTTCAGGCCGGCCGGCTTCGATTACCGCAGCAAACTCGAAAACCCGACTTGGCGCAATGCCTGGGACTGGGGCTTGTTCGTGGGCGGGGCGGTGCCTCCCATCCTGCTGGGCGTGCTGGTGGGCAATCTGATCCTCGGCTTGCCTTTCCATCTGGATGCGGATCTGCGTTCCTTCTATGACGGCTCCTTCTGGGGGCTGTTGAATCCGTTCGCGCTCTGGTGCGGGGTGATCGGCCTGCTGACGTGTCTATTCCAGGGGGCGATCTTTTTGAAATGGCGCACCGAGGGAGACATTCAGCGGCGGGCGCAGCAGGCGGTGGGCATCCTGGGCCCGGCTCTGCTGGTGATGCTGGCCATCGCGATGATTTGGGTCATCGCCGGCATCGGGCGTCCCGAAATCACCACCATGGCGGGCACGGAGGCGCCCTCCAACCCGCTACACAAGACAGTGGTGGCCGCAGGCGGCGGCTGGCTGCAGCATTTCGCCGCCCATCCCTGGATGTTCGTCGCGCCCTTGCTGGCTTTCGGCGGCTTGGGGGCATCCTGGCTGGTGGGTAGGGCGCCCGGCCTGGCTTTCCTGCTGAGCTCGCTGGGGATAGCCGGAATGCTGCTGACTCTGGGTTTCGGTTTGTTTCCGTTTCTGCTGATTTCCACCACCGATCCGAATTCCAGCCTGACTCTGTGGGACGCCAGCGCCAGCCATTTCACCCTGTTGTTGTCATTTTGGATCACCGTGGTTTTTCTTCCCATCGTGCTGCTCTATACCCGGTGGGTATACCGGGTCATCTGGGGCAGCGTGACGGAGGAGAAGGTTTTGCAAGATCAACATACGCTTTACTGATTCGGGAGAGTTAACGATGTGGTATTTCACCTGGATATTGGGCGTCGGCTTCGCCGCTGCTTTCGCCGTCATCAATGCCATGTGGCTGGAGTCGGTCTGCGATATCGATACCCATGGCGTCGATCAATCCTGCGACTCCATCCATGATGAGTCCTCGTAGTCAGGAGGCCCGAGCCTGGCGTTCCAGGCAACACATGATAAAACTCAACAAGCTTCACCATCCCAACAGACAGGAGATCCATCATGTCTAAAATCATCATTCTCGGCGCCGGCATCGGCGGCATCCCCATGGCTTACGAAATGAAGGAACTGGCGCGTAAGGAGGACGAGATCATCGTCATTTCCGACAGCCCCACCTTCCACTTCGTGCCCTCCAACCCCTGGGTGGCGGTGAACTGGCGCAAGCCTTCCGACATCAAGATCGAACTGGCCCCGGTATTCAAGAAGAAAGGCATCACCTTCATCCAGAAGGCGGCGGCCAAGGTCCATCCCGACCGGAACCAGGTCGAACTGGTTGACGGCAGCACGGTGGATTACGACTATCTGGTCCTCGCCACCGGTCCGCGGCTGGCTTTCGACGAAATCCCGGGCTTCGGTCCCCATGGTCATACCCAGTCGGTGTGCCATGTCGACCACGCCGCCGAATCCGGCGAGTTCTGGGAGGCTTTCGTCCAGGCGCCAGGCCCGGTCATCGTCGGTTCGGTGCAGGGCGCTTCCTGCTTCGGGCCCGCTTATGAATATCTGTTCATCGCCGAAAGCGATCTGCGCAAGCGCAAGATCCGCGATCAGGTGAAGATGACCTTCGTCACTTCGGAGCCTTATATCGGTCATCTCGGCCTGGGCGGGGTGGGAGACACCAAGGGGCTGCTGGAAAGCGAGCTGCGCGACAAGCATGTCAACTGGATCTGCAACGCCAAGGTGGAGCGCATCGAAGATGGCATGATGTATGTCACCGAGGTGGACGAGCAAGGCCAGGAGAAGAAGAAACATGAATTGCCTTTCAAACACACCATGATGATTCCGGCTTTCACCGGCATCGACGCGGTGCGTGGGGTGGAAGGGCTGGTCAATCCGCGTGGCTTCATCCTCGTCAACGAGCACCAGCACAACCCCAAATATCCCAATGTGTATGGCATAGGCGTGTGCATCGCCATCCCTCCCCAGGAGCAGACGCCGGTGCCCACGGGCGTGCCCAAGACCGGTTATATGATCGAATCCATGGTCACGGCCACGGCTCACAACATCCTCGACGCGCTCAACGGCAAGGCGCCATCCCACAAGGCTACCTGGAATGCCCTCTGCCTGGCGGATTTCGGCGACAATGGCGTGGCCATGTTGGCCATGCCGCAAATCCCGCCGCGCAACACCACCTGGGCATCGAAAGGGCGTTGGGTGCATCTGGCCAAGATCGCATTCGAGAAATATTTCATGCGCAAAATCGCCAAGGGCATCAGCGAGCCGTTCTATGAGCGGCTGATGCTCAAGGCCCTGGGCGTGATGCGCTTGAAAGGTTAAAGGCGTTGGAGTGCAAGGCTCGCAAGGCTTTGCACTCCACCGGAACCGGAGTTCATTCCCACTTAGGAAAGAAATATCATGTCCTCCCTGCCCATACCCGTTCAGCGGTTGACCCACGACGAATATTTCGCCCTGGAGCAGGCGCAAGACCAACGTTATGAATATCACGCCGGCGAGGTGTACGCCATGGCCGGCGGTTCGGAGAGCCATGCGCTGATTTCCATGAACATCGGCGCAGCCTTGGTAAACGCCCTGCGCGGCAAGCCCTGCCGGGTATACGGGGCGGATATGAAGCTGCATATTCAAAAGCAGGATCTGTTTGTCTATCCCGACATCCAGGTCTTGTGCGAAAACGGCGTTCGCCACGGGCTTTATGTCGAAAACCCGGTTCTGGTCGTGGAAGTGCTGTCCCCGTCCACGGAATCCTATGACCGGGGGTTGAAGTTCGAACGTTATCGAAGCATCGAGTCCCTGGCCTATTACCTGTTGATCGACCAAGGCCGCAGGCACGCGGAATTATTCGAGCGGGAGTCAGACGGCAGTTGGCGTCTCACCGAACCGCAGGAGCGTCTGGTTTTTCCAGCCTTGGAAGTCGAGCTCGAAGTGAATGAAATCTACCGCCAAGTGGAGTTCGATCAGGATGCCAGGATAAGCGGATAAGGGAGCAATGTGAGTTTTTTTCAGAGGAGCTCGATCAGGCTTATGCGAATGAATCGATTGGCTGCCATTTTCTTATTCTTGGCAAGGGCGGTTTATGCCCAGGTCGATGTAGACGTCGATCCTTCCCCGGCGCTGCAAGACGAAGTCCGTCAGACGAAAACCGGTGCATTGGGCCTGGAACAGGCGCTGGATCTGGCTTTCGAACACAATCCCGATCTCCAGGCCGCGCAAGAGCGTATCGGCCAGGCCGAGGCCAGGGTGGCCGAGGCGACGGCCGCTTTCTATCCCAAGCTCACCGGCAGGGTCGGTTACACCTATTCCAATGACCCTGCCATGGCCTTCTCCGCCATCGTTTCGCAACGGCGTTACGGCACGGGCCAGAACATCAACCAACCCGGCTTCGTGGAGAATTTCCGTCCGGAAATCGTCGGCAGCATGTCCTTGTACCGCGGCGGCCAGGATTACTACCGCAAGAAGGCGGCGGAGTTGGGCGTGGAGGCGGCGGAACTGGAACGCGCAGCCTTTCGTAACCGCTTGGCCGCCTCGGTGACGGCGGCTTATTACGCGGTCTTGGCCGCACCCAAGCAGGTGGAGGCGGCGCAGCATTCCATCGAGGCGGTGGACAGCGAGTTGAAAAACGCCCGCATCCAGCACCAGGAAGGCGCGTTGCTGAAATCCGACGTGCTTTCCCTGGAAGTGCGCCGCGCCCAAGCGGCGGAAACCGAACTGAGGGCGCTCAACGCCGTGGAACTGGCCCGTTCCGGATTGAGGATACTGCTGGGTTTGGAGACCACCGAGCCGATGGAAATCCGCGAATCCGCCGAGCCGCTTGCCGCCCGGCAAGACAGCCTCACCGGCCTGATCACCCAGGCTTTGGCGCAGCGCCCGGAAATGCTGGCGGCGACGAGGCAGGTGGAGATGCGCGAGCAGGAGTTGCGCGCCGAGGAGGGCGGTCATCTGCCCAGGGTCAACGCATATGCCGCCTATGGGCTCAACGAGCGTTCCCCCGAATTCAATTTCAACCGCGACAATCTCACCATGGGGGTCAGCGCCGAGGTGGATCTATTCGCCGGCGGGGCCACTTCCGCGCGCGTCGCCGGGGCCGAGCGCAAACTGGCGGAAACGCGAGCCATCCGCGAGCGCACCCGGCTGGAGATCGAGGACGAGGTGCGCAAGGCCCAGGCCAATCTTTCCGAAGCCCGGCAGCGCCGACAGGTGGCGGAAGCCGCCACGGTTTCCGCCGACGAGGCCCTGCGTCTGGTGCGCGAGCAATACCGCGCCGGGGTGGCGACGGTGACCCGCTATCTGGAAGCCGAGGCCGACCGGGCGCAAAGCGAGATCCATGCCGTGACCGCCCGTTACGATGCCCAGGTCGCCCGCGCGAATTTGCAGCAGGCCATAGGATCCGGGTTTCAGTCTGCGCTCGATCCCGCCGGACGGATGAAACCCAGCACCCGGTGAATCGCCATCGTCGCTAGAGAACAGCCACTTATCCCATTGAAGGTTCAGGAATCCGTTTAAGGTGTCATGATGAGTATGGAACGAGGGTTCAATAGCAAGCCGATCCAGGCCCTGATCTCCGTGGCGGGACTGGTGCTTCTGCTGGTCTGGATGCAGGGAGGTTTCACCGCCAAGACCCCGCCCGGAACGGCGCGGGCCGCCGAGGGCGGCGAGCCTGCATACGGCCACAAAGCGAAGGCGGAAATGCGCGAAATCGACGAGCTCATGGCCTGGCCGGGCACGGTCAGCGCCCAAAGTGTGGTGCAGATCGCGCCCAGGATTTCGGCCCGCATCGTGGAAATCACCGTGAAAGCCGGCGATCGGGTCAAGGCGGGACAGGTTCTCGCTAGGCTCGACGAGCAGGAATTGCAGTCCCGCCTCC
>JAQTSI010000297.1 GCA_028711365.1 Methylococcaceae bacterium
CCGGGGGCATGTCCTCGTTTTCGAGATCCCAGTTCTCCCGCTGGGCCGCCCGGATATTGGAATCCGTGTCTCCCAGAAGGCTCGTAGATCCGAACCGTTCGAGAATCTTATACTGCGTCTCGGGATTCGTCGGGTCGATCAACTGCATGTTGACCAAGTCTGTTATCAGTGCTTGTTCGCCCACTTGAGACTTCGGGAGGCTGGACCCCTGCTCCACCACGACGTCGATGGATCCGCGGATGTCGGCGCGGGAGAACCGCTCGATCTCCCAGGTATTCCCGGGGCCGGCGATCTTCATGACCCGCTCGTCAATCGCGTATTGCTGGAAAATGGCAAGCAGGTCGCGCACGCACGCTTCCCAGCCCTTTTCGTAGCGCTTGGCGACAGGAGTGTAGCGCGTGAGCGCCCGTTCCAACAGGAGGCGCAGAGCGGTCCCCGCGGTGACTCCGGCCGGCGCGTTGCCCTTGAGAACCTCGAAGACCCCGGAGACCTCGTTCATGTCGGAGTCGATCTTCTCCAGCCATGCCATGAGGCTGGAGGGGATGTTCTCTCCGGAAATGCGCTCCGGCTTGCTCTGCCGGTCCATGGTCCAGTTGTATTCGATTTGCTGTCCAGGATCCCCGGTAATT
This sequence comes from Methylococcaceae bacterium, assembly GCA_028711365.1. Lineage (GTDB taxonomy): Bacteria > Pseudomonadota > Gammaproteobacteria > Methylococcales > Methylococcaceae > Methylumidiphilus. Next base: position 630 of record JAQTSI010000297.1, read on the forward strand.
TCGGAAATGCCGAGGTTTTTGGGAACCAGCCATTGCGGGCTGGCGCACCGGGTGACGATCAGTTGCATGAGGCTTTCGAGCTTGTTGCGTTGCTCCTGTTTTGGCGCCACGTCGTCAAGCGGTGTCCGGCCGAATGTCCGACCCGGAACTTGGTCGAACTGTATGATATGCCAAGGCCATAGCGGCTTCCCATTGCGATCACGGTACGGAATCCCGTCCGATACCGTGTCCTCGTTTATCAGGGTGTCGTTGGCGAAATAGGCTACCAGACCTTCCGGGTAGTCCGTGCAGGGCCGATGCCAGAAACAATCGACCGTAACGTACTGGTCGTCGTCTCCCGATCGGCCGGCCGCGTATCCGAGCCCTCCGCCGCCGGAAGTGGCGGCATAGGCTATTGCTCGAAGGAGATTGAGCCCCAGCATCCCCCCGGTATTGCTCGAATTGTCCGGCTGTATGTCGGGGTTGTTGAACCGTCTGCGAATGACATCAATGGGATAGCGCCTCCTGACGGTGATCCGCTGGATCTCGGATTGCTGGCGCCCCTCCAGGTCGAGGAACGTCTCGAACGGGGAAAATACCTCAATTTTCACCCGACCATTCGGCAGGTCGTCGCCGATCGGGTTCCCGGTTTCGTCGATTGCAGGATCGGTGTACTTGCCGCATTCCAGGCACTTCCCACCGATAGGCACTTCCTCTGGAGGGAAGATGGCCCCGCAGATCCCGCACTTTGACTTCTGGGCGAAGGTTGTGCCGTAAATGGGGTCGTTGTCGTAACACGGGTGAAGCACAACGGTTCCGGTGAGCGCGAGCCATGCGGCCGCCATGTTGCGGGCTTCCTCGTCTCCTGCTTCCTGAAGAATTACGGGAAGCGCCCGATCCGCAACCATGGCGGCCGCAAGGTCGGCCGGCTCATCAGTGGCCGCCCGCGCCGATACGGACGGTTCTCGCTGGGACAAGACCTGGATGATGCTTGCCGCGATTGCCGCGAATTTGTTCGTGACCGGCCTGGGAACCCATTTCGGCATCTTCCGCGCCCGCCACGTCCTACCAGTGGGCGCGTAGGTGATCCATTGGACCCCCAGCATATAGAGAATATTCCGATACCAGTCGCGTTCGTATCCGTAGCGCTCGCCCTGATTGACAGAGCATTGCTTCTGGTACAGATCCCTTATCGCGTCTACATCATATTTTTTTGCCATGCTATTCGCTTACCACCATTTCCGGTTAGATCAACCATTATCGGCCGAATCTCTGCTCCGTCCTCACGATCATATCAAAGTCGCTGGCGGTAGGAAGGACCACCCGATTTTCGGGCCTTTCCTGCTTTTTCTTTTGGTACTCAATGCCTGATTCAAATGCTTTGACCATGCGGTATTCCACCCCGGCAAGGTCCACCCGCTTGTAATGGCTGCACGTCATTTTCATGTCGGCCCAGATGTCAAACCCGAATAGGCCAGCCTTCCAACAGAAGTAGTGATCTTCGGTCAGGAGAATGCTCCGATCTTTTTTGTAGTAGAACTGGAACCACGGCGGGGTGATTTTCTCGAAGACCCTCCGGTGGATGAAAAGCGCCGCCGTCCCGACCGAATCGACCTTGATAAGTTTGTCAATGTCGAACGGCTTCTGGTACGTCCGAAACACCCAGGGGTCCATCCCGGTTCCGCGGCAGCGGCATGTCTTGCCTTCGACCAATCCATCCCGGGTGGCGAAGGGCTCATAGTCCTGCCGGTCGGGATTCCAGCGGTACATGATTTCCCCGGAGGCAACGTAATACTGTGAGGGGTCGTGAACCTCCCCTTTTTCCATGAACACTTTCAGGCATTGGCATTGTTCGCACTCAGCCAACTGCCAGACGGACGGCATCAGTTCTCCGTTGATCCAGCAATGCACCTTGGCAGAAACAATGTCCTTACCGTGCTTGAGCAGATCGAGGAATTGCGGTGGAGGGCAAACGTCCTCGTCGATCATGGCAAGCCATTCGGCATCGGTCGAGAGGAACTCGGCCACCAAACCATTGCGGGCGTGGTCGTGGTGGCGCTTTTCGATTGCGAAGTGGTAGATCGGGGCAATGTTCGGGTTCCTGGCCCAGCCGAACAGGTTGATTATGAGCGCAGTATTTAGCCCGCTCAGTGTCGGCAGTCCAAAGAATATCTTCGTGGCATCGGACGCCCTTGTAGCGTTATTGACTTCGTTTTCCAACCCCTCCGGGAGAATCGGCTTATCAAGATCGGTCATTTTGAATCCTTTCGAGAACTTCGTCTTCCTGCATGGTTTCTCCGAAAATATCCAGTACGCGCGTGTTGCGAGCTTCCTCTTGCTCTTCTGTGAGCGTCGGCGCTTCCGGGGTGAGCGCGAGTTTTTGTGTCCGAATCAATAGGGCGTTTATGGCGGCGTCCGCTCGTTTACGTTCCGCGTCCACTTGACCCCTGAGCCGCTCCCTCTCTAGCCGCAAATCCTCGATTTCGGCAGCGAACAGCATCAATTCGCGCCGGGTGGTGAGTCTTAGCCCAAACATGGTTTTGCTCCTTTCCTGGCAATCCTGAACCATTCCAGATCATATTCGCCGGCATAGTCCGGCGCCGTGTGCGTCCCATACCCCATTGCCTTATTCTTCTCGGTCAGGCGGGCGTAATTTCGGGCGTGGCGGGTGCGGATATAGTCTTCTCCAAGAAAGCGATAGTGCAGCAATCTGATGGCGCCCTTATCTGCAATCTTCGCGCTCCCCGGGTAAATCGTTTGCTCCCTCCCGGGGCCGAACTCAACGTCGATAAGGGGGTTGAAAACAACGGCGAGGCTGTAACGTGCGTCCGGAATCCCGGTATTGATTTCCTGGTAAATCTGAATGCCCAGCTCCGGGGGCTTGTCGGCGATCATTTGAAACCCTTGCGCCCGTATCAGGTCGTATCCTGCTTCTGCGTAAAACTCCAACTCGCTCATCACACCATTTTTGTGATAGATGAACTCGTCCGCGGCGAGGGCCATACACCAATCCGCCTTTCCCCTGCTTCGCTTCCCATATTCGTCACGGTAAAGCTCAGAAAACATCACGTCGTCCAGGCCAGACAACGGAAGCGGGCAAAGATGCGCTTTTGGGTTCGCCTGAATTATTTCCCGGGTTCCGTCGTCAGAGTTATCGTCATAGATGAAATACTCGGATGTGAATTTGTCATAGTGCCGGAAGAAGTACGGGAGCATCAGCGCTTCGTTCCGGACAATGCAGTAGACGTGAACGATCATCATAGAAAATAACCTCTCTTTCTCGGGAAAGCGTTCTGGACGGCCGCGTGGTGCGCGAAGAACTTGCACCCGACCTTGGCGCATTCCTCGCGCTTGATTGCCTCGATTTTGGCGCGGTGCTCGTTGTCGAGCCACGTTCCCCGGAGGTCGTCCTCAAAGATATTCCCTATGCAATGATCGTCCTTGCGGAAGTAGTAGTAGCAGCACATGTACAAATCGCCGTTGTGGTCCATAACGACGTGCAGGGGGTTGAGCCAGCACTGGGGAACGTCTTTTGGCTCGACGGGCCGGAGCGTGTCGTGCGCCTCGACCGATGGGTAGTCCTCGCGGACCCTGCAATAGATGCCGTACTCGCGCCACTTCTCGCTTTCGGTCAATTCCTCCGGATCGTGCCGAAGGAACCCGAAGCTCACGCGGTCTACCCCGAGCTTCATGGCTTGCTCAAACGCTTCCATGTAATGCAGGTGTCCGCGGATGCTTTTACCCACCGAATACTTGATGCTCACCTGCAATGCCGAATGCTTCTGGTTGCGCAGTTCGATCAATGACTTGATGGCCCCAACTACCTTGTCGAACTCATGCGGATCGGTCGATTGCTTGTACTGCGCGAATTTGCCCGGCTGGGCCGTCTCCATGGAAATGCGAACGTAGGTTCCCCACTCACAGAGCGCTTCTTTCAGGTGCCCGGTCAAGCGCGTGCCATTCGTCATCAGGCCAACGCCCCTGCCGTTCTGGCCCAGATACGAGATCATTTGCGGCAGGTAGTCCAGTAGGGTCGGCTCCCCTCCGCCGCAGAACTCGAACGCCTGGACCCCGAAATCCATCAGGCAGTTAATTGCTCCGTAATGGGCGTCCTGCCTCATCCTTTCGCCGGAATGCTTTCCGCCGTAGGCACACCCGATGCAGTTCTGGTTGCAAGCGTCGCTGGTGTGCAAGGTGGCAAACTTCGGCCGGACATACCCGCCGCCGCGCAACCGTTCGATTTCTTCCCATCGAGCAAGGATATTCGTCATTTCACACACTCCAACGAGATCGTGAGCTTGATTACGTTATCGTCGAGCCTCTCATGCTTGTACTTGAGTAACTTGAATTTGGCGGTTATCCCGTAGGCTTCGCCGAACCTGGCGCGGTGCGGGTCGCCGTCGGTGAAGTAGAAAAACGAATTGCGATTCCAGAACGAAACGTGCGTCGGATCCTGGAAGGCTCCCAGCCCGTCGGTGGTAGGCACTTCAATATGAAAGATGCCGCCGTTTTTCATCACCCGCCACGCCTCGTTCATGGTGTGGATCTTGTCCTTCAAGTGCTCAATGATGTCCAGCGCGAGGATGTAATCCACTGTCCCGTCAGCCCAAGGCCAGCGATCGTTCAAATCCGCCGCCGTCATCACGGTGTCTCTGTCCTCTGCGAACTTTTCGTACATTGCAGCCGGAAAAGACAGGTCCACGTTGTCAAAGTATTTCCGAATATCGTCGCATGCGCCCAGGTTCAGCCACTTGCCCTTCCCGCCCATACTATTCCCCCCCATCAATGATAATGCGCCTCCGCCCTACCTGCGGAATTTCGAGCGCCTCGTTTACGATCATGTCCCGCGCAACGGCATCCTTCGTTTTGACGTACATGGATCGAAGGATTTTTCGCTTGGCTTCTTTCCTGGCCTCGGCAATCTGCGCCATAAGTACCGGGTCGGAAACGCGCTTCTTTTTCGATCTCACACGAACTCTCCCATGCCTCTTTCTGATTGCTTGTTTTCTCCAAACTTCTCGGCAACGGCTTTCCACTCCGCATAGCTCACCGGGTCGATCTTGCGGAGGCTTTCGAGCTTTGCTTCTTCGGCCGATTGCGGCGTACTGAAAAACATTGTCACGAACATCTTGAGGTCGT
>JAQTSI010000298.1 GCA_028711365.1 Methylococcaceae bacterium
TCAATATCAAGGGGAATCATGACATACTCGGTCATGGCACACCTCGCTTCCAAACCGCCCTATCAGCCTTAGCAAACATCTGTTTTACTTAGTCTTTTTATTTGCCATGCAAGTTCCCAAAGAGCCTGTTTTTCTTAAGCCGCATCGCCCATGCGATCGTCTATACCCTTGGCATTCCGTTGATACGCACCATCGCCTTTGTCATAGGGTTTGGCTGCCAGATGATCATGGCCTTGCGCATTTCGAACCTCATTTAAGGAGGAAACATGGTGCTTCGGTTTTACGGTTTGTCGGATTGTAAAATGAATTTATTTATCCGCCAAAAGTTATCTAGTAATCATGGCATTGACGCCCCCCCCTCCTTAAGGATATAACAATCCCCCCAAGTCAACCATCGTGCTAAAGGTTCAATTCAACTATATTAGGTATGGTTATGCAGCCCTTTGAACTACCCGAGTTTTACGTGCCATGGCCGGCGCGGTTGAACCCCAACCTGGATGCTGCGCGCATTCATTCAAAAGAATGGGCGCAGCAGATGGGGATTATCGATGCCCAGCAAGACGAGCATAATCCCAAGATATGGGATGAACACGATCTCGATTCCCACGACTACGCACTACTTTGCGCGTATACCCATCCCGAAGCGCCTAGCCAAGAACTCAACCTGGTGACCGATTGGTATGTTTGGGTATTCTACTTTGACGATCACTTTCTTGAAGTCTACAAGCGTCCCCAAGACCGGGAAGGTGCGAAGCAGTATCTCGACAGACTGCCCATGTTCATGCCCGTTGATTTAAGCACCCCGCCAGAGCCGACCAACCCGGTGGAGCGTGGCTTGGCCGATCTGTGGGTGCGCACGGCACCGAGCAAATCAGAGGCATGGCGCCGTCGTTTTTTTGAAAACACCAAGCACCTTCTCGATGAATCAACTTGGGAGTTGAACAATATTAGCGAACACCGACTCGCCAACCCCATCGAATATATCGAAATGCGCCGCAAGGTTGGCGGTGCTCCGTGGTCGGCGAATCTCGTGGAGCATGCCGTATTTGTCGAGATTCCGGACAGAATCGCCGCCACACGGCCGATGCAGGTGCTGAGGGATACATTCGCCGACGCGGTGCATCTGCGCAACGACTTGTTTTCTTATCAACGCGAAGTCGAAGAAGAGGGCGAACTCAGCAACGGGGTTTTAGTCATCGAGCGATTTCTAGGCGTCGATACCCAACGCGCCGCCAATTTGATTAACGACCTGCTGACCTCGCGACTCCAGCAATTCGAGCATACCGCTGTCACCGAATTGGCTTCACTCTTTGAGGAAAATGGCTTGGATCCACTGGAACGGGCAAGCGTCCTTACCTATATTAGAGGTCTTCAGGACTGGCAGTCAGGCGGTCACGAGTGGCATATGCGGTCAAGCCGATATATGAATCGTCCCAATGAGCAACCCCTGCCGTCGGCGCTGAGAGGATTGCCGCCTGAACTAGCCGGCTTTGGCACCTCGGCGCTGCGGTTCAAATTGTCGTCCGACTCCCTGGGGCTGAACCGGTTCAAGAACTATAAACATGTTCCCTACCAGGCCGTGGGGCCGACCCTGCTGCCGAAGTTTTACATGCCCTTCTCCACCTCGGCGAATCCCCATCTGGAGGCCGCGCGCCGGAACTCCAAGCAATGGGCGCGCCGGATGGGAATGCTGGCCACACTGCCGGGCTTTCCCGACGTCTTCATCTGGAATGATCACACCTTCGACGTTGCCGACGTGGCGTTATGCGGCGCGTTGATCCATCCGAACGCATCCGCTCCCCAGCTCGATCTAACCGCTTGCTGGCTGGTTTGGGGAACCTATGCCGATGATTACTTTCCGGCCCTCTACCGGCACACCAGCGACATGGTGGGTGCAAAGGTGTTCAACGCCCGGCTATCGGCGTTCATGCCGCTGGACCCCACCATCCCCGTTCCCGATCCCATCAACCCCGTTGAACTCGGCCTGGCCGATCTGTGGGCGCGCACCGCCGAAACCCTGTCTGAGAACGCTCGGCGGTTGTTTCGTGGCGCGATTGAGGATATGACCGAAAGCTGGTTGTGGGAGCTTGCCAATCAGATCGAAAACCGGATCCCGGAGCCGATTGATTATATCGAGATGCGCCGCAAGACATTTGGCTCGGATCTCACCATGAGTCTGTCTCGACTGGCGCAAGGCGAGGAGATTCCGCCAGAGATCTATCGTACTCGGACGATGCGCGGGCTGGATAATGCCGCTGCTGACTACGCCTGTTTTACCAATGACATCTTTTCATACCAGAAGGAAATAGAATTCGAAGGTGAAATTCATAATGTGGTGCTGGTTGTGCAGAACTTCCTGAGTTGCGATCGAATGCAAGCTGTCGAGATAGTCAACGACCTGATGACCGCACGGATGGAGCAGTTCGAGCATATTATCAGCACCGAGCTGCCAGTCCTTTTCGACAATTTTGATTTGGATGCGAAAACGCGCACACAACTGCTCGGTTATGTCGAAAGGCTACAGCATTGGATGTGTGGTGTGCTTCGATGGCATATTGCAGTAGACCGCTATAAGGAATTTGAATTGCGCAAATCTGCACGGACTAGAGAGAGCGTGAGTGGTCCTACAGGACTGGGTGTCTCTGCGACGCGTGTCTTGGCATTGTTCGGTGTTGGGAAGTCTGAGCCTGTCGCTCAGCCAATGACCCTACCAGAGCTTGCCGTTGAAAGAATGATGGAAGAGCGGTGGGATGTGGCAAAGATAACCCTATCCCATCGCACTTCGCATCTGTTGGCGATGTTTGATGACAAGAACTAACATTCCTCAAAACAACTCATTAAGGTAAAACATGTCAGACATAATCCATTCGAAGGATGAGCAGGCTCAATTGAGTTTGAGCACAAAAGCCGCCCGGCAGTTGGCGACAACGACCAAGTCTGCTCCACAAATGCAAGGGATTACCTCACGGTGGTTGTTAAAAATGCTACCGTGGGTGCAGGTGCGGGGTGGCACCTATCGGGTAAACCGCCGCTTGTCTTATGCCGTGGGCGATGGGCGGTTCACCTTCACCAATACCGGAGCCATAGTACAGGTGGTTCCCGAAGAGCTGCGCGAATTGCCGATGCTGCGCGAGTTTGAAGATGCCGAGGTGTTGAGCGCATTGGCAGGCCGATTTGTGCAAAAAGAATTCAAACCGGGCGATGTGGTCGTGGAACGAGGGCAGCCTGCGGATCAGATTGTCCTGATTGCCCATGGCAAGATGAATATGATTGGGCCGGGGAAGTATGATGACGATACGATATTGAAAGTATTGGCAGACGGAGAGCATTTTAGTTATCAAGCGTTGTTGGAGTCCCAAGATACTTGGCAGTTCACTGTCAAGGCGGTCACCAATTCTATCGTGTTGACACTATCCCAGAAGGACTTTGAAGGGCTGGTCAGCCAGTCCGAACCTTTGCGGGTACACCTCGAGCAATTCAAGAACAAACCGCAACCCCCCTCCGATAAATATGGCCAGGCCGCCATTGCATTGTCGGCGGGGCATGTTGGCGAACCCAGGCTACCGACAACCTTCGTCGATTACGAAACTGCGCCGCGCGAATACGAGTTGAGTGTGGCGCAGACCGTGGTGCAGGTCCATACGCGTGTCGCCGACCTGTACAATGAACCGATGGACCAGATTGAGCAACAGCTTAAGCTGACGGTGGAGGAACTACGCGAGCGGCAAGAATATGAGATGATCAATAACCGCGAGTTCGGGTTGCTCCATAACGCCGACCTCAGCCAGCGCATCCGCACTCGCACCGGGCCTCCCACCCCCGACGACCTTGACGAACTGCTCACCCGGCGCAGAAACCCACAGTTTATTTTTGCTCACCCGCGCGCCATCGCCGCCTTTGGCCGGGAGTGCAACCGCCTCGGACTCTACCCCCAAAGCATCGACATGGGTGGCCACTTGGTGCCCACTTGGCGCGGCATCCCCATCTTCCCCTGCAACAAGATCCCCGTCACCGAGAACCAAACCAGTTCCATTTTGGTGGTCCGCACAGGAGAGAACAATCAAGGCGTGATCGGTTTACACCAAACGGGTATTCCTGACGAAGTTGAACCGGGTCTGAATGTCCGCTTCATGAGCATCAACGAACAGGCCATCATCTCTTATCTCGTCAGCACCTATTTCTCCGTCGCCATCCTCGTTCCCGATGCACTCGGCGTTCTCGAAGATGTGGAAGTTGGCCACTGAGGCGCGGCGCATAATAATACGGTGTTAGCCGACTAGAAGGTTGGGTTGCGGCTGTTTCGCAACCCAACGAATAGTGGAAGAGGTTGGGTTGCCAAAAAGACGGCAATCCACCCTACGTCGCTCACGGGCCTGCCGGATTTCGCCGAAGGCTCCATTCTGACCCAAATTCTCAATACCCATCACCATGGCGATCACGTCGGCGGCAATCTGGCATTGAAGCGTTATTGCACCGAGATAAGCTCGGCGTTTCTTGCAGCGTGAAAGGCGCTGTCGGGCAAGGATTAACCAGCCACCCGTATCGAATCTTGCGTCCGTGGCGGAGTCGACTTTCGGGCGATGCAATGTGACGCCATGCGGGCCTGGCATGCTCATGGGATGTCGGGCAACGGTAGCTGCGGCTTACTCGAGGGTTTGGCAGGCATGCCAAAGGATCTTGCATACCCGCCGAACGACTTGGCAGACCTGCTATAGGATTTGGCATACCTGCCAAACGATTTGGCAAGCGTGCAGAATGATTTGGCAGGTTTCCCCGATGGTTTTGCATCCTTGCATAATGGTTGTGCCTGTTTGCCAAATGATTTTGCAAGGTTGAATAATGGCTGTGCATCATTGCCAAATGATTTGGCAATGATGCAGGATGATTTTGCATCCTTGCCAAATCGTTTGGCAGGCATGCGGAATGATTTTGCAAACTGGCGCAGGGGTTTGGTAATCAAGCGTAGCCTGGATGGAGCTTGCGGAATCCAGGTCAACGGAGTAAAAAATCATCCCGCCTCCCTGCTGGCCTGTGACTCGAAGGAATGTTTGTGGCTCCGTTCCTTCCTGGATTTCGTTGCACTTCATCCAGGCTTCTATGAGCATCCTGTTGTCAAGCGCCTTTACCCCGTTTTTTTCTGTTGTTCTAATCCAATCACTCAATCTCTCAAATTTAACTGTTTGATGCGGTTGCGGGTGTTAACGCGACGTTCGCATTCGCCTTCTATCCGTGCGGAACTAGAGTTCGCACCTTATACCTCAATACACACCCACGGGTTTCGCAACCCTTCCTGACCTTGCCCCATCTACTTAAACGACGCTTGTCGCATCCAGCCTGGATTCGGGCAAGGCATTTCATCAAACTTGTTAAACTTGACTCAATGAGGGCTCCATCTAACGCCGTTATGACTCATGCCAGGGAGTTTTCAAGCCGGAACTCCCTTGAGACTTGCGCCTTTGGGGATGACGCCATCGTCGAGAAACCGCCACAAGGCCACCGCCAGACGCCGTGCCAAGGCGGTAATGCCGACCCGCCGCTGGCGCTTGCCAGCCTGACCGAAACGCTCCCGAAACCACTGCGCCAAGGCCGAATCCGGCTGATGTCGTAACCATAGCCAGGCCAACTGGATCAGCATCTTCCGCGCTCGCCAGTTGCCGGCCTTGCTGATCCCCTGTTCCCGCTCGTCGTTGCCGGAGCTGTACGGCGTCGGCGCCAGGCCCAACGCCCCACCCACCTCGCGCC
>JAQTSI010000299.1 GCA_028711365.1 Methylococcaceae bacterium
AACGGGGTTTTGTGACCGTAAATCCCAGTCTGGTTCTAGCCGTAAAATCCTAGTCTGACCGGCTTACCCGTTAACAGGGTTTTGTGACTTGGAAAACATCGTCTCCCGAGATGCTCGAGAGAGTCTGACCGGCTTACCCGTTAACAGGGTTTTGTGACGCATCAAGGTCATCCAGGACCAGTACACTGTTAGATGGTCTGACCGGCTTACCCGTTAACAGGGTTTTGTGACTGCTTGGCGTAGGTGCCGTTCTCGAACAGCTTCTTCGTCTGACCGGCTTACCCGTTAACAGGGTTTTGTGACACGGCATTACTGCCCCAAAGGTTTCCGTAGTTGAAATCTGACTGGCTTACCCGTTAACAGGGTTTGGTGACAAGGTGGTGTTACCGTCGAACGGCAGCCAGACCGTCGGTCTGACCGGCTTATCCGTTAACAGGGTTTTGTGACGAAACAGCCGGGGATCAGCCGCGCCACCATGTTCGTGTCTGGCCGGCTTACCCGTTAACAGGGTTTTGTGACGCAGTAGGGGCGACCGGCTGGTCGCCCCTACAACGTCTGACTGGCTTACCCATTAACAGGGTTTTGTGACAAGGTGGTGTTACCGTCGAACGGCAGCCAGACCGTCGGTCTGACCGGCTTACCCGCTAACAGGGTTTTGTGATTCGTCATCCCCGTCCCCTTCTCCAGTCAGATTGTCCTGTCTGTCCGTTAACAGGCTTGTCAGCGCTGTCTCCCGGCCTGGAAATAGACCGGGAGCCTTTTTTCAAAGGTAGCTTCCCTGAGGACAAAGAAGTCTTCTGTTTCAAAATCTCCGATTGGCGGGCGTTGTTCTCACTAACAGCCAATTACTGAGAGCATCCGCATGAACGCATCCGTCATCGCCCTTCCACACGTTTCCGCCCACCACATCGCCGCCGCACATCCAACCGGCTCTCAGCAAAGCCCGGACGCCATCCTGCGAGCCATGGTGCGCCAACTGGGCTCGGAAATCACCGAGGAACGCATCTACACCCCCAAGACCGCCCGCTACGCGGATCTGCCGGAAACACTTCATCCCGAAGTGCGCGCCAACCTCTTGGCACGCTTCCCTTCGGGTCTCTACGCCCACCAAAGTCTCGCCATCTCCACCGCCCTGCGCGGCGACAATATCTGCATCTGTACGCCAACTGCCTCGGGCAAGACCGTGGTGTTCTCCTCCGTGGTCGTCTCCAAACTCAAAACCAAACCGGGCAGCAAGGCACTGGCCCTATACCCTGCCAAGGCCCTCATCCACGACCAGCAACTGAAATGGGAGGCGGTATGCCAGGAATCTGGGTTGACCGTGCACCTGATTCATGGCGGCATACCCAGCGGCGAGCGCATTAACCGGTTGAACACGGCCGACATCGTGCTCATGACCCCGGATGTGCTACATGCCTGGGTGCTACCCAATCTCGACCACCCCGATTTTCAGGCGTTTCTTTCCAGTCTTGATACCGTGGTTTTAGACGAAGCCCATGTCTACGACGGCGTGTTCGGCACCAATATGGCCTACTTGCTACGCCGTCTCCAGGCTGTTTCCAGCGTCCGCCATTTTCTTCTCAGCACGGCCACCATTGGCGAACCGGAGGTTTTCGTCACCCGTCTGGTAGGCGCTTCTTGCACGGTCATCGACTCCGCGCAAGACGGAACGGCTACGCCGGAAAAGAAGATCCTGGCTTGCCGGCTATCCCGCAAGCACATGCAGCGCGACCTCAACGTCCTGATTCAGGCGCTCATCACGCATGGCGGCGGACGCTTTCTGATCTTCGTGGACTCGCGCAAGCGCGTTGAGGAGTTGACCGCCAGCGTTCAGACTGCCTTGTCAAGGTCGAACACGGCGGTCAATGAAGACGGGGAACAGGACAAGGTCCTGCTCAACATCGCCGACAACCAGGTGTTACCCTACCGCGCCGGTTACGAAGAAGATGATCGCGCCCGCATTCAGGAAGCCCTCACACAGGGGCGTCTGGCCGGAGTCATTACGACCAGTGCGCTTGAACTGGGAATCGACATCGGCGAAATTGAAACCGTCATCAACTTGGGCATTCCCGCCACCATCAAGGCTTTCTGGCAACGGGCGGGCCGCGCCGGACGCCAACGGCGCGGCGTGGTGCTGGTGGTGGATGAAAGCGGACGCCTGGAGGCTTTCGGCGGTTTGGATTGCTATTTGGATCGCATGCCGGAACCGGCCTGGCTTTACCTGGACAATGAATACTTGCAGTATGCCAACGTTCTCTGCGCTGCCGAAGAATCCGCGCTCTGCCAGCCTGAGCAGTACAACCGTGCGGTCCTGGATACCTTGCCGGCCCATTTCGTGGAAATGCTGGACAATGAAATCACGCCGACCCATAGCATTGCCACCGACCTTTATCCGCTCAAACAACAGGCGGTCGGCGGGGCCCATTTGGCTTTTCCCTTGCGCTCGGGGATTGAAAAGTCCTATAAAGTCGTCTGCCGCAGCATGCCGGGACGGCCACTGGGCAATCTGAACTACGCTCAGGTATTGCAGGAAGCCTTTCCAGGCGCGATTTATCGTTACTTGGCGCATCCCTTCCGAGTCGTTCAGGTTAATCACCAAAAGGCCGAAATTCAGGTGATCCAGGCAAAACGCGGAATTTCCACCCTGGCACTGATCCAGACCAAGGTGTTCCCGCAATTTGCCACGCCCCCCCTATACCATCGCGGCGATGAGCGGAATTTCGTGATCGAAACCAAATTACAGGTTTCCGAACGAGTACTCGGATTCAACGAGCAGATCGGTCGCAGCCAGATCGAACATCGCTATGGGGTCGGCTCTTCTTTTTCCCAACGTCCCCTCACCCGATTCATCGAAACCACCGGCGTATGCTTTTACTTCGCCGACGAGGAATTGCAACGCGAGGCCCTGGCGCCCTACATCGCGCTGGCTTTCTGTACTCTGTGCGGCATACAGCAACGCGACATCGGTCATGGCGGTTTCTACAGTCCGATTTCACCCTGCGGTGAAGAAGGCGGCTGCCGGGGATTCGCCATCTTCGATACGACCTATGGCTCCCTGCGCCTGACTCGGCATCTGATCGAAAAAATGGACATCATCCTCGACGAGGCCCAGCGTCTTGCCGTGGACGCCGGCGCCACGCGCATAGCTCAGGCCATCGAAAAACTCGCCGCTACGGTGATGGCGATGCCGATAGCGCTCGACGAACCGCAGAGCGATGTGTTCTCGATGTTCCAGGGCGAGGAGGAAGGCGACTGGATCAGCGTGATAGCACCGGACCAGTCGGCCATACTCTATGACGGTTCGGCGCACCAAGGGGATGAAGTCAAGGTGCTTCGGTATCTCTACACGCCACAGGGTCTGCGCTATGAACTGCTATGCCCGAAACGGGACGTGAAATGGATCGTGTCGGCTTCCATCGTACGCGCAATCAATGGCGTGACCCGCATGTTGGGGTATAACCTCATGTCCGGCGAAGTAAGCGCCGTGGGAACGGCGGCACCTCATTAGCCTGCCTCCACCCCGCCCGGTTCCGGCGGGGTGGACCTAACTCTATTGATAGACTTCTTGGAGATTTATTGCATGAACTGGTATGGCTTGCGTGTGTATGGGCTGCAACTCGATCTGCCCGCCCCACGCCGATCCACCTTTCTTGGCCATCATTTACGGGGGTTGCTGGGCCGGGCGCTGTTCGAGACGGTCTGCCTGTATGCGGGCCAGAAGGACGACCGTGCCTGTGCTCAATGCCCTCTCCAAGCCCGTTGCGCCTATCCGCTGGTATTCAAGCCGGTCGAACCGGACCGACTGGCGCCTTACTGGCTGCATTATTGGCAACTGCGTGGCCCCTATGTGCGCTGTACCTGGCATGTATTGGAGCAGGCGCACACTCATTTGGAGGCTTGGCTGTTCGGGCTGCAACGCCACTGGCCGCACCTTCGCCAAGAGCCCCTGACCATTCTGGATGTGGCTACGGGAGCACCGGTGCTGAGCGATGGCGTAATTCGGCTGGATGCACTACACGCTCTCGCGCCTCCTGAAATGAGTTCGCAGAGTTACCGTTTGCAGACACTTACCCCCTTGGTCAGCAAACATCGCGGAGACCCTCTTTATGGCGCCTTGCGTACCCGGCTACAGCGATTGATCCAACACTATGGCGACGGCGCACGGTTGATCATCGAAGAGCAGCCTTGGAAATGCGAGATGGAATCGGAACTGGCGGTTGATGTCGTGCTGGACCGACGCGCCCTGCAAGGGCATTTGTACCGCATGAACTTGCGGGGAATCTCAGAACCGGCACGGGAACTGCTCCAATGGGGACGATGCCTCCATGCCGGAGGCCATACCAGCGTGGGTTGTGGGGCGTATACCCTGGAAACTATTTCCTAACCTGAGTTCGAGACATTATATTTTCAACCAATTGATTCTGTAGATCATTAAAATCTCCATCGGCTGACTTCGGCTCGGTCAGGAGCTTATCCAGTTCCACCTTGACGACTTTGCCCACCGGGTTGCGCGGGATTTGCGCGACGAAGCGGATGTTTCGCGGCAGAAACACTTCATCCAGATACCTGCGCAGTGCCTGCCGGATGGCCTGCTTATCCAGACTGCTCACGACCAGGGCGGACAGACGGCATTCGCCCCGCTCGTCCTCTCGAACATAAAACAAGCCGTCGTCGACCCCTTCGATGTCCCTAAGCCTGCGATTCAATTCGGCCAGGGAAGCTCGTTTGCCACCGACCTTCACCATATCGCAACTGCGCCCGAGCAGGCTGAAATGCCCACCGGTTTCGATCCGCAACCGATCCTGCAAGCCGGTGGGTTTCGCCAGATGGGGGGAGATCAACTCGGTGTGACCGCGCCCATCCTGAATCAGACGGGCGCCCGCATAGGGACGCCAACGGGTTTCATGGGCGGTGGCGCGAGTGGCGAAGGAGAGAGTTTCCGTGCTACCATAAATCTCTTGCAACACGGCCCCAGTGGCGCTCTCCATTTGACGGGCCAGGCGCGGCGACAACTGATCGGTGGCGGAAAGGATGCCGACCAGGTTGTTCCAGTTCCCCCTCGCCAAGCCGAGCGCGCGCAGATGAGTGGGCGTGGAAGCCAGCAAGACCGGCAGGGGTGAGGATTCGACCAGAAGGCGGATGTCTTCGGGAAAGAAAGGCCGTGCGGGACACAGCACCAGATCTGAAAACAAGGGCCAGAATACCGAGGTTTCCAGACCGTACATATGCTGCGGCGGGGTGGTGGAGACCACCAGCCAGCGCCGGCGTTCCAGGCCCAAGCTGCGCAGGGCCATCCGGGCGGAAATACGGAATGTTCCCCAGGTGTGAGGGCAGGGCTTGGGCAAGCCAGTAGTTCCGGAGGTGAAAGCGACCAATGCCGCCCGGTCATCCTCGAAAGCTGGCGCCTCGCCCACACCGCCCGTCTCTGGCCGTTCCACGACGAAGACTAGGCAGGGCGAGTGTTGAGGCACGCGCTCCGCGGCCAGGTAGGCTTCGGGATAATCACGCAGGATCTCCCACAATACACCCTCTTGAGCCGAGGATGGCAACAGGCAGATCTGTCCCCTGAGCATGGCCGCCAACTGAGTCAGACAAAACAGGTAACGATCCTCGCACAAGTTGAACAGATAGGGCCGATCCGGCAAGGCTTCCGCAAGCGCCCGCGCATCGGACCATAGCCTACCCCGGCTTTGCAGTTC
>JAQTSI010000300.1 GCA_028711365.1 Methylococcaceae bacterium
GCGCAACCGGCGGATTCCCCTGTTCCCTCCTTCATCGCCGGCGCCGGCATCGTCGAGGCCAAAAGCCAGAACATCGCGGTAGGCGCGTCCCTGGCCGGCATCGTGCAGAAAGTGGAGGGGAAGGTGGGGGACAAGGTCGAAGCCGGCGCCCCGCTGTTTCGCATCGACGACCGCGAGGCTTTGGCCGAGTTGGGAGTGCGCAAGGCCAATCTGGCCAAGGCCAAGGCGATGGTGGGCGAAACCGAGGCCTCGCTGCACGACACCAAAATATTGATGAACCTGGCCGAATCGGTGACCGACCGCCGCGCCATCAGCACCGAGGAATTGGACCGCCGCCACAACGCCTATCTCATCGCCAAGACCCGGCTGGAAAGCGCCCGCGCCCAAGTATTGCAGGCGGAAGCCGAACTCGCCGCCGCGCAGACCACTCTCGACCGTTTGGTGGTGCGAGCCCCGGTGGCGGGCGAAGCGTTGCAGGTGAACGTGCGCCCCGGCGAATTCGCCCCGGCCGGACAGTCCTCCCTTCCGTTGGTGATGCTGGGGAACCTGGACCGCCTGCATATCCGCGTGGACATCGACGAAAACGACGCCTGGCGCTTTCACAAGGAAGGCAAGGCCGTGGCCTATCTGCGCGGCAACCGTCAATTCAGGACCGAGCTCAGCCTGGCCTGGGTCGAGCCCTATGTGACACCGAAGAAATCCCTCACCGGCGACAGCACCGAACGGGTCGACACCCGCGTGCTGCAAGCCCTCTACAGCTTCGATCCCGCCTCTTTACCGGCTTATTTGGGGCAACAGATGGACGTGTTCATCGAGGTTCCCGGGCCTGAGACTGCGGCCGGCAAACGGGGAGAGCGGTCATGAAACCCAGGATTCTGCCATGGTTGGCGAGCACTTTGCTCGCCGGCTGCGCCGTCGGGCCCGATTACGTTCCTCCTTCCGTTCCCGCGCCCGAGCGCTGGATGGAAACGGAGCAGTCGGTCTCCACCGAATCCCTGCGCCTGAGCGAGTGGTGGAAGACCTTCAACGATCCGGGGCTGAACCGGTTGATCGATGAGGCCATTCGTTCGAACCTGGATTTGAAGCTGGCGGAAAGCCGCATCCGCGAGGCCCGCGCCCAACGCGGCGCCAGCCTTGCCGCCGCCCTGCCCAGCGTGAGCGCCCGCGGCAACTACAGCCGCCGGCGCAACAATGCCAGCCTATCCTCCCAAAGCAGCGGAACGAGTTCGTCCGGCGGCGGTATCGGCGTGGGCAATCAAATCATCGACATTTTTCAACTGGGCTTCGATGCTTCCTGGGAGCTGGATTTGTTTGGTGGCGTTCGGCGCGCTTTGGAATCCGCCGAAGCCAATCTGGAAGCGGAACAGGAGGGACGTCGTGATGTCCTGGTCAGCCTGCTGGGGGAGGTGGCGCGCAATTACATCGATCTGCGCGCCAACCAGCAAATGCTGGCGGTGACGCGAGAAAACCTGCACAGCCAGGAAGAAACCCTGAATCTGAATCGCCTGCGCCGGCAGGCCGGTCTGGCCTCGGAACTGGAAGTCGCCCAGAGTGAGGGCCAGGTGGCGGTCACCCGCTCCCAGGAACCGGTCTATACCATCGCCGTCAGGAAAGCCATTCACGCCCTAGGCGTGCTGCTCGGCCAGCAGCCCGGCAAGCTGGCGCATGGGCTGGAACAGGAAGGTTCCGTACCCGTCAGCGCCGAGCCGGGCTTGGCCGACCTACCCTCGGAACTGCTGCGCCGCCGCCCCGACATTCGCAAGGCCGAGCGCAAACTGGCGGCGGCCAATGCGGACATCGGCGTGGCCGTCGCTGAACTCTATCCCAAAGTCAACCTGACCGCATTCCTGGGATTGCAGAACACTCGCATCACCGATTTCACTCCCCTAGGCAAATCCTGGTCCATGGCTTCCTCCGTCAGCATGCCCATTTTCAACTGGGGCCGACTCCAGGCCAACCTCAAGGCCAAGGAAGCCTTGCATGAACAGGCTTTCATCAGCTATCAATCCACCCTGCTCAACGCTTTCAAAGATGTGGAAGATGCCCTGGTTGGCCATGCCGAGGAAGAAAAGCGCCGTGCCGCCCTGGAACAGGCGGTGGAATCCCAAAAGCTGGCCTTGACCTTAGCCGACGAGCGTTACCGTAAAGGGCTGACCGCATTCTTGGACGTGCTGGAAGCCGAACGCGGTTTGTACCAGGCGCAACGGGATCTGGTCGATGGTCAGGCCAGACGCTCCTCCCAATTGGTGGCCTTATACAAGGCTTTGGGCGGCGGATGGAAAGCTCAGGATAAGGAAGAGACGCCGGACGGGACGCTCCCCGACCGGCTTTATCGACTCCTGGAAACTTCGGACGCCTCCCGCTGAAAGGAAGACCTTAAGGCTCGTCTTTTTTCAGATTGGTCCAAATGAAATAAAGCAGGGCGATGCCGCAAAACACCCCGAGGATGAGCATCTCGTATTGCTTGACCTGTTGCAGATAAGTTTCCAGCAGGGTTCCCACCTGGAAACCGATGAGCCCGAAAGAGATGGCCCAGACCAAGGCGCCCAAGAAATTCAGGATGAAGAACCGTATCGGACGCAGTCCGCTGGCGCCGATGACGAAAGGGGTGACGTTGCGGATACCGTAAAGAAAGCGAAACCCCAGGATGATGGCGATCTGGTGCCGGTCCAGCAACCTGAAAGCCTTTTCGGCCTTGTGCTTCCAGGTGGGACGTTTTTCCAGGAAATGAACCCCCTTGAAGCGTCCGAGATAAAAGAAGGTTTGGTCGCCGGCGAAAGTGCCGAGAAACGCGGAAAGAATGGTCAAGGGCAGGTTGAGATAACCTTCATGGGCCAGGAATCCGGCGATGAGGAGTATGGTCTCACCTTCCAGAAACGTACCGATAAACAGGGCCAGATAACCATATTGTATGATCAACTCTTCCAGTGACATAGGTTTTGAAATATACCCGGGATTGATGAGCGTAGGCCAGCCGACGGGCGCTGGATGTCCCGCCGGAATGAGATATTACAGACCGGCCAGGCCGATGATATTATAACCGGCATCCACATACAGGATCTCGCCGGTGATGCCGGAGGCGAGATCGGAACACAGAAAAGCGGCGGCGTTGCCCACCTCTTCGATGCTGACATTCTTGCGCAACGGCGTAGCCTCCTCGGCCTTGCTCAACATCTGACGGAAGTTGTTGATGCCGGAAGCGGCCAGGGTGCGGATCGCACCGGCGGAAACGGCGTTGACGCGGGTGCCTTCTGCGCCCAAGGAAACCGCCATGTAGCGCACATTGGCTTCCAGGCTGGCTTTGGCGATGCCCATCACATTGTAATTGGGAATAGCTCGCTCAGCGCCCAGATAACTCAAGGTGAGCAGGGAGCCGTTGCGGCCTTGCATCATGACTCGGCCCGCTTTGGCCAGGGCGGTGAAACTGTAGGAACTGATGTCGTGGGCGATGGCGAAATTCTCCCGCGTCACCGAATCCATATATGGCCCGTCCAGCGCCTCGCGGGGCGCGTAGGCAACGGAATGCACGATGCAATCCAATCCCTCCCAATGCTGGGCCAACGCCTCGAACAGCGCCGCGATCTGTTCGTCGCTGACCACGTCGCAGGGCAGTACGATGGAGGAGGCGAAGTCGCCGGCCAGTTTCTCCACCCGCTCTTTCAGCTTCTCGCCCTGGTAGGTGAAAGCCAGTTCGGCGCCCTCGCGATGCATCGCCTGGGCGATGCCGTAAGCGATGGAGCGGTTGCTGGCGACGCCTACGATCAGGACCTTTTTGCCTTGCATGAAACCCATTTGTATCCTCCGGAATGTCTATTCTATTCTTCGAGGGGCAAAGTATCCTCGAGACCCCGAACCGTGTCCAGCGCAGCCTGCGCACAGTAGGGTATTCGCAGGCTCCTTCGGGGAAGAGACCGCCTAGCGCCGCCACTGATCACCGGCAGCCTGCTGGCGTATAATGCTTGCTCTTGGATTTTTCTGATCATGCAAACGAGCCGATTCTTCCCCATTTCCTCCGTTTCCGGCTGGCTGGCGCGCTTGCTGTGCTTGGGCCTGCTGAGCGGTTGCGGCGAGCAACCCTTGAATTCCCCCTATCCCGCCGAGCAAACGGGCAAGAACATCCTCTATTCCGCTTTCTCCGATCGGCCCAAGCACCTGGACCCGGCGCGAGCTTACATTTCCAACGAATACGACATCATTGCCCAGATTTACGAACCACTTTACCAATACCATTACCTCAAACGCCCTTACACCCTGATCCCATTGACGGCGGTGGATCAGCCCGAAGTGCGTTACCTAGATAAAGACCTCCATCCCCTTCCGGCGGGGACGCCGGACGAGGCCATCGTCTACAGCGAATACGACATCCGCATCAAGCCGGGCATCCGCTTTCAGCCCCACCCGGCTTTCGCCAAGACCGCGGAGGGCCGATTCCGTTACCATGATCTGGAAGCGAAGGACCTGGAGAATATCCATACCATCGCCGATTTCGCAGAGACCGCAAGCCGCGAACTGATCGCCGAAGACTATGTCTACCAGATCAAGCGGCTGATGCACCCACAATTGCACTCGCCCATCGCCGAGTTGATGAAGGAACACATCGTCGGCTTCAAGGCATTGGGTGAGCGGCTGGAGGCGGATTTTCGCGCCCGCAAGGACCCGCAGGAATTTTTCGACATTCGCCCCTACCCTCTCGAAGGCGTCCAGGCGGTGGATAGCCATCGCATGACCATCCGCCTGCACGGCAAATACCCGCAGTTTCGCTTCTGGCTGTCCATGCCGTTCTTCGCGCCCATGCCCTGGGAAGCCGACGCATTCTATTCGCAGCCCCTGTTGGCTGCGAAGAACATCAGCCTGGACTGGTACCCGGTAGGCAGCGGAGCATTCATGTTGACCGAGAACAACCCGAACCGCCGCATGGTATTGACGAAGAACCCCCATTACCACGAGGAGCATTATCCCGCCGAAGGTGGGCCGGAAGACGAGCCAGCCGGCTTGCTGGCGGATGCGGGCAAAAAGCTGCCTTTCCTCGACCAGGTCGTTTTCAGCCTGGAAAAGGAAACCATCCCCTACTGGAACAAGTTCCTGCAAGGCTATTACGACGCTTCGGGCGTGGCCTCGGACAACTTCGACCAGGCCATCAGCTTCGCCAGCCAGGGCGGTCCCGAACTGACGCCGGAGATGAAAGCGAAAAATATCCGCCTGGAGACGGCGGTGGAGACTTCGATCTTCTACATGGGGTTCAACATGCTCGATTCCGTGGTGGGCGGTTATGACGAGCGCGCCGCCAAGTTGCGGCAGGCCATCGCCATCGCCGTGGATTACGAGGAATTTCTCTCCATTTTCGCCAATGGCCGCGGCGTCCCCGCCCAGGGCATGATCCCGCCGGGGATTTACGGCTACCAGGAGGGCGAAGCCGGCATCATTCATTATGTTTACGATTGGAAGGACGGGGCACCGCGGCGCAAACCCCTGGAACAGGCGAAAAAGCTGCTGGCCGAAGCCGGTTATCCCGAGGGGGTCGACGCCAACACCGGCAAATCCCTGACGCTTTATCTGGATACGACCGCAAGAGGACCGGACAGCAAATCCATGCTCAACTGGTATCGCAAGCAATTTGCCAAACTGAGAATCCAGTTGGTATTGCGCACCACCGACTTCAACCAGTTGCAACAGAAGATCGCCACCGGTAGTGCGCAACT
>JAQTSI010000301.1 GCA_028711365.1 Methylococcaceae bacterium
GGTGGAACCTCCTTCTTGATATCAAGCAGCGAATAGACGGCTAGTAGCGCGGATCTTATTGAATATTCAACGGTAAACACCACATCATCCGGGATTTCGCAGAACTGCCCGATGAATGCGAAATTCTTCGCCCCAACCGGCACGACATCAGGCCTATCCCCTCTGACTCTGGGCATGAATTGGCTGGTAATGAACGGCATCATGCAAGGGATACAGATTGCGGCATCAATGATGGGCTGTGCCTTATCTCCCAGTTTGAGGTGGTGGAATAGTTCAATCAGAATCTCCTCACCCGAACACTCCGACATGGGTTTCTTGACGAAGTCGCCGATTCTATCCGGAAACAGGGCATAGCCCCAAAACACGAAAATATTCTCGGGTTGGTTGATGAAGTGCGGCTGATGTGCCAGAACGACGCTCATGAACCAGTTCGAATCTGCCAAAGTGACTAATCCACCCGTACCCGCCACATTGTCGGTAAATTCTTCCATAAACTTGAAGA
This sequence comes from Methylococcaceae bacterium, assembly GCA_028711365.1. GTDB lineage: Bacteria > Pseudomonadota > Gammaproteobacteria > Methylococcales > Methylococcaceae > Methylumidiphilus. The sequence goes on from JAQTSI010000301.1 coordinate 503, forward strand.
ACGCAGGATCGTTTAGCGTCACGGTGAACGACTCCCATTGGGTCTGCTCAATGTGATCGGCAAATACAGCAGGGCGCCCGAACCCAGGGCGGCCATTGGCAATGTCTGCCCATAACTCCCAAGAACCGCCTGATTGCTTCGAGTTCAAAATGGCGGGCGATGTCATGGACCCAAGACTGGCGCCCTCCGTCATACATCCCAGGGTAACGAACACCCGATCATCCGGCTCAACAGCAATGTTTTTACACTCGCCATCGCTGATATAGCGAATACCCTTCACCGACCGTCCGCCATCGCCTAAGTCAAAATCAAGTCCAGTGACTTCGGTGTTCAGCGAGAAACGCACGCCTTGTGCTTGAAGCCAGGTCATGAGAGGCCGTATCATCGAGTCATACTGGTTATAGGGGGTACGCCAGACTCCGCCCATCTTGTTGAAATTGGGAAACAATTGAATGAATCGCAACAGATAGCGCTTGAGTTCGACCGCGCTATGCCAGGGTTGAAACGCGAACATCGTCGCCCACATCAGCCAGAAATTATTCTCGAAAAACGAAGGAGAGAACCAGTCTTCGATGCGCTTATTCGAAATCGAATCTTCAGAATGGATCATCAGGGCGAGTAAGTCCAAGCGATCCTTTTCGTCAAACCCAAATGATGAGACATCGACTTTTTGACCATCCCTAACCAAGCGACATCGGGAGGACGAGACGTACTTCTGGCTAAACTCGACAATTTCATCCTTGACGCTCTTGGTAGGGTCGGTCAGTGAGGGAATGCTTGCAAAGAGATCGTAGGTGCAGACGTAGTGTTCTTCCATCATCCGGCCACCCCGAATGACATAGCCTTTATCCGCTGAGCCGGCCCCATCCAAACTGCCACCCGTGCGGTTAAGTTCTTCAAAAATGTGAATACTTTCGCCAGGGATAAACCCGTCTCGTATAAGAAATACCGCGCCCGCGAGGGCGGCGATACCGCTTCCGACGAAATAAGCCTTCCTTTGCTGCATAGCACTCGATTCGAAGGAAGCGTCCGTTTTATGACTTTGATTGGTGTGCAGCATTACATTTTCTTCTTCACGTCCTTGGCGGCATCCTGAACATGCTCACCGCCGCGCTCCACATCTTTACCCATTCCTTCGAAGGTATTACAGGCCGTCAACGCACCTATATAGCCCAACATCAGTACCCAAAGCAGAATTTTACGTGCCATGATCGTTCTCCCGATATCGTTAAGGAAACTTAGACGAGTCCATCTTTAGACTTGTCAGAAAGAGCCAGCAGATCCAATGATTTTTCGCTGGCGGTCAGAATCAGTGGCGCTCAACACCACCACTTTTTGCTGTCATTACTGGAACTCAGAAAGCTCTGGATCAACCCGAGCTTCGTTAATCTCCTTCGACATATTCATTGCAATGTGCCCCGTTGGTTTGGCTGGATCGGCCCTTGCTTATTCATCGGCGCAGTCGCTAGCGCTTCCTGCTGGCAAAAAGCAGGAGCGCGCCGCCAGCCACCATCGCCCCCACACTGGCCCAGACCGGAACATTGACCGTCTGCGTGTCTTTAACCGACAGTTCGAACGGGCCTAACTTGGCTTCCTGGGTTTCCCGGGTATAGCTGAAACGGCCATACACCAGCCCCAATAGGCCGGCTAGGATCAGCACGATAGCCATGATCTTGACTACGCTCATCTCGTCTCTCCTATCAATGATACTCTTGGAGTCCGGCCAATGGCTTCGAGCTAGTGCCCGGCACAAGCCCGAACTCTCAGCGTGCCGAACCGCTCCCCATCAAAACCATTTCGGTGTGAGGTTTACCGAAACAGGCGATGGAATAGACCAACCACAGTATCAACGGCGCTTTTCATGGTATCGACGACTGCGTTGACCGTGGTTGTCAAGGCATTACCCACGGCACCTACCACGCTACCGACGGCATTGCCAATATCATCCAATAGGCTCATAACGGAATCTCCTGGATTTCAAAATATCACTAGGTTAAAGGCAAGCCTGAAAACCGTCATTACGTTGTGAGATATGGGTTTCAAGGCTGGCTTACGTTGCCGGTATTACTCCGGGCGAGACCGCATCGCATCAGCACATCCCAGAGCCGTTACACTGGCCTTCGACCTTGAATGACGCGAAGCACGATCACCACCACCGCGATGACCAATAGAATGTGAATGAATCCGCCCAGCGTGTACGCGGAAACCAAACCCAGTATCCAGCCGATAATCAGAATGATCGCAATAGTTTCAAGCATTTTTGCTTCTCCATAGTAGGCCGTCCATTGACGACGGCGCACCATATACTCAGCAGCCAATGCTGCCACCGAACACAGGCAAGGGGTGCTTCGGAAACATCGGGGAAGTCCCTTGACTGAAACCAACGCTATAGATTCCCGATATGCATTCGCGGAAGTCCGCTTAAAATTCCGAATACACTCAGCAACCATAGAACCACCGCGATGATGACCACGATATTCAATATCTGCTTGATGCGAGCATCCATCGGCAGGTAGCTGTTGACCAGCCACAACAGCAGACCGACGACGACCAGCGCCACCACCACCGAAACCAACGCCCTCGGGAGTACACCCAAAACGCCGACCGCATTCAGCAGCCATAGAATCACCGCGATGATCACCACGATGTTCAATATCTGCTTGATGCGGGCCTCCATCGGTATGTAGTTATTGACCATCCACAGCAGCATACCGACGACGATAAGAACGACCACCAGTGAAATTAAGTCCATAGCCTTTCTCCAAAAAGTCAAAAATAGGATTGTGGTATAAAACCGTAATCAAACAAATGCGACATCCTCCATGCAATGCTCTAGTGAAGTATTCCCGTTCGCCCTGAGCTTGTCGAAGGGCTCACCACGAACGGTTTGACTGAACGGCATCGCTCCTCACTATCGGCATTTTCTCCTCTGTTAAAGTCAATCAGCGCACGGAATAATAAGTGATTAACCCAGTACTACCCGTACCTGATGCAGTTGTCCGTCATCCTGTAAGGTAATGCTATTGCCATCTAACTGACATTCTCCATCGAGTTCTACCGTGGCGATACCGCGGGTCACGCCATTCGGGTTTTCAACCGATATTTCATAGCGGGTATTTCCATGCTGATAAAAAATGCTGTAACTGCGCCACGATTTGGGAATACAGGGATCAAAAACCAATTGGCCGGCGCGGACCTGTAGTCCCAGTATCCATTCCAGACCGGCACGGTAATACCACCCCGCGGCTCCCGTGTACCAAGTCCACCCACCCCGTCGCACATGGGGTGGCTCGGCATAGATATCCGCCGACAGCACATACGGCTCGACCTTATAGGCGTAAACGCCGGTGCGGGTGGCCGTGCGGTTGATCGGATTCAGCATGCGCAGCAGATCCACTGCTTGGTCGCCTTCACCGAGCATGGCATAGGCGATGACGGACCAGATCGCCGCGTGGGTATACTGGCCCCCGTTTTCCCGCACGCCTGGGGGATAGCTCTTGATATAACCCGGATCTCGCTCGGTCTTGTCGAAGGGTGGGGTGAACAGTAATAACAGGTCGTCACCATAGCGAAGCAGGTATTCCCGTACCGACGACATCGCCCGCTGCGCTCGCCCCGCCTCGGCGGCATTGGAAATGACACTCCAGCTCTGAGCAATCGAATCGATGCGGCACTCGGCGTTGCTGGCGGAACCCAAGGGGCTGCCGTCATCGAAATAGGCGCGGCGGTACCATGCCCCGTCCCAACCTTCCGCTTCCACCGCGGCCTTCAATTGAATGTCGTGCTTGCGCCAGCGGGTAGCTCGTTCGAGATCTCCCCGCACCTCCGCCACACTGGCAAATTCGGAGAGCGTGGTAAGCAGGAACCACGCTAGCCACACGCTCTCTCCCTTGCCCTGACAGCCAACCCGATTCATGCCGTCATTCCAGTCGCCGGTCCCCATCAGGGGCAGACCGTGCGCGCCCGTTCCCAGGCTCAGGTCGAGCGCACGGGCACAGTGCTCGAAAAGGCTCGCTTGCTGTTGCGACTGGGTCGGTTCGTAATAGGCATCTTCCTGCTCCGGCGCAAGCTGAGGTCCCTCCAGAAACGGCACCTCTTCCTCGAGTACGCCGGTATCGCCGCTTACTTTGAGATAGTGAGATACGGCATAAGGCAGCCAGATGCGGTCGTCGGAAAAATGGGTACGCACGCCGCGACCGGAGGGGGGATGCCACCAATGTTGTACATCGCCCTCCTTGAACTGGCGCGCCGCGGCACGAAGCAGGTGGGCGCGGGTCAGATCGGGCCTGGTAACCACCAGCGCCATGCTATCTTGCAGTTGATCGCGAAAGCCGAAGGCCCCGCCCACCTGATAGAAACCGGCTCTAGCCCATAGACGGCAACTCAGGGTTTGATACAGCAGCCAGCGGTTCAATAATAGGTCGAGCTCCCGGTCCGGCGTTTTCACCTGAACCTTGGCGAGCACTTGCTCCCACGATTGCCTCACCTTGGCAAAAGTCGTGGCTACCTGGATGGTTCGATAGCGCTGGACCAGCTCACTGGCATGGGCTCGGTCATTGCCTTGTCCCAACAGGAAGACGATCTCGGCGTGCCCGTTGGGCTCGAGTTCGATCATCATCTCCAGTGCTGCGCAAGGGTCCAGCCCCGCGCCGACGCGGTTTTTCAGCGCACGGGGACGCCGTAGCGCCGCGGGCGCATCCAGGCTGCCATTGCGTCCGATGAATTCAGCCCGATTCCCGGTCCATCCGCTCTGCTGGCCGGCGAAATCGGCGAAGGCGATACGCTGGCCGAACTCGATGTCCCGCGGGTTGTATGCGAACAGTGCGCCGGTGCCCGGATCCAGCTCGGTGACGACATAAGGCGCGGTCATGCTACGCGAGGTGCCGAGCACCCATTCCACATAGGCCGCGACCTTCAGCCTTCGGGGTAGCCCGGAAACATTCTTCAAGGTCAAAGATGAGATTTTGACCGGATCATCCGGGCTGACGAATTGCAGCAGCTCGCTATGAATCCCATGGGAGGCGTGCTCGAAACGGCTATAGCCCTGTCCATGGCGAATCACATAGCTCGCATTGTCCACCCGGATCGGCAGTGCCGTCGGGCTCCATACGGCGTTGGTCTCATCGTCACGCAAATAGAAAACTTCTCCGGGGGGATCGCTGACTGGGTCGTTCGACCAGGGCG
>JAQTSI010000302.1 GCA_028711365.1 Methylococcaceae bacterium
AAAGCCGAGATGTCCGCCCCTTCCCGCATGAGCTGGAAATACCAGGCCCCGTCCACGGTGTCGCCGTAGAGCACGGCCCCTTTGATGCGGCTATCCTGGATCACCAGTTTCTTGTAGACGCCGCGCGAGGGGTCCTGGAATAGCAGGTCTTCATAACCCTCCCCGCCCTGGAACTGACCGGCGGAGAACAGGTCGATGCCGGTGACCTTGAGTTTGGTGGAAGTCACCGAACCTTCATACCGGGCGATGCCATGTTCCGCCAGATGATTAGCGCAGACCTTGGCCTGCTCGAACAAAGGCGCCACCAGGCCGAACAAGGCCCCTCGGTGCTGCACGCACTCGCCCACGGCATAGATGCGCGGATCGAAAGTCTGCAAGGTGTCGTTGACGAGGATGCCGCGCTCGCAATACAGCCCGCAGGATTTGGCCAGTTCGATGTTCGGTTTGATGCCCACCGCCATCACCACCAGGTCGGCGGGAATCTCGGTTCCGTCCTTGAAACGCACGCCCCCGACCCTCTCCTTCTCGCCGGGGATAGGGCTTGCGGGCAATATCGCCTCGGTCTGCGCGCCCAGCAGAAATTTCAGCCCGCCGGATTCCAGCGCTTTTTTCAGCAGATCCGAGGCGGGCTTGTCGAGCTGGCGCTCCATCAGCGTGTCGAGAAGGTGGACGACGGTGACTTGCATGCCCTGCTTCAACAAGCCGTTGGCCGCTTCCAGACCCAACAGGCCGCCGCCGATGACCACGGCATGGCGATGGTTTTGCGAAGCTTGCAGCATGCGTCCCACGTCGAGGATGTCGCGAAAGCCGACCACCCCGTCCAATTCCTTGCCGGGCACCGGCAATATGAAAGGTTGGGAGCCGGTGGCCAGCAGCAACCGGTCGTAGCGTTCCTCCGTTCCGTCTTCGCCATACACCCGGCGGCGCTTGCGATCGATGCGCACCACTTTCTTGCCCATGTGCAGGGTGACGCCGTTATCCCGATACCAATCCTCATCGTTGAGGATGATTTCATCCACCGTCTTTTCACCCGCCAGCACCGGGGACAGCAGGATGCGGTTGTAATTGCCATAGGGCTCGGCGCCGAACACGGTGATGTCGTATTTGTCGGGGACGAGCTTGAGCAATTCCTCCAGGGTTCTCACCCCGGCCATGCCATTGCCGATCAATACCAATTTTTCTTTCATCGCTTCTTACCTCGAAAGGGCCGTCTTGCGCACCATCTCGCCCGCCGTTGAGCGAAAAAAAAAGGCGTCGGCACGCATCGAATGGATTGATGCATGCACGACGCCGTTGTCGCGGATCCTGATGCGCCGCCGTTGGCGCATCGAGCTTTAACGAATAATAAGCAGTAATCGTGCCTCTTGGTCTGGCAATTCTATGTCTTTGTGGCTCAAGCAAATTATCCCTTCGTCACGGCTGGCCAGGTCCATTAGGCCAGCGCTTTCCGCACCAAGGAAGAGAATCCTTGCCCGGCTATGGTGCGCTGGGGCTAGCCCCCTACGGTTGGCGATTGCCCGGCCTGTCTCGCCTGTTTACACGAACGTCGCAGGTGTTTTCACGTGATAGCATCTTTGGAGTCACCCTCATGATCTTGCACGCGACCGAAATCCCATTCCTGGGCGACTACCGTCTATGGATGGCTTTCAACGATGGCGAATCCGGGCCAGTGGATTTGGAGCAAGAACCGTGGGGCGAAATGTTCGAGCCTTTGCCGGATAAAACATGTTCTCGGTGATCTTGGCGGCTCTCGATAGCGCCCATCAAAAACCCGTCTCGAAAGGAATATCCATGTATTATATGGCGCATGAGGTGGCTTCCACTTTCCTGGCTTTGCTGCTGCTCGAAGACGCCTTAGACTGGCGCTTCTTAACCCACTGCTCAGCTTCGGAATTTGCACAATGGCTGCGCCGAGTGGTTTTACACATGAGACTGGGAACGCTCAAACTCGCGGGGGATCAAAAGCCCTCACAGATTTCTGCCTAACCGTCTGCTTTGTGTCAATAAAAAATCATTAAATTCAATATGATACACACACATTGAAAAGACTGGGCTCTGTGTGAAAATCCTCGCTCATAAAATTCTTTTGAGATTTTGAAATGATCCCTAAGCATCTTGCCGTCATCACCATTCTGGCCTTTGCTTCTTGCGCCGCTGAAGCGGGCCGCGCCGTCAGCCATCATGGCGGCCCCATCCTTCACTGCGAACCACCGGTATTTTTCGATGAAACTCCCGGCAAGGAAGCCAAAGTCCCGGTCATCCAGGATTTTTCCGTCACCGCTTCGGATAACACCGATGCCGAGACCATCAAGTTGTGGGCCAACAACGAACCGGTAGAGGTGAAAATCACCCAGGAACGCAGCGGTCGCCTGTTGATCCAGGGGCGCTTGAAGGAGCCGGTCGCCAGGGGCAGGGTATGGTTCAGGGTGACGGCCGACAGCCATGACGGCTGCGATCAGTGGGATGTATGGAACGTCTACGCCGGCAACTGATGGCGTGGGGCTCCCACGCGCTGCGAGTAGGAACGGGGAAAGCTCAATGGCTCACAAATTCAGGGGGTTTTCGGGATCGACGTGGTCCATGAAAGGCTTGCGCCGGTCCTGATCCGTCACCTGATAGATCAAGCCCAACCAGTTGCTGAACACCGCCTTGGCGGTATCGCGCCAAGTGTTGTCCAGATGTCTGGCCACGGTTGGCTCGGGAAATTCCGGCGCTTCTTGGCCCAGATGTCTGGCGCTGCGCAGGTGCTGGCCATATTCATTGAGGATGCCGCCCACTTCCAGGTTGAAATAATGCTCGGGGAAGGGCGGATAATCTTCCCGTTCGCCCTTGAAGCTGCGCATGACTTCGCGTTTATATTCCTTCAATAAACTGATGGTGTCATATTCCGGGTGGCCCTGGAAATATACTACGCGGAACTGATCCTGGCTCACCGCCAGATGCACCCCGGCTTCCTCGCTCTCCACCAGCACTTTCAACCCGGCCTGTTCCATGTCTTCGCGGAAGATCTCGTTATAGCGGGAATGGGGCACGTCGAAGCGGGTGTTGATATCCGACACCAGAGGGTGAGAGGCCTCCACCACCTTGTGGGAATAAACTCCCCAACGCTTGAAGCCCAGATGGGTGCGCTCGATGCCATGACCATACTGGATCAGGGCATGGGTGGCCAGGCAGGAGCACAATGTCGAACTCACCCTCTCTCTGGCCCAATCGAATACCTCGGTCAAAGGCTCCCAGAACGCTTCCTGAGTCAGATGAGGATGGCTCACATTGGCACCGCTGATGATGAGCCCGTCCAATCCGTCACGGTTGATCTGCTCGAAGCTCTCGTAATAGGTGGCGATATATCGCTCGGCTTCGGCACTGCGCGGCAATCCGCGGATGGTGAAAGGATGCATGTGGAACTGCACGATCGGATTGGCCTGGCCCACCAGTCGAAAGAATTGGCGCTCGGTGGCCGCCAGAGCGCTGTCCGGCATCATGTTCAGCAGGCCGATGTGCAACTCGCGGATGTCCTGGCGCTTGGCGCGCTCCGTGGACAGGATTTCCATCCCTTCCTCGCGCAGGCGCTGGAAAGTGGGTAATGCGGTGTGGGCAACTAAGGGCATGGGTCGGTCTCTCCCTATCTAAGGCCTGGCCCTGTCTAGGGCATTGGCCAGCGTGTGCATGAAATCTTCTTCATTGGACACCTCGGCGATGTCGTTGGCTTCCAGGGTGTAACCGTATTGATCGGCGATGGCCTGGTAACGCGGCAGGCGGGAACGGAACAGGTGGGGGAAAACCCAGGCGACGAACTCGTCGGGTCGAATTTGTGTCACCTCGCTGTAGCCCTTTTCCGCCATGAACATCGCCAATTGCTCGTCCAGGAAAGCTTCGCGGTAATACAAGGGTTTGGGATCGCGTTCGGCGCGTTCGATCAAGGTCTGTTCCAATTCCGGTGTGGTCTTGATGTAGACGATGAGAGTATGGGCGGCGAGTATTTCCAGAGTTTGCGGATCGTCCAATTCGCACACGCTGCCGCCGGCATCGTTGAGAAAATGCCGGTAACCATAGATGTCGCGGGCTTTCTCGATGAAATCCGGCACGTCGCGCATGGCGGCGATTTCCGCCCGATGGTGCAGATTCTGCCGGCGTTTGAATTCGGTCAGGCTCAGTCCGCCCTGTGTGGGATCGCCCAGTTTCCCCAGAAAGCTGGACACCGGGGCCAGGTTCTCCACGGTGATATTGTTGCCGATGTAGATGGAATCGGAGCGCAGCAGGTCACGCAAAAATGGCACCTCCATCGCCTGGCGCTTGATGTTGTCCAGGATCGGCTCGCCCAGATATTTGGTGCCGATGCGGTAGTCGCCCGAATAGTGGAACCACTGCTGCTTGGGCAGTTTGTTGGCCAACGTGGTCTTGCCCACTCCCGACATGCCCAGCAAGGTGATGCGTTTGGACTCCCATTGGAAGAACTCCCGGGGACTCATTTTCATGGTTGCAAACATGTCTCATGTGATGGTTTGGCGCATTTTACCCGATGGATGGGAGGGAAGGACAGGCGATTGCAGACCGGGGCTCTCCTGCGCTCGAATCATTTGATGATGAGAAAGAGTATTTTGAATCAAAAGCCGTATTTGCTGTGTGAAATAACGTATATAATAATGCGACAATCTGACGCATTACGATGATCTAAAGCAGGTGATATTGTTATACCCAATAATCGAATACAGCTTTTTCGGGTTATTTTGTAATCGATTAGTTCTGGTCTATTTATCCAGCAATCTATTTTCAATCAAATAATAACCTGCTTATGAATACCGCAAAAATATGTCCCTTGCATTCTTCCGGGTTTCAAGAAATCCAGCAGTGCTTCCGAAGTCTGGCGCCGCCTTACGGGTTGGGAGAGATCACCCGGTTCAATCGGACTTATCAATCCCTTTATTTTCAGCTCAATCGGGAGGAAAGGCGGCGCGCGGAACAGTTCGTCGATGAGTTGATCGATGGGCTTGCCGATCGGCGTCTGGCCCCGCGGATATTCGGCGTCGTATGAACGGCTCAAAACATTGCCTGAAAACCGGCATTCAATATCCATGTCGTCTTCAATTGCAGACCATTCAGGTATTGATAGACCGGGACACCGCCTTCGATTCCCAGACTGAACGGCCCTTTCCCATAGGAAAAACCGATCAGGGCATCCAGCCTTTGTCCGCCATAGTTGCGGGGATTGGCGTCGGGCATGGAGGCGCCGCCTTCATCCATAGCCAGATTGATCTGGGCAATCTCCGGGTCTTCGCCGTGGATACGGTCGGTATGGTTGAAATTCAGCCGCAGCCAGCCGGCGGCAGGTCCGAAAGCGCGCTGGAGAAAAGCGGTCAGCTTGACATTGTCTCCTCTCCGGTAGCCGTGGATCGAGCCCAATTGCGCGGTGTAAGTGGCTTGCCCGCCCCACATCCATAGCGCATCGTCGGTCAAGTCATGGAAGGACAGGGCGGGTTTGAGCGCCAAGGTGCCGGAACCGTTTTGCATGTCATAGGGCGCCCGATAGGTTCGTCCCATCATTTCCATATTCTCGGTGGTGCTGCCGGTCGGGATGCTGAGCCCTAAGGTTCCAAACACCGATGGCGGGAGGGCGTAGGTGGCATCGATTTCGCTGTCGGCCAGCCCATAGGTTCTCATCGGCGCTTGTCCCC
>JAQTSI010000303.1 GCA_028711365.1 Methylococcaceae bacterium
GCCGATCAATAATCTGATGGGCGAGGCCGAAGTCACGCTTGCACGTGCTCGCTCGGAGGCCGAGTATCGCGATGTACTGGAATCGAGCCTGGAGGAGTGCGGCAGACTCTCCCGCATGATCGACAGCCTGTTGTTCCTGGCCCGCGCAGACAACGCCGAGGTTTCTCTGCAACTGGCCCGGCTCGATGTGCGCCAAGAATTGGAGGCGATCCGTGATTTTTACGAAGCTGTAACCGAAGAACAGGGTGTAACGGCTCAATGTGAAGGTGAGGCCAGCCTGGAAGCCGACCCCATCCTGTTCCGGCGTGCGGTCACTAACTTGCTCGCCAACGCTATTCGCCATACGCCTTCGGGTGGGCAGATCAAGCTGGTCGTGGAGCCTTCCCCAAGCGCAGATGGCGTGGCTATCCATGTCAGTGATAACGGATGTGGCATTGCGCATGAGCATCTCCCAAAAGTGTTCGACCGCTTCTACCGCGTCGATCAGGCTCGCTCTGCCGACTCCCACAGCACCGGACTGGGCTTGGCTATTGTCAGGTCCATCATGGCAATGCATGGTGGGACGGTGAGCATCGAATCCCAACCCGGTAAAGGTACGACTGTCACTTTGCATTTCCCTTTGAAAACATGAGTAGAACCAGCAGCACCCGCACACTAAATCAAATTCCTGCTGGCGTCTGGGTACTCGGCTTCGTCAGCCTACTGATGGATATTTCCTCGGAGATGATCCATAGCCTGCTGCCCCTGTTCCTGATCACAACACTGGAGGCAAGCGCCTTCGCGGTGGGCCTGATCGAAGGACTGGCCGAATCCACGGCATTGATTGTCAAAGTATTCTCGGGCGTGCTGAGCGACTATCTCGGCAGGCGCAAAGGCCTTGCCCTGGCTGGCTACGCCTTGGGAGCATTGACCAAGCCATTGTTCGCCTTAGCGCCCGGTATCGGCATCGTATTGACGGCCAGACTGCTGGATAGAGTGGGGAAAGGTGTACGCGGCGCCCCGCGCGATGCCCTGGTCGCGGACATTGCCCCGCCCTACTTGCGAGGCGCCGCCTTCGGGCTGCGCCAGTCTCTGGATACGGTGGGTGCGTTTTTGGGGCCGCTGCTGGCGGTCGGCCTGATGCTGCTTTGGGCAAACGACTTCCGAGCGGTATTTTGGGTTGCGGTAATCCCCGGATTGATGGCGGTCGCACTACTCTTGTTCGGCGTGCGGGAACCGGAGCAGCATGCAGCTAGCAGGCGTTCTAACCCGATTCGTCGGGAAAACCTGAAACGTCTCGACCGAAAGTATTGGTGGGTGGTGGGTGTCGGCGCGGTATTTACACTGGCTCGTTTCAGCGAAGCGTTTCTGGTTCTGCGTGCTCAGCAGGGCGGTATTCCCATCGCATTGGTGCCGCTGGTCATGGTGGCAATGAATCTGGTCTATGCGGCCTCGGCTTATCCGTTCGGCAAGCTTTCCGACAAAATGAGCCATGCCAAACTGCTGGCGCTTGGCCTCATGGTTCTGATCGCGGCCGATTTGGTCCTGGCCACCAACGATCATTGGGGCGTAGTGCTGATTGGCGTCGCGCTCTGGGGCATTCACATGGGGATGACACAAGGTTTGCTGGCGACCATGATAGCCAATGCCGCGCCCACCGATCTACGCGGCACAGCCTATGGCTTCTTCAACCTGATGAGCGGTTTTGCCATGCTCATTGCCAGCGTGCTTGCCGGGCTGCTGTGGGATCGGTTCGGAGCGTCGTTCACGTTTTATGCGGGTGCAGTCTTTTGCGCGTTGGCGCTCATTGGATTGATCCGACAACCAGAAGATAACCGATAGCGGCTCTGCCAAGCAAGTATCCCTTGCTTACTATTTTGTCCGTTTCGTGAGCTGCACCCTGTATGGGTACCCCAGCATTGTTGGTCAAGGTAATCATCGACCACTTCTAAGCTTTAGCTACCTGTCCGACTGCCCGTTAGATCGACAGATGATGGTAAAGGTCGCTTGGCGTTTATTACCGCAGGCGATGTAACGAGTTTGGCCGAAGATTTAATGGCGAACGACTCTAAACTGACTCGGTCTGAGCCTCATGCCTGACGCCCGGTTGAGATGTGATCGACAACGTGTTTGATTACCCTCGGCGTAGGTTGACTTCAACGGTGACGTGCACCAGTTCTTCGTGAATGCTTAGCTGTCGCCTGAAGTCATCAGGGGCTGCGGCATCCGTGACGGCGAGCGAGAGGATGCACGCGTACTTGCCCTTACCTACACGCCACACGTGCAGGTCGGTGATGTCGGCCTTGATTGGGCTTGCGTCGATGACTTCCCGGATTTCTGCCACCACAGGGGCGTTCATCTCGGCATCGAGTAATACGCGTCCGGTGTCACGCAGCAACCCGTAGGCCCATATTGCGACCAGGCCGGCACCGACAATACCCATGACCGGGTCGAGCCAATTGGCCCCCCAAAATTTGCCGCCGATCAGCGCCAGTATGGCGAGCACAGAGGTAGCTGCGTCAGCCAAGACATGCAGATACGCGGAACGCAGGTTCATGTCGTGATGGTGATGATGACTGCCATGCTCTTGATGGGCATGTCCATCCTTAAGCAGCCACGCGCAAGCAAGATTGACCAGCAGGCCGACCATCGCAATCGCGATGGCTTGATCGTAGTGAATCGGCGTCGGTAAGATCAGGCGTTCAACAGACTGATACAGCATCAGTCCTGTAACGCCTACAAGGAAAACCGCACTAGTATAGCCGCCCAGCACCTCAATCTTCCAAGTGCCAAAAGCGAACCGCGCATCGTGGGCAAAGCGGCGAGCTGCACCATAAGCCAGCGCCGACAGACCGAGCGCCAAGGTGTGCGAACTCATGTGCCAGCCATCAGCCAACAACGCCATTGAGTTGTACATCAAACCGCCGACGATCTCGGCCACCATCATCACGGCGGTTAGTACCACGGCCCAGCGCGTGTTTCTTTCTGCCAGGGGGTTGCCCTCGTCAAAGACGTGAGAGTGACGCCTGTCGTCAACAGAAGCGGAGGATTGCATTTGATAGAGTCCATTGATTAAATAGTGTATACTATACCCCAGTATACTTTCATACAATCAAAAGAGACATCATGGCCCATACGATCAAATTCAAGAAACAACTGTTGACCCGTGTGCGCCGCATCAAAGGACAGGCCGAGGCGCTGGAAAAGGCGTTAGAGCAGGAATCGGAGTGTGCGGCGGTTCTACAGCAAATCGCCGCGATTCGGGGCGCTGTTAACGGGCTGATGGCTGAGGTGCTGGAAGGGCACATTCGCGAGCACCTCGGTGCGGATGACATTTCCCCACAGCAGCGGAGCGAGGATTTGGAAGAGGTGGTAAGAGTTCTTCACTCTTATCTGAGGTGATGCAGCACGCGTACGATTTTTTCAGTTTCATGAGGAGTGAGATGCCCCAGATTTTTAAAGTCGTTCATCCTATTCACCACCCAACATGACAAAAATGTAATCTTGGCGTCATGTTCCTGGTCGGGTCATGGTTCTATCATTAGCCATCATGAAAACACGACCGGCTTTATTTTCTCTCTTTCTTCTATTGCCACTCACGCTGAGCGGCTGCGTTTCGTTTACTGACAAGCCGATCAATGCTTCGGTTACGGCATCCGGTCTGGAGGCGCGCACGCTGACCGATCCCGGTTTGCGGGAGTATTTCAAAGCCAATCTCAGACAAGAGGGCCTTTTATGGCCGCCCGCAAACTGGGATTTGACCCGTCTCATGCTGACCGCATTTTATTATCACCCGGACTTGGACGTAGCCCGCGCCGAACTGGGATTCGCCGAAGCGGGAAGTATTACCGCCGGCATGCGGCCCAATCCTACGGTGAGTTTTTCCCCGCAGTTCAATTCCAATGCGCTCGCCTCGGTTTCGCCCTGGACTATGGGCTGGAGTCTAAATGTCCCGATCGAGACTGCGGGCAAACGCGGCTATCGATTGGATCAGGCCAAACACCAAACGAACGCGGCTCGCTTCAAATTGTTCCACATCGCCTGGCAAGTCCGTAGCCGTGTCCGAGCGGCTTTTCTAGCCTTTTACATCGCACAGACGAAGCGGGATGCCTTGCAAAAACAGGCGGCCATTCAGGATCGTCTGGTCGATTTGCTGACGCATCGACTTTCCGCAGGAGCCATCTCTCAGCCGGAGGTGACGCAAGCCCGTCTTACCCAGCAACAGACCCAACTGCTGTTGGCGGAAACGCAACGGGAGCACGCCGAAGCGAGGGTACTTTTGGCATCGACTCTGGGACTGCCAGTCCATGCATTGGATGGAATAGCCTTTTCCTTCGATGCCTTCTCCCGATTGCCGCCGGATGAATCGCTGGGCGTTGACCGACTACGACCCATGGCATTGGTCAACCGGGCGGATATCCTGAAAGCGCTGGCCGAATACGACGCCAGCCAGTCGGCCTTACAACTGGAAATTGCCAAGCAATATCCGGATATCCAGATGAAACCGGGTCACCAATGGGATCAAGGCGAAAACAAATGGTCGCTGGGCCTGTCGCTGACGTTACCCATCCTGAATCAGAACGAAGGTCCCATCGCCCAGGCCGAAGCCAATCGCAAACTCGCAGCGGCGACTTTCCTGGCATTGCAAAACAAGACGTTGGGTGACATAGACCAATCCGTCATAGGATTTCGGATGGCTTCGAATAAGCTGACTATCGCCGAGGTGTTGCTTGCCTCACGCGAAAAACAGCAACGTGCGGTCGCTGCTCAATTTAACGCCGGCGAGACGGATCGGCTCGCCTTGACCAGCGCCGAGGTAGAACTTATCAGCATCCAGCTCGCGCGTCTGGAAGCCTGGAACCGGGCGCAACAAGCCCTCGGTTTGCTAGAAGACGCCTTGCAACGGCCGCTGAATGCCGAGCTTGATCACCCATCTCCCGGCAACCCACCGCGCCAGGAGGTCACATCAGAATGAGAAAAGTCGCTTTATGGGTATTGATGATCTTCGCCTTACAGGGATGTCGGGAATCGGAAACGGAGCGTGAACGCGAACAGATCGTCTCGCCGACGAAGGCGAGCGTTGCAGTCGTTGACGGTGCCGCTGTTGTCACCCTGGAAGAAACCGCCCGCCAAAAAGCCAGCATCACCACAGTTGCGCTCCAAGTGGTCAATCATCAGCGGATGATACGGGCGTTTGGTGTGGTGTTACCTATCCAGGAATGGGTTGATCTGCGCAATGCCTATACAGCGGCCAAGGCGCAATCGGAAAGCGCCCAGGCCACGGTGTTGGCTTCGCAGCAGGAATATCTGAGGCTCAAGGGCTTGCATGCGGATGATCGCAACACCTCCGAACGAGCCATGCAGCTCGCCGAAGCCGCCTTTCGATACGATGAAGCCCGCGCCCAAGCGACCCGGGAAGTCTCTCTGGCCATTGGCCGCAATGCTCAGCAGCAGTGGGGTGAAGCTGTGGCGCAGACTATATTGAATGGCTTGCCGTTGTTCACCCGTGTGACGAGCCTGGAGGAGGCCTTGGTGCAAGTGTCCCTTCCGGCTGGAGAAAACCTCGCCTCGTTACCTGACACAGCTCATATTCAGACGAGCGGTGGTGCTTCGATTGAAGCAAGTTTGATTACCCGATTGCCGCGCACCGATCCCAGGTTTCAGGGGATTACCCTACTTTATCGGGTA
>JAQTSI010000304.1 GCA_028711365.1 Methylococcaceae bacterium
ATCGCGTCGATGTGCTGGTCGTGTTTGGTAGCGATATCGAAGCCGATTTCCCGCGCTTCTATAAGCGCTTCGTCTGGAACCAGGAAACCCTGTTCGGCCAGGATACCTCCCGGCGTGAGATCATCTATATCGGCCGCGCTCCCGGCGGCGAAGCCTCCACCGCGCCGGACGGACGCAAAGCGCAAGTCCTGCCCTGCGCTCCCGAGCATTATCCGGAAGTGGCGGCCACCCTGAATGCCCTGGCCCGGGGGGCGTCCCTGCAAGCACAGACGGTTGGCGGTATCGAAATAAGCGATCTTCGCGCCGTGGTGGAGCGGATGAAGAGCGCTCAATATAGCGTCATTACCTGGGCGGCCGGCCACCTCGGCTATGCCAACGCGGACCTGACGGTGCAGCAGCTCTGCCAGGCCGTCGTCGCTTTGAACAAAACCGGAGCGACCCGCTCCGCAGCCCTGCCCTTGGGCGGTCAGGACGGTGACCGCACCGCCAGCCAGGTGTTCGCCTGGCAAACCGGCTACCCGACTCGTATCAGCTACGCCCGCGGTTACCCGGAATACGATCCTTACCACAACGCCACCGCCAGGCTTTTGGCCAACGGCGAAGCAGACCTGCTGATCTGGGTTTCCACCATCAACGCGAGGCAGACGCCCCCTAAGGCTTCCATCCCCACCATCGTCATCGGTCGTGCCGGCATGCGCTTCGAACAGGAGCCCGAGGTCTATATCCCGGTCGGCGCGCCGGGTATCGACCACGCCGGCCATATGTACCGTTGCGACAATGTGGTATGTCTGCCCCTGCGCAAACTGAGGGACTTGGGCCTGCCGAGCGGAGCTTACGTGCTGGCGGCCATCGAACAGGCGTTGAGCTAAGGATCGGATGGGATGATTCGGCCAGGGAGCAGGCGCCCCGGTGTTCTTCTTTCCTAATCTGCTGCCATGAGTGGAAGAGCGGGGACGTTAGCAACTCTCCAACTGAGACTGATAGGTAGATGGAAGGCAAGGTAAAGTGGTTTTCCAAAGAAAAAGGTTATGGCTTCATCACCGGCCAGGATGAGGTCGATCGCTATTTTAACGAGGCTTCCATCGAGGGGGGAGAAGCTCTCAACAGTGGCGACTGGGTCAGTTTCAGTGAAAAACAGGGCAACAAGGGACCGCAAGCCATAGCGGTCAGGCTGATCGAGCGTTATCAGTCGGTGGTCGAAGACGACCGGGTCATTTGCAACAATTGCGGAAAAAAAATGGTTCCGCTCGTGGTATTCGAGGTGAATTGGCGCGGGCGCAAACAGCCCTACCACTCTCACTGCCCCTATTGCGGCGCCAAATATAAATCGTTTGACACCGGTTGTTTCATCGCCTCGGCGGTCTATGGCGGCCATGATAGCCGCGAGGTCATCGTGTTGCGAAGCTTGCGGGATCATGTGCTGATGCAATCCGCATCCGGCAGGCTGTTGGTTTCTTTGTATTATCGAGTTTCCCCCGCCATCGCTTTCTGGCTGGAAGGAAGCCCCAGGGCCAAGCGTTCCGTGCGTTATTTTTTGAATAGGTTGGTCGGCCATCTGGCCAACCGCTCGCTAGGGGCGCATTCCTAACCCGTTGTAATCGTAATCCCCTCCTTCGAAGGGGGGTGACAAGAAGGCGTTGCGCCTTCGCCGAATCCTGACTTTCCTCGCTGAGGGGGAAGGAACAAAAAAATGAGGAGAGTTTCCACCCATGCTGATCAAACTCACAGGCGGCCGTGTTTATGACCCGGCTCATGGCGTCAACGGCGAAATTCGGGATATCTGGATTCGTGATGGCCGTATCATCGCCGCGCCGGGCGACGCCAGGCCGGATCAGGAATACGACCTGCGCGGCAAGGTCGTCATGGCCGGGGCCATCGACATGCACACCCACATCGGCGGCGGCAAGGTCACCATCGCCCGCAACCTGTTGCCGGAAGACCATCGCGGCGATCCGGTGGAGCGCGAAGGATTGATGCGCGCCGGTTGCGGACATGCCGTGCCTTCCACCCTCACCACCGGCTACCGCTATGCCGAAATGGGCTATACGGCGGGCTTCGAGCCGGCGGTGCTGCCCATCAACGCCCGCCAAGCCCACCATGAAATGGCCGACGTGCCGATGCTGGATGTGGGCGGTTACGCCATGCTGGGCAGCGATGATTATTTCCTGCGCCTGCTCTCCTCCGGCAAGTCCCAGGAAGAAATCAACAACTACGTGGCCTGGACCATCCATTCCGCCCAATGCATCGGCATCAAGGTAGTGAATCCGGGCGGCATCAGCGCCTTCAAGTTCAACCAGCGCAGCCTGGACTTGGACGAACGGCATGCTTATTACCAGGTAACCCCGCGCAAGGTGCTGCAATCCCTGGCCCGCGCGGTGCATGAATTGGGCGTTCCACATCCCTTGCATGTGCATGGCTGTAACCTGGGCGTGCCCGGTAATGTCGACACCACGCTCAACACCATCACCGGCATCGAAGGCCTGCCGCTGCACCTGACCCACATCCAGTTCCACAGCTATGGCACGGAGGGCGACCGCAAATTCTCCTCCGGAGCGGCGCAAATCGCCGAGGCATTCAACAAGAACAAGAACATCACCATCGACGTGGGACAGATCCTGTTCGGCGCGACGGTCACCGCCTCCGGCGACTCCCAGCGTCAGTTCGCCAATTCCTCCCATGCCCACAACGGCAAATGGGTGTGCATGGACATCGAATGCGACGCCGGCTGCGGCGTGGTGCCGTTCAAATACAAGGACAAGAATTTCGTCAATGCCCTGCAATGGGCCATCGGCCTGGAAATCTTCCTGCTGGCCGAAGACCCCTGGCGGATCTTCCTCACCACCGACCACCCGAACGGCGCGCCGTTCACCAGCTACCCGCACCTCATCAAGCTGTTGACCAACAAGAGCTATCGCAACGACAGGCTGGCGAGCATCAACCCGGACGCGGCGGCGATGAGTACCTTGGGCAGCATCGACCGCGAATACTCGCTGTACGAGATCGCCATCATGACCCGCGCCGGTGCGGCTCGATTACTGGGCTTGAAGGATCGCGGCCATTTGGGACAGGGGGCCGGGGCCGACATCACCGTCTACACCGAGCAGGAAGACAAGGAAGCCATGTTCAGCAAGCCCGATTATGTGTTCAAGGATGGTGAGTTGGTAGTGAAGAATGGCGAAGTGGTAAAGATCGTCTGGGGTAACGTCCACACCGTGAAGCCGCAGTTCGACCGCGGCTCGGTGGAAAAAGATCTGAAAGACTATTACGATCGCTATCTGACCATGAAGCTGGACAATTTCATCATCCGCGACGAAGAGATCGAAGCCGACGGGCGCAGCAAGATCATCGTGCATCCTTGCGGAAGGGCATAACCACTAAAAGAAACCCTGAATAAGTCCCCTCGCCCCTGCGGGGAGAGGGGCAAAACCTTTTACCTGCAAGCCCCTCTCCCCAGCCCTCCTCCAGCAATGGAGTTAACCAGTACTTCCTTACAGGAGCCAAACCACTTGCGATTTCAGGCCAAACCGGCAACGATGCCCCAGCCTATCAGGCAAAAGTGGTCAAGGCTGCGATAGAGGAATCCAAGCGATGAGTGATGCAAACCGTCATGCCAAGATTGTCGAATGGTCGGATGAGGACCAATGTTTCATCGGCAGTTGTCCCGGACTTTTTTACTTTTTTATGGGGGATGCCATGACAGCGACGAAAAGCAGGTTTTCGCGGAACTCTGTGAGATTGTTGAGGGAACCGTCGAATCATATAAGCAGGATGACAAACCTTTGCCACCCCTAACGGCAAGCAGAGATTATGCCAATCGGATGCTCAATGTTGCCTGATCGAACAAGATGAAACCAAGAAGACGGACTCCTAACCACGAGCATAAGCGTTACTTGCAAGACGCTCCCTTGAAGGAAGAACAGCGTGAACGCTTGAAAGAACTTGCCGAAAGAGCAGGATATGGGGGAAATCCCGAACACAAGAAAAATCCGGGAGATTTCAACCTAAACCCACCTAGTTGTCATAGGCAGGACAAGGCATTATGCGACGAGATAAAAATATTCACACGGCGCAAAGCATTGGAATTATTGAAGGTCGGCCTTAGGCAAGGTTTGGTAAGCATCCAAGAGCGCAATGGTTGGCCGCAGAATGTCTGGGCCGTTTCCAATGGTCGAGCACTACAGGCAATGTTGGAAAACCCAGAGCAAGGCATCTACCATGGTTTTCCTTTGCCGGAAAATGATCCCCTCGCGGACGAGATATTAAAGCGGTGGAAAGGCGAAAATGAGTGAATTTGCGATTACTTGCCGCTGGGAGTCAGCTATGAACGAGGCTCCCGAAATACGCGAAACTTCGGCCTTGCTCAAGATTGATGTGGGTGGCAAGAGAACTACACGCAACGAGAATATTTGGTCCGAAAAAGTTCGTGATGAGGCCCACCTCTCCGCTTACCCCATAGCTCTTTGGTTTGCAGCCTCATGGTGGCGGCTTCGTTGGGAATTCCTTCCAGCATCATCGCCAACTCATTCTTGGCGTATGGCACATGAATTAGCTGCGGCGGGATATGGTTATGTATGGCCAAGGATGTTATTCGCTTATGATGGTGAATTTATACAAATTTGGGCTACCCAATCGAACCCAGAATCCAATGCCGCTATTCGCTACCTCGTGGACGCGCACCACGGAATTCCGGTAATGGAATATGAGCGAGTCATTGATGGTTTTTTGAGTGCCGTGATTGCCAGGCTTGAGGACGTAGGGCTCAAACAGACGGTGCTTCGGGAGTTGTGGAGCGAAATATTAGATGAACGCGAAGATCGTGACATGTCAGCCTATCGTCGATTAGAAGCTATGCTTGGTTTCGAGCCCGATGAATGTCCAGAGAGTCTTCATTCTCGTTTCTCAAGCCTCATTCCACGGGCGGGCGCGGATGCTATCGCGGAAATCGCGCCGATTTGCGCAGCATCTGATCCCGAGGCGAAGCTGCGGAGCATTATTCAGTTTGCCGATTCAACGGGTATTGAAGGCAAGGTGGATATTTCCGTGGACGAAGTATGCTTAAATGCTGTGCCGTGGGAGCGCGGCAGGAACCTAGCCCATCAGGCACGCGAACAGGCCGGGATTACTGGTGGGATTTTGAAAGATGGTGACCTTTGCGATTTGTTGGGCATTTCTCCTGGGGAGGTATTTAGTGCGGCGGCAACGTCGCGCCCCCCCTTAGGTTTGTCTATTCGCCACAATGGCTCCAAACGTTCAAAATTTCTCTTTAGCAAGCCGCATCCACATGGTCTACGCTTTGAGCTAGCCCGGCATCTTGGTAATCATCTAATCGCGAAAGCCGAAGATTCTTGGCTACCTGTAACGAATACAAAAACAGCTCGACAAAAGTTCCAACGCGCATTTGCCGCAGAGTTTTTATGTCCTATCCAGAAGCTCAAGGAATATTTGGAGGATGATTTCTCGATGGATGCGATTGAGGATGCCGCGGAGCACTTTTGTGTTAGCGAGGAAGCGGTAAAGGCCCAATTAGTCAACAATAAAATTACACCTGGGGTCACATATGACTTTTTTGAATTCCCTTATAGTACCCAAGCAAAATGTGTGTGATCGATAATTGACTTGCCGAATAATCAGGAGCCTGTATGAACTGGCAAGAAG
>JAQTSI010000305.1 GCA_028711365.1 Methylococcaceae bacterium
GAGACCGCGCCTGCCGACTGTGATTCCATCGACAAGCCCTCCTGCACCCGCGCTTTCCAATAATCGGCGTTGGTGTGGACCAGGTATATCTGGTCGTCCAGCTGTAAACGCATGTTGAATTCTTCGCCGATGTACTGAACGGAATCCGTCAATTCTAGCGGCGCGTAGTACCGCGTCATTTGCTTATGGCCTTCCGCGTAGCCCTTCGTCGGGCGGTATATCTCGTCGCCGAAAGCCCTGCCCAATTCCGCATTCGTCTCTTTGCAGAACTCGTAAACTGGCTGCTTATGTTCGTGGTATCCGCTGTCGATCCACACCTGTTGCGGCTGGCACATGCGACCATCTTCGAACTGCCAACCACTATCGAAATGTAGCCGCAACAATGCGAAAGCATCCTTCATACCCTTGAGCGTGCCGACCTTTTTTGCTTCCGTTTTCTGCTCACCGTAATCAATGGCTACTGCCCAGTTGTCGGGAAGAATCGCCATCGCAACCCAATGCAGCCGATACTTGCCGGTGTCAATTCCGACAACCACGGCCATCGCTTTGTTTGGAACGATGCCTCGTTTCGTTTCCGCCATTCGCTTGCGAATGTCCTCGGGGTCAACCGGTGTCAACTCGATGTCGGCCGACTCGTATGGAATCGCCCAAATAAACTGCCGAGCGGCCCGCTCCGCTGAATCCTGGTTGGAGGCCCGCTTCGTCAACCATTCATCTTTTCCGAGCCGCGACGTGCGAACAAATGGGTTATCGAACGCCGACCACCGCAGCCCGAATGTTTCCGTGCGCGGCTCGGCCCCGGTGATTTCGCCCTCGGGCGTTATCTCTTGCCCGCGATGGACAAGCAGAGTGCGGCGGTGCATTTCCCGGCGTTCATCTTCGCCGAATTGTTGCGCGCAAGCCGGGCATTCCCAGCGGGCCGCTTCCGCCGCCGCAAACTCGTCCGCCGCATCTTGCCAACCCACAAGGTGGTTCCGCTCCCATGTCGTCCACTGACCGCAGTGCGGGCACGGGTGATACAACCGGCTGTCGGTCCCGTTGGTAATCTCCTGCCATATCCGGCCGTCCGGGATCGAGACCGTGCATTCCATTAGAATCTGCCGGCCGTAGTCGCGGAAAGCATTTGTCCGTGCTTCCATCTGTCGAATCGGGTCGGCTTCGCGCGAGGCCTCGCCCGCAGTGTCGTATTTGTCAATCTCGGTCATCACGAGATTGCGAGTCGTTGGGCCAGCCAGTCCCGCGTCCCCTTGGGCGGCCGACATAAACTTGAGCCGCGATCCGTTGGTAAATGTGATGCTGTCCTTGATCGCGCCGCCCTTCGACCCCGGCCCCTTCGTCGGAACCATCGCGGGGAAACTGGCCTCGATCGTCGGCAGAAAATCGACCTTCCACTTTTCGCCGGCGAGCCGCATATCGGGGATGCCAACGAACACGGTTTCGCCCAACTCAAAGAGTGTGTAGCAAACCGGAATCACAAACCCGAACAAACTTTTGCCGTTCTGCCCCGGCCCGGTCACGGCATAACGCTCCCACCTGCGCGATTGCAAAGCCTGAAACCACGGGCGGCTAACTGGGTGTCGGTTATGACGGAACATCCGCCCTTTGTGCGGCCCCGACGGCAAGCGGATGTGCTTCTCAACCCAATCAGCTATCGGCGTCGGTAGTTGTGGAATCAGCAGGCTCGGCAGTCGCCGAAACTCTCTCAGTTCGGTTATTGTCGCTGGATTCCCCAGTAGCACTATTGATCTCCTTCTCGAACTCTTCAACGGCTTCCGCCCACGCATCCGCCGTTCCGTTTCCATGCTCCTTGATCTGCTCCTCGGCAAATCGCCGCAGCGGAACAAACGCCGCCTCCACCATCCGCTGAAACAACTCGACCGAAATAATCTGTCCGCGCCGCTCCGCGAGGTCCATCTCGGCGCTTTGCGCTCGAGCCAGTCGCCAGCGCTCGAGTGCCGGCGTGTCCTCATCTACATCCATCAGCGGGTCGTATTCGTCGCCCGCACCCTTCGGCGGCCGCCCCTTACCTCGCCGTCCCGGCCCATAAATCAGCCACCACTCGAAACACGCTTTGAGGTCGTACTGGCCGCGTTCGCCCGGCAACGCGACCGGCGACGTCCGCCGCCACGCATCGACGGTATGTGTGGATACGCCGAAAAACGCCGCGACTTCCGCCTGCGTATCGACGACGCCGCCCCGCGACGGCAGCCCGAGCAACTCGCGGAGTTCCGCCGCCCGCTTTTCTGTCGCCTGCAATACCGCCAGCAATTCATCGCGTTTGCTTTTTTTCTTCGCCATAGCATGGCCACGCCTCGGGCGGTGTTAAATTATTTGGCGGATTGGTTCTTTGCTCGTGGTTTCTTCGCTTTCGTCAGTCTCGGTTCCAGGCCACAGTCTTTGGCTCGCTGTAGGATCACCCCGACGTAGGCCGGGGAGATTTCCATTCCGTAACAGACGCGGGAAAGCTGCTCGGCGGCAATCAGGGTCGTGCCGCTGCCAAGGAATGGGTCGTAGGTCAAGCCGGTTCCGTGGTTCGCTAGAAGCCGAGCAACAAGCGGCAGTGGCTTGGCTGTTGGGTGAAGTCGTTCTTCGCCTGATGCGCCCTGTTGCCTCGCGTGGTCAAGAACCGTCGGCTCGTTATTTGGTCCAACCCAACTTCTGTTCTTTCCCTTCCATCCGTACATGACGGGTTCATGCTGCGGCTTATAATCCCACCGGCTAATTATTAGGCTTGTCTTGTTCCAAACTAGGTCACATTGAAAGTGCCATCGGTCCCACGGCCATGCGGCCCAGAAGTGACGGCCTTCGGCACCAGGGGGATGCCAAAGATAGACTGCCGCGCCATCGGAAAGAAAACCATCCTGAACTAAGATGGCGTTTTTCATCCAAGCCCCAAAATCCTTGATTGAATCCTTGAACGAATTTCCGCTCCAAATTGTCTCGCTCTTGTCGAGTATCTTCCCGCTTTGAATATAATTACCATCGTAATCCACGTTGTATGGCGGGTCAGTGAATAGACAGTTTGCCTTCTCGCCGCCCATTAGCCGCCCAACATCCTCCGCCTTCGTCGAGTCACCGCACATCACCCGGTGCGTCCCCGCCTTGCCAACGACTTCCCATATCTGCCCCGTCTCGGTTCCCCATTCCTTCTGCAATTCTGCCGCCCGATCAATTTGCGGCTCGGCGTCCACCGGCTCACCTGCCGCCTGTTCGATCCCGCTATCCGCCGCCAACTCGTCCAGCATCGCCTGTACCGCCTGGCTGTCCGTCTCGATTTCACCAAGCAGCTTTTCCAGCGCCGCCGCATTTGCCTCGGCCATTGAGGCCAGCGGGTCGAGTGTGGCCAGCAGCTTGTCCGCTTCCTTTTTCGTCAGGTCCAGCACTAGGACCGGGACAATCTCGTCGGGGGTGGTTTCGGCCCGAAGATGTCCGTCGATCAACTCCAGGCCGCCGCCCTTGACCTCGCGGGCTATCAGGGCGTCCGCGTAGCCAATCTCGGCCAACACGCCGCGAAGGGCGTCCTGTTGCTCTTGCGGATGCGTCCGCCAGTTCTTTGGGTTGGGCGCAAGCTCGGAAGCCTTCACCCGCCGGAAGTCTTTGATGCGGTCGCGTATTTTCATGGTGTTAAGCTGGGTTAAAAAAATAAGTAAAGGGAGTTACGTTTTCCGATTGTTCCCCTTGCCCCCCCGGGCATTTTTTGTCGGCGCAGTACCTTAGACCGGGGGGGTGTATTGACATATTTCTTTTTGTTGGCAGTGCGAATACTTGCTCCTGAAGGGTCTCGATGCCATTTATTAAAAGACCAGCGGGCGCAAACAAAAAGGCAGCGCGGATGGTACGGGCACCCGTCTGCCTTCGTTGTTTGCGCCACTTTCCCATCCGCCTGTACATGCTCGCGGGAAAGTTGCCGGTCAAGTTGTCAAATCAGGCTTTCCTTTTGAACGGTGCGGGCAAACGGTCTTGCGCCGCCTGCTTCGCCATAAACGCCAACGGTATCTTTTTTTGACTTCCATAGTTATAGACCATCTCAACCATATCCATGTATGCGTCCAGGTGAGCTTGACGGCAGAGTAGCTCTGGGTGCGATTCCACCCGCTGCACGAACTTCTTGGCGACGAACGAAGGCACCCTCAGCGAGCGAGAGACAGCCGCGACAAACAGGTTGATTGTGGCGTGCTTAAACCCTGCGGCCTTGCATCGCTGGACTATCGTAGCCACCTGCTCGGCATGGTCCCTGTCGGTAATCCGATAAGTTCCCGCCTTGAATGCTTGCTGAAAATTGCCACTACCAGCCGACTGTCCACCAAACATTGATATGGCGCAAACAAGCGGAATGCCGGTACGCTCGGTGTAATCGGCAATGGATTGGTAATCCGCCATTCCGCAACGGCTGAACGACTGCAAATAGTCCTTTAGCCTCCAGAGGATTGTTGAACCTTCCAATTCGTGAATTGTGGCCGTATCCTCACAGATAACGTAGAACACGGGAAGGCCAAGCCTCTGCGCCACCTCAAAGCGGTGATGTCCAGCCTTGATTAGCAATTTCCCGTTGCCGTTGCGCGTAACGTGAAGAGGATAGGCCGGTATGTATCCATGTTGCTTCATGCTGGCCTCTAACTTCTTCGTCTTGCTTACGTCCCGATTGAATGTGGCAAGCTCGAATAACCCGTAGTTCTTGGTCGCGTTCAACTTGTAACTCATTATTTATTCTCCCGTTGTTTTGTGATCCACTTTTCAACTTTTGTGAATGCCTTATCCCGTCCCGGATTATTCGGTTTAATCCTGGCAAGTTGAGTAATAGCCACCCTTGCGCATTCCAGGGCGTACTGTTCAGTTTTTTCGTGTCCCTTCACTGGACATCCGCCACTCCCCTTTACTGGCAATTCAACCTTTTCACCGTTAAGCGCTTTCACTTGGTCTTCGGAAGACAGTGTGGCGATTTTCGCCGCCTTGGAAAGCGACATCTCCCCGGCTTCAACCTTTTTAGCCAACTCAGGCACGCCCTCTCCTTGCACCACCCTTGCCCGGTCCACGCTCCGGCGCGAGACGTTCAGGGCCATGCCAGCTTCTTCGGATGCTCGGGATTTTAGCTCGCGTAAAACCTTCGGGCCAATTGGCCCCAAGGTTTTTTTGTGACCTCTTCCACCCGCTTGGCCGTCAGCACTTTTGCCCGCTTCCTGCCTTTCCTTCGCCAATTTCTCGAAGTGCGGTCGCACCCGCGCCGCCACCATAGCCCGTTGCGCTTCGTTCAGGTGGCGGTGGTGGAGATTGAGCGAAAGGACATAGGAAACCGGATCGTCAGGCGACACCTCCTCGTATTCCGGCTTGACGCCGACCTCCTTACATGCCCGATAGCGGTTTCTGCCATCGAGTATTTCGCCGTGGAATGTCTTGATCGGATTCTGTAGCCCATTTTCCTTGATGTCCGCCGCGAACGACTTGAAATCGTCGCCCTCCAAGAGCGGAAACAGTTTTGACGCCTCGTGGAACTTCATGTTTCGATACTCCGTACTCCGTACTCGTTATTGATTCCGGGGAAGTCCCGGTTTATCGTCGATCCCTACTATTCACTTTTTACTATTCCGTGCGCGAAAAGCGCGAGCTAAAGGTGGGGAAACT
>JAQTSI010000031.1 GCA_028711365.1 Methylococcaceae bacterium
GGAAGCCTCCCAAGCCGCGGCCCGTACCGCCGCGGCGCAGGTCGGCGAAGCCCGCGCCGCCATTGCCACCGCGCAATCGCTGCTGACCGAGACGGTGCTGCGTGCGCCCTTCGATGGCGCGGTGGTGAAGCGCAACCTGGAACCCGGCGACATGGGCCTGCCCGGATCGGCCGTGCTGACCCTGCAGTCCAGTCAGCGTCTGCGGGTGGAGGCCGCCATTCCCGAAGATTGCGCCGGAAGGCTCACCAAGGACATGAATCTCACCGCCCGGATAGGTGAAAAAGACTATGCCGCCAAGGTGGAGGAAATCGCCCCCGCCATCGATCCGCAAACCCGCACCGTACTCGTCAAGGCCGGCCTGGAGAACCCGAGTGCGGCCCAGCCCGGTGCTTTCGCCTGGCTGCAACAAGCTTGCGGCCGACGGCGGGCGCTGCTGGTTCCGCTCGCCGCCGTCAGCCGCTCGGGGCAACTGGAAAGCGTGCATCGGGTCGTCGGCGGGATAGCCAGGCTGCGCCAGGTCCGCACCGGCAAGGTTCGAGAAGACCGGGTCGAGATTCTTTCCGGGCTGCAGGAAGGCGATGTGGTTTTACTGGGAGGCGGGAAATGATCCGGGCCATTCCATCGTTGGCGAAGGGGGCTTGATTCATGTCGAATGCCCCGATCAAGCGTGGCTTAACCGCCGAGATCGTCCGCCTGTTCATCACTTCCAAACTGTCCTTGCTGTTGCTCATCGCCTCCCTGTTGGCGGGATTGGCGGCCCTGTGGCTCACGCCGCGCGAGGAGGAGCCGCAGATCGTCGTGCCTGTGGCCGACGTGTTCGTGTCCATGCCCGGCGCTTCGGCGGAAGAGATCGAAAAATTGGTCGCCACCCCCCTGGAAGCCAAGCTGCGCGAAGTGGATGGAGTGGAATATGTGTATTCCGCCTCCCGCGAGGGAGAGGCCATGGTCACGGTACGCTTCTATGTGGGCGAGAATCGCGAGGATAGCCTGGTCAAGGTATGGAACAAGCTGATGTCCAATCAGGACCTCATCCCGCCTGGCGTGCGGAATTGGGTGGTCAAACCGGTGGAAATCGACGATGTGCCCATCGTCACCCTCACCCTCTCCTCCGAATTTCCCGCTTACGATGCGGCGATGTTGCGCCGTTTGGCCGACGAGTTGAAGGACAAGCTGGGCGAGGTCAAGGATTCCGGCAAGATCTCGGTGGTGGGCGGGGAAATCCGCAAGCTGCTGATCTATCCCGACGCCGCCAAACTGGCGGCCCATGGTCTGAGCCTGCCGGAATTGATGCAGTCTTTGGGGGCTGCCAATGTCAATCTCCAGGCGGGCCGTTACGAGAGCGAAAACCGCATGGTGCAACTGGATGCCGGTCCGGCTTTCAAAAACGTCGAGGAAATCGCCGCCACCGTGGTCAAGGTCGAAGCGGGCCGGCCGGTTTACCTGCGCGACCTGGCCGAAGTCCGCGATGGACCCGCCGAGGCGGAGAGCTATACCCGCATCGGTTTCGGCCAGGCCGCAGCCGGCAGCAAAACCCTCGCGAACCCCTCCCCCACCCTCCCCTTATCAGGGGAGGGAGTGAAGAACATGCCGGCCGTTCCAGGGAAGGTGGAGACCTGTCCGGATTCCCCCCTCGATAAAGGGGGGCAAGGGGGGATTTGCTTAGCCCCCGGGCCTGGCGAGGAGCGCCAGGCCGTCACCCTCGCCGTTTCCAAGCGCAAGGGGGCCAATGCCGTGGCGGTGGCGGAGGAAACCCTCCGCACCGTGAAAGACCTGCAAGGCCGGATCGTCCCCGAGGACGTGACCGTCAGCATCACCCGCGACTACGGCGAGACCGCCAACCACAAGGTCAACGAACTGGTGAAGCACTTAGGGATAGCCATCGCCACCATCATCGTGTTGTTGGCCTTGGCCCTGGGGCCGAAAGAAGCCCTCATCGTCGCCCTGGCCGTGCCGATGACCTTGGGCGTCACCTTGCTGTTCGATCTGGTGTTCGGCTACACCATCAACCGTGTCACCCTGTTCGCCTTGATCTTGTCGCTGGGCTTGCTGGTGGACGACCCTATCGTCGATGTGGAGAACATCTACCGCCATTTCAAGCTGCACAAGGAACCCCCGCTGGAGGCCACGCTGACCGCCGTGGACGAGGTGCGCCCGCCGACGATCTTCGCCACCTTTGCGGTCATCGTCTCGTTCCTGCCCTTGTATTACATCACCGGCATGATGGGGCCGTACATGGGGCCGATGGCGTTCAACGTGCCCATCGCGATGCTGATGTCGCTGCTGGTGGCTTTCACCGTCACGCCCTGGGCCAGCTTCCATCTGCTGCAAAGCGAATATGGCAAAGGCGACGAAGCGCCTTTTAATTTGAAGGAAACGCCGACTTACCGGTTCTACGACTACATCCTCGGCGCACTGATACGCAAGCCGAAGCGGGCAAAATGGTTCCTCTGGGCCATGGTAGCCGCCCTCATCGGCGCCAGTCTGCTCGCCGTCTACCGCATCGTGCCCTTGAAGCTGCTGCCGTTCGACAACAAAAACGAGCTGCAACTGGTCATCGACCTGCCGCGCGGCTCCACCCTGGAATCCACCGACGCCGTGGCGCGGGATCTGGGCCGTTATCTGGCGACGGTGAATGAAATCACCGATTACGAAACCTATGTCGGCCTGGCCTCGCCCATGGATTTCAATGGCATGGTGCGGCATTACTACCTGCGCAGCGGCGGTCATGTAGGCGAGATCCGCATCAATCTGCTCCCTAAGGAGAAGCGCGAGCAGCAATCCCACCAGATCGCGCTGCGTATCCGTCCGGACATCGAGCGCATCGCCAAAGCTCATGGCGCGAAAGCCAAAATTGTCGAGACCCCGGCCGGTCCGCCGGTGTTGTCCACCTTCGTCGCCGAGGTCTACGGTTCTCTGGATAAGGATTATGGCGAATTGGCCAAGGTGACCGAGGACGTCCGTTCGCAGATCGAAAAGATCCAGGGCTTGGCGGATGTGGATGACTTGGTGGATGAGCCCAGTCCCAAGATTCGCTTCCGGCTGGATCGGCAGAAAGCCGCCCTGCACGGGCTCACCGTCCGGGAAGTCGCCGAGACTTTGAGTATGGCTTTGGGTGGCGGCAGGGCCGGAACGGTGCATGTGTCTTCCGAACGCCTGCCGCTGGAGATCCTCCTGCGTCTGCCGAGAGCGGAGCGCTCCAATCTGAACGATCTGCTGGCTCTGCGGGTGAAGGCGGCGGACGGTTCCCTGGTTCCACTGGGCGAGTTGGGCGAGGCCGTGGAGAGCCAGGTCGATCTCACCATCTACCACAAGAACCTCAAGCGGCTGAACTACGTCACCGCCGATACCGTGGGCCGCAGCCCGGTGGAAGCGGTGTTCGACTGGTGGGACATCGAAAGCGCCAAACCTCTGCCACCCGGCTACAGCGTCGATCTGGCCGGGGAGGGCGAGTGGAAGATCACCGTGGACGTGTTCCGCGACCTGGGGCTGGCCTTCGGCGCGGCGCTGTTGATGATCTATGTGTTGCTGGTGGCGCAGACCGGATCGCTGGGCATGCCGCTGGTCATCATGGTGGCGATACCGCTCACCATCATCGGCATCATGCCCGGTTTCTGGCTGTTGAACCTGTTCACCAGCCCGGTGGCGGGTTACGAGAACCCGATTTTATTCACCGCCACCGGCATGATCGGCATGATCGCCCTGGCCGGCATCGTGGTGCGCAACTCCATCATCCTCATCGATTTCATCGAACGACTGCGCGAACAGGGGATGGAATTGGTCGACGCCCTCATCGAAGCCGGGGCGACCCGGCTTCGGCCCATCTTCCTCACCGCCGGCGCGGCCATGTTCGGTTCCTTCGTCATTACCCTGGACCCCATCTTCTCGGGGTTGGCCTGGAGCTTCATCTTCGGCATCTTCGCCTCCACCGCCTTCTCGCTGCTGGTGGTGCCGGTGGTGTATTTCCTCATCAACAGGAAAGCCTGAGCGTAGAATCTCTGCCGGGCCGGTGTGGCTCCGCTCGCAAACAGTAGCTCGCCCGATTGTTTGATAGTTCGGGCCGGTTCTTGGAGTGATCTTGCAACCCTTTTGTGGACATCCCCCCTCATTAAGCAGCCATTCGGGCTTCAAGGGGGATCGCAAGGATCCTTCCGAAGAAGGGGCGACAAACCTGGCGTCCGTTTAATGAAGCCGGCTTTGGCCGGTTTCTTTGTAACATTTTCGTCTATTAACCTGAACCGTTTTCATGGTCAACTATCGCAAAGGTAAAATGATCGTTTTGTTAAAAGCCATGGCCCCCCACGAAGCGGAATTTAAGGCGAGTCGGTTTCGGTGGTTTTAAGCAGGATCTTTGAAGGTAACAAAACTGTCATGCTTCCTCTATATAGTACAAAATGCAGTGCTATCTGGGCATTTAGAGGACTAAAGACATGACTCATCACCACCATAACTCCCATCGCGCCACCAAAATCCTTCCGCACCATCGGTTCTCGCATTCTTTGGGCGCTCCGCTTGCGCGAGTGATCGGGAACATCGAAAAAGTGTTCGATGCTCCCGCCCACCATCATGGTGCGAACCACCAACATTTCACCGTTAAAGTCTCGCAGCAAGTGTTTTTGCGCGGTTCCAACAAGAACAGCATCGAAGGCGAAACGGTCTTTGTGGCCGTTCGTTTTGGCGACAACGAAGGTCTGGACGCAGAAATTCCCGGTTTGGCGGTTGGCCAGGAAATCGAACTACAGGGCGAGTATATCGATTCCGATAATGCTTATCCAACGCCGGACAATGAAAACCCAGTTTTGCCCGTTATTCATTTTACCCACCATCCAGTTGGATTTATTGAATATCAAGGCGAGCACTATAGCTGATCTGAAAGACGAGAAAAATAATCGCCGCCCGTTTGGCGGGCCGAAGATGCCGTAAGGCTTGCACCAAGAGAGGAGGTTCCTATGGCCGGTCAGATCGAACACATCGTCATCATCGTCAAAGAGAATCACACCTTTGACAATTACTTCGGCACTTTCCCCGGCGCGAACGGCGTAAGCATCGATCCCGCAGAGAATCCGCCGTCCGATGACCCCGATCACAAACATCAGACCTGGATGGCCCGCGAGGGTGACGCCATCCATCGCGTGCAATACGGTGAGTCCGATATTCCTGCATATTTCGCCTATGCTCGCAATTTCACCTTGTGTGACAATTACTTCTCTGAAGTCGCAGGACCTTCTACCCCCAATCATCTCATGCTCATTTGCGCGGATGCGCCGATCATCAACAACCCTGCGCATCACTATCGGCCGCGTCCGGGCGAAGGCTACGATCTGCGCTCCCTGCCGCTGGCGCTGGAGAATGCTGGCCTTACCTGGGGCAACTACGGTGGCTACGCCTTTCATTACATCGCGGAATTGGCCGGCCACCGCAGCAACCACTCGCGCGATATGTTTATGCACCATGCCGCGCAGGGACGTTTGCCCAGCGTATCCTGGGTGTATGGCGACGGTAGACCCGACCTCAGCGAGCATCCCAAACAGAACGTGACTGATGGAGACCAGTGGACCGCTGAACAGATCGACGCCATTGTCGCGGGTGGTCTATGGGAAAAGACCGCGATCTTTGTGACCTGGGACGACTGGGGTGGATGGTTCGATCACGTTGTCCCACCCGTGAAAGAGATTTGGGATAGTTCCCTTGCCCAGCGTCCCGAGGACGCCCACCCCGAATTCAATGGTGATCCCTTTCGCTTCGGATCGCGAGTCCCTTGCCTGGTGATTAGTCCGTATGCCAAGCCGGGGTTCCTGTCCCATCAAGAAAACTCTCACGTCAGCCTGGTGAAGTTCTGCGAAACGACCTTCGGTCTACCGCAGTTCAATCAGCGTGACAATGCCTCGAACGGCATGAGTGACTGTTTCGACTTCAGCCAACAGCCGCTGCCAGCCCCATCCGGTTCCGGAAGCAGGAACTGAACGCCAGTGGGCTATTTGGCGTGGACGATGAATTTGAGGGCGGTGAATGATGGATTGCGAAGGTAATTCCCTGAAAGTTAAGCCCAGAAAGTTCCCTGTCGCCCCCTCCCATGGGATTGTCGTTTTCTATGAGGACATATCAGGCTCTGGGTCACGAGACGCCGAATCAGTCCTGCCGGATGAGTTCAGGAGTCGACGTCGACTGTTTGATAGCCCCTGTCGGTTGTTCAGGAGTCGGCGCTGACACTTTGTGAGTCCTCCTCGATTGCCCAAGAGTCGATGTGCAACTTCATCCCTTGATGCCCGGCTGAAATCGATCCGAGGCGATTGAACATAGGGCAATCACATATCTGAATGCTTGACATCCCATGCGACAGCGATAAAAATCTGTAACCGATAAGTTACCAATGAGCGGCGCAGACCCAGGTCGTGCGTTTTTTTTGGATTCAATATGTAACCTTATGGTTTCCAATTTTACTGATAACCGTGATGTTTTCAAAGCGCTGGCCGACCCGACGCGGCGTGCGATTCTGTCCATGCTTCGTCTTGGCAGGCAGCCAGTCGGCAGCATCGCGCGCAAGTTCACCATGAGTCGTCCGGCGGTTTCCAAACATCTTCGGCTGCTGCGCCAAGCGGAACTTGTCGTTGAAATGAGGGAAGGCAGAAATCGTCTGTATGAGTTGAATGCCAAGCCTCTGATGGAAGTGGACGAGTGGCTGAGCAGCTACAGGCCCATGTGGCAAAGCCGGCTGCGCAACCTGAAGCAATTCCTTGAAACGCAAGATGAAGGAGTGACTGACCATGAATGACACCGTCATTGAAGAAATCGACATTCAAGCCCCTCCCGAGCGGGTATTCTCCGCGCTGACCGATCCGCAGCAATTGCTGGCTTGGTGGGGAGACGATAGCCTCTACCGCTGCACGCAATGGACGGCGGATCTGCGGGTGGGAGGCAAGTGGCGCGCGGAAGGAGAGAGCGCACAGGGGGAAAGTTTCGCCGTGGAAGGTGAATATGTCCGCGTCGAATCCCCGAGCTTGCTGATTTACACCTGGAACCCGAGTTGGGAAAGCGGTCCACCCACCACCGTCCAGTTTGAGTTTCGCCGTACGGATTCCGGTACCCGCCTTACTTTGACCCACTCCGGGTTCGTTAGCGAGACGGCGACGGAACGTCAGGAAGGGGGCTGGAAGCGCGTTCTCGGGTGGCTGTGCAGCCATGTGGAACAACGGCAAGCGGCTTAAATTCGGACACCGTCTTGATTCAACTTGTGAGAGGAGATTACCGTATGGCAAACCCATTCGTACATGTAGAATTACATACCGCCGATATCGCCAAGGCCAAGGATTTTTACGAGCGCCTGTTCGGTTGGCAAATGCAGGACGTTCCCCTGCCGGAAGGCGGAAGTTATACCCTGGTCAACGTAGGTGAGGGCACGGGGGGCGGTATGTGCAACAACCCCAACGTACCGCCGCATTGGCTCGCTTATGTCGGCGTGGATGACATTCATGCCATGACGGAAAAGGCGAGAGAACTCGGCGCCACCGTGGCGGAGGAAGTCAAGGAAATCGGCGAGTATGGCTCGATGAGCCTGATCGTCGACCCCACCGGGGCGACCATCGCTTTATGGAAAGGCAAATGTGCCGCCCAGACGGAGTAGGTTTTCCCTGGGGCTTGGTTCCAACATGGCTCACCGTTGCCGGGTTCCGGCGACCGCCTTTTGCATCTGAGGTTCTCGACCCACCCGTTTTATCGAACCCGCTTGGGGATGCGGTCGAAGGCGCGATGAGCTGAGTATGACGGGGCCGTGGTCGACGCCTGCGTGCGGAGACCGCGGACCTTTTTCTTGATACTCGCCGATTACCGGCCTTTACTACTCCCTCTAGCCGCAAAACTCCCGGACCGGGAACCGGCACCCTGCCAATCGTTCAAAGGACTGAAGATCGCGCATGACGACTAAAGGAAGGGCTATCCATCCTCATAGGAATCCATCGAGGTATTGCTAATGAACCGTCTCCCTTAGCGCTTCACCCCAAGACCTTCAACACAACAGGGCATAACCGATGGAAGCACAATTTTGGCACGAGCGATGGGAACTCAAACAAACCGGTTTCCACCAATCTCAGGTAAACCCCATGCTGAGCGAATATGGAAGGGGTATTTTGGCGAATGGAGGCGAAGGCCCGGTATTCGTCCCGCTATGCGGCAAGAGCCTGGATATGGTGTGGCTGCGCCTGCAGGGATACCCGGTGCTAGGGGTTGAACTGAGCCCGATCGCCATCGAGGATTTTTTCACCGAACAATCGCTGTCGCCGACTAGAAGTTCTCTGGATGAGTTCCAATGCCATGAAAGCGAAGGGATTCGACTGCTGGTGGGCGATTTTTTCGATCTCAAGCCCGCCCATCTGGAAGGTGTGCAAGCCGTCTATGATCGGGCGGCTTTGATCGCCCTGCCGCAAGAACTGCAATCGCGCTATGCCGAGCATTTGCTGCGCTTGTTGCCGAAACGCCCGCCTATTCTATTGGTGACCCTGGAGTATGAGCAAACGGAAATGGAGGGGCCGCCTTTCTCGACTACCGAGGACCGGGTCAGGGAATTGTTCGGAGTGGCTTATCAGGTTGAAAACCTATCGGCGAGAGATACCCGGGAAGAAAATCCCGGTCTGAAAAGCCGGGGGCTGACGTGGCTGACGGAAAAAGCCTATTATCTCCATGTTAATTCGTAACCCGGATGATTCATAAACCGCAGGATAAAGGACATAAGCCATTGATACATCCGGGCGGAGTTCGAGACGGCTCGTTCTTGCTTGTCCGCGCCTCTCTGAGTATAAGGCTATATAAATCATTGATTTGCTGAAAATGGCTCTTGGTTTATGAATAATCCGGGATAAGACTGATCGTCATCTTGTCAAGCTTGTGGACCGGCGCTTCGGCGACGTAATATTCCATTCCGGCATCCCCGCCAAGACCATCCACTTAAACCATCATGCATCCTTTCATCTCCCGCGAAATCGTTTACCGCCTGCAAGAATCGCTCATGCGCCGTCCCACTTTCGCTTATGCGGCCGAGTTGGAGCGCAGCCAATGGCTTTCCCGGCCCGAACTGGAGCAATTACAGACGGTCAAACTGAAAACCTTGTTGAAGATCGCGCTGGAACATTCTCCCTGGCATGCACAGCGCATTCGCGCGGCGGGTTTGGAACTGGGCGAGAATGCCCCTTTTGGGCTGGAGGATTTACGCCGTTTGCCCACGATGAACAAACAGGATGCCGCCAATAACCGCGAGAGTCTGGTCTGGCGCGGCATTCCGGGCGGAGTGTTCCGCTACAACACCGGGGGTTCCAGCGGCCAGCCCTTGATTTTCTACTTCGGGCGGCAGCGCCAGGCCGCCGACGCGGCGGCTCGCATCCGCGCGCGGCGTTGGTGGGGAGTGGAGTTCGGCGAACCCGAGGTGTTCTTATGGGGCTCGCCGGTGGAGTTGAACCGGACCGATAAGATCAAAAATTTCCGCGATCGCCTGCTCAACCAGTTGGTGCTGAACGCTTTCGAAATGTCGGTCGCCAACATGGACGACTATATCGAACAGATCCAGTCTTTCGATCCGGTGTGCATGTATGGCTACGCCAGCAGTCTGGCCCTGCTGGCGGCGCGGGTGAGGGATAGGGGAATCAAGCTGCGCCTGCCCCGGCTGAAGCTGGTATGCACCACCGGCGAACCCCTGTTTCCCCACCAAAGGGAGATCATCGCGGAACACTTCGGTGTCCCGGTGGCCAACGAGTTCGGCAGCCGCGACGTGGGGCTGAACGCCCACGAGTCTCCCGCCGGACAGATGCTATTGACCAGCGAGAGCGTGGTGATGGAGGCGCTGGATTCGGAAGGCAAGCCGGTGGCGCCGGGCGAGATCGGCGAGGCGGTGATGACCGGCCTGTGCTCGCAGGCCCAGCCATTCATCCGCTATCGCACCGGCGACATGGTGCGCTATGCGGAAGAGTTTTGCCGTCAAGGCCGGGGTTTGCATGTGGTGGGCGAGGTGATCGGACGTTCCACGGATTTCATCGTCCGTGCCGACGGGACCGTCATGCATGCTTTGGCCATCATCTATGTGTTGCGCGCCGTTCCCGGCGTCGCCGAGTTCAAATGCCTACAGCATGACGTAGGGAACATGGAAATTTGGGTGGTGCAAGGTCCCGCCTGGGAGGAGGGCATGCGCGAGCAGATCGTCCAAGGCATCAAGGCGCGGCTGGGCGATACGGTGCGGGTCGAGGTGAAATCGGTCGAACATATTCCCGCCGAGGCTTCGGGCAAGCACCGTTATGTGGTCAGCCATGTGCCGCTGCCTGCGGGGCTGAGCGTGGCATCCTGAGCACTTCTTCAGGATTTGCTGCGTGAGGAACACGATTTTCGGCGTTTGGGGCTTTGCCCGGGCGACTCATTCGTATAGACTTCACGCCCTTTTCTTGCCGGCTCTTCCATGCGCATAGGTCCTTACCGACTCGACGGGCGGTTGATTCTCGCTCCCATGGCGGGCGTCACCGATCGTCCCTTCCGCCTGCTCTGCCGCCGCTACGGCGCGGCGCTGGCGGTTTCCGAGATGGTTTCCGCGAATCCCCGGCTGCAAGAGGGGCGCAAGACCTTGTTGCGCTGCGATCATGAAGGCGAGAACGAACCGAGGTCCATCCAGATCTTAGGCGCCGATCCCGCGCAGATGGCCGAAGCGGC
This sequence comes from Methylococcaceae bacterium, assembly GCA_028711365.1. GTDB lineage: Bacteria > Pseudomonadota > Gammaproteobacteria > Methylococcales > Methylococcaceae > Methylumidiphilus. The sequence goes on from JAQTSI010000031.1 coordinate 10,678, forward strand.
TAAGCTGAACGTGAGCCGGGGAGCCCAGATCATCGATATCAACATGGGCTGTCCGGCGAAGAAGGTGTGCAATGTGGCCGCCGGCTCGGCCTTGTTACGGGACGAGAAACGGGTGGGTCTCATCCTGGAGGCGGTGGTGAAAGCGGTGGAGGTGCCGGTGACGCTGAAGATCCGCACCGGCTGGGATCTCGCCAGCCGCAATGCGCTCGCCATCGCCAGGATCGCCGAAAACAGCGGCATCCAGGCGCTGACCGTGCATGGACGAACCCGCGCCTGCGGCTTTTCTGGCCCGGCCGAATACGAGACGATCGCTTTGGTCAAAGCTGCCGTGAACATCCCGGTGATCGCCAACGGCGACATCGATTCCCCGGAAAAAGCCCGCCGGGTGCTGGAGCAAACCGGCGCGGATGGCCTGATGATAGGCCGGGCGGCCTTGGGCAAACCTTGGCTGTTCACACAAATCAACGCATACCTGGAGGGGCAAAGCCGCATCAAAGAACCCGACGTGCGGGAATTACAAGATCTCCTGTGTGAACATCTGACCGGGCTTCATGCTTTTTATGGCGAATACGCGGGGGTACGCATCGCGCGCAAGCATATCGGCTGGTATGCGAAGAGCCTGGGCGAACCGGCCGGTTTGCAAGCCATCTACACGACAGATTCCGCGCAGCGACAGATCCATATGATCCAATCTCTTTTTGACCCTAACCGTCAGGAAATAGCCGCATGACAGTGGACGACAAGGAAATCCGAACCGAAGATAGGGGGCTAAGTCCTCAACAAAACCATCAGACTTTGCTGTTGAGCGAGCATGTGCGTCTGGTCGTGGGCGATTATCTCAGCCGGCTGGGTAGCCATGATGTCGTCAACCTGCATGCCATGGTGCTCAGTGAGGTCGAGCGTCCCTTGATTCAGACCGTTCTGGAACAGTGTGGGCATAACCAAAGCAAGGCCGCGCAGATGCTGGGTTTGAGCCGCAGCACCCTGCGCAAGAAAATGGCCGGTTATGGCCTGTGAACTTGATAGAAAAGTACCCTTCCGGCGGAGGGGATGAGCAATCAACCCAAGCTTCTCGAGTACTCCCATGACAAACCCCGTTGCACTAGCCCTGATCAGCGTTTCCGACAAGACCGGTATCGTCGATTTCGCCCGCGCCCTCTCCTCGCTCGGGGTGGGGATCCTCTCTTCCGGCGGAACGGCCAGGCTATTGACGGAGAGCGGCATTGCCGCCACCGAGGTGTCCGACTATACCGGTTTCCCGGAGATGATGGATGGCCGCGTCAAAACCCTGCACCCGAAGATCCATGGTGGTATCTTAGGCCGGCGCGGCATCGACGAAGAGGTAATGGAGGCCCATGGCATCCGGCCCATCGACCTGGTGGTGGTCAATCTCTATCCGTTCGAGGCCACCGTGGCGAAGCCGGGTTGCGCGCTGGAGGACGCCATCGAGAACATCGACATCGGCGGGCCCGCCCTGATCCGCGCCGCTGCCAAGAACCACGCCTCCGTGGGCGTCATCGTCGATCCCTCGGATTATTCAGCGGTGATCGCCGAATTGCGGTCCGAAGGCGGCGCGCTTTCCTTAGCCACCCGTTTCCGGCTGGCGGCCAAGAGTTTCGCGCATACCTCGAAATACGACGGGGCCATCGCCGAATACCTGGGGCAGAAGGTGGAAGGGGCCGAGCCATTCCCGGAAAGCCTGGCACTGCGCTTCCAGCGCACGCAGACCATGCGCTATGGCGAGAACCCGCACCAGCGGGCGGCGTTTTATGTCGAGCCTAACGCGCCCACGGGTTCCGTCGCCAGCGCTCGCCAACTTCAGGGCAAGGAACTGTCCTACAACAACATCGCCGATGCCGATGCCGCCCTGGAATGCGTGAAAAGCTTCGACGGGCAGCCCGCCTGCGTCATCGTCAAGCATGCCAACCCCTGCGGCGTGGCCCAGGGAGTGAGTCAATTGGAAGCCTATGACAAAGCTTACGCTACCGATCCCACCTCGGCTTTCGGCGGCATCATCGCTTTCAACCAGCCGCTGGACGCCGCCACCGCGAAAGCCATCATCGATCGCCAGTTCGTGGAAGTCATCATCGCCCCCGGAGTGAACCCGGATGCCCTGCCCATTCTGGCTTCCAAGCAGAATGTCAGATTGCTGGATTGCGGACCCTGGTCTGTTTCGGTGGCGCCTGGCCTGGATTGCAAACGCGTGGTCGGCGGCTTGCTGGTGCAGGATCGGGACGATGGCCGCATCGCCCGTTCCGACCTGCGCATCGTGACGAAAAGGGCGCCGACCGAACAGGAAATCATCGACTTGCTGTTCGCCTGGAAAGTGGTCAAATTCGTCAAGTCCAATGCCATGGTCTATTGCAAGGACCGGCAGACCATCGGCATCGGTGCGGGGCAGATGAGCCGGGTCTATTCCGCCCGCATCGCCGCCATCAAGGCCGCCGACGAGGGCCTGGAGATCAAGGGTTCGGTGGTGGCTTCCGACGCTTACTTCCCCTTCCGCGACGGCCTGGATTCCGCCGCCGCCGTGGGCGTCACCGCCGTGATTCAGCCGGGCGGTTCGATACGCGATGGTGAAGTCATCGCCGCCGCCGACGAGCAGGGTCTGGCCATGGTATTCACCGGCATGAGGCACTTTCGGCATTGAAAAACACATTCTCCGACATCGAACTGTGCGTCAAATGCGGCTTGTGTCTGCCGCACTGTCCCACTTATGGCAAGACCCTGGACGAGAACGAATCGCCCCGGGGCCGGCTGGCCCTGATTCAGGGCTGGGCGGCTGGAAAACTGGAGGCGAGTCCTAGGCTTCTGGAGCATGTGGACAATTGCCTGTTGTGCCGTGCCTGCGAGGCGGCCTGTCCCGCCCAGGTGCCCTATGGGCGGCTGGTGGACGATTTTCGCAGCGCCACCGCTGGCCAGCATGCCAAGCCCCTGGCGGCCCGCATCAAATCCGCCGCCGTCGGTTTTTCGCTGCAAAACCCGCGTTTTCAGCGCTTGTCTGCTCCGGCCCGCGGTGTGCTGGCCAAGACCGGCGTGCTGAAATCGACGGGCCTGGCCGATTTGGAAGCGGGTCTTCCCGAAGTATTCGAGCATGGGGAATGGCGCGGCTTTCATCCGGCGTCGGGAAAACAGACCGCCTGCGTGGAACTGTTTTTGGGTTGCACGGCGGAGTTGGCCGACGCCGAGACCGTCAGCGCCGCCATCCGCCTGTTGAACCGCCTGGGAGTGGGGGTGAGCGTGCCGGCGGGGCAGGGCTGCTGCGGCGCCATGGCCCTGCATTCGGGCGACAGGCAGGGCGCGGAGAGGATGCAGGAGAGCAATCGGGCGGCTTTCGGCGCCGAAAGTCCCGATGCCATCCTCACCCTGGCCAGCGGCTGCGGCGCGGTGCTGAAGGAATATCCGCAGGCATTCGGCACCAGGGTCAAGGATATTTGCCAGTTCCTTTCCGAACAGGTCTGGCCCGAGGAGATTCGGTTCGAACCCTTGCCGGGCAGGGTGCTGGTCCATACCCCTTGTTCCTTGAAAAACCTGCTCAAGGCCGGCCGCCACGTCCCCGAATTGCTACGGCGGATCCCACAACTGGAAGTGAAGACCTTGCCCGATACCACGCCTTGCTGCGGTGCGGCGGGGACTTACATGCTGGAGCATGCGCAAATGGCGAACGCCTTGCGGGAAGATGTGCTGGAAAGCATCGCGGCCATCGCCCCAAACTACCTGCTCACCTCCAATGTGGGTTGCGCCATCCATCTGCGGGCGGGATTGAAGTTGCGCGGGATGTCGAGTGTGCGTACCCTGCATCCTATCGTGCTATTGGAACGGCAAACCCGGTCCTGAAAACCGAAATTCCTGGTATCGAGCATTTCCCACAGGCTTTAGACTCACCGTTCAGCGAGGTCAAGATGAATCCTCTGCTCTACAAAGCCCATCCGCTGCTCTATCTCACCGTGGACCTGCTGTCCAATCCGACAGCCCATACGGCGAAGGAATTTGGCTATCTGGCCTTGATCTATCTGACCGTCAACCTGGTCTGGACGCCTTGCCTGGTGCTGGCTGCGAAGAAAAGCGCGGGGTTTGCGCCTTCCCTTGCCATGGCTTACCTCCTGGCCCTGCCTTCCTTGCTGCTTTACCTGCCTTTGATACTCACCATCCTAGGCGATGTAATCGCCCATGAATTCCGCTTCTCCGAACGTTTCATTCCGGTTTTCTGCCTGCTCCTCGCCACTCAGATGATGGCCGCTTTGTTCGCCGTGTCGCTGAAACATCCGCTGACCCGTCGCCCCATCGGCCTACAAAACGGCCTGACCATCTCCCTGTTCCTGCTGTTATTGTCATTGCCGCTGGGGCTGATGTTGTTGGGTTTGAATTCCGTATATGACATGCTCGGAAAACCCGCGTTTTGAAGCGCAAGATTCAGGCAAGGGCGGATAGGATTGAGGCCCGCCATCATGCCCTGTTCACTGCCCTATGGCCGATATCCTTGCGGTAATAAATCCCCTCCCAGTGGATTTTTTCGGCCAGTTGGTAGGCTTTGATTTGGGCATCGGCTACCGTGTCGCCCAGGGCGCAGGCGCATAGCACGCGGCCACCGGCGGTGACGACGTGGTCTTTGTGCTGGCGGGTACCGGCATGGAAGGCCTTGGCGTCGGCCTCAGGAGCTGTGGGCAGGCCAAAGATGACATCTCCCTTGCGATAATCGAAAGGATAGCCGCCGGCGGCCAGCACCACACCCAAGGCAGGGCGGGGGTCCCATTCCGCTCGCACCTGGTCCAGTTTGCCGTCCAAGCCCGCCAGGCAGAGATCGACCAGGTCGCTGTTCAGGCGCATCAGGATGGGTTGGGCTTCCGGATCGCCGAAACGGCAGTTGAATTCCAGTACCTTGGGTTTCCCGTCGGCAGCAATCATCAGTCCGGCGTAGAGAAAGCCGGTGTAGGGCATGTCGTCCTTGGACATGCCGGCCAGGGTGGGTTCAATGACCTCGCGCATGACGCGGGCATGAATTTCCGGCGTCACCACCGGGGCGGGAGAGTAAGCGCCCATGCCGCCGGTGTTGGGTCCGAGGTCGCCGTCGTCGCGGGCCTTGTGGTCCTGGGAGGTGGCGAGGGCCAGGGCGTGGACTCCGTCGGCCATGACGATGAAACTGGCTTCTTCGCCTTCCAGGAATTCTTCGATGACCACCCGCTGGCCGGCCTCGCCGAAGGCTTGTCCGGAGAGCATGTCTTCCACGGCGGTGATGGCTTCGTCCTCGGTGCGGGCGATGACCACGCCCTTGCCGGCAGCCAGCCCGTCGGCCTTGACCACGATCGGGGCTCCCATCAGGCGGATGTATTCCACGGCGGGTGTGATATGGCCGAAAGTGGCATAGGCGGCGGTGGGGATGCCGTGGCGGGCGAGGAAATCCTTGCAGAAGGCTTTGGAGCTTTCCAGTTGCGCGGCGGCTCGGGTGGGACCGAAGCATTGTAGCCCGTAGGCGCGGAATTCATCGACGATGCCGGCCGCCAAGGGCGCTTCCGGGCCGATGATGGTGAGGGATATGCCATGCTCCTGTGCGAAATAACGCAGCGCAACCGTGTCTTCGGCGGCGATGGGCACGTTTTCGATGCCGGGCTCTAAGGCCGTGCCGGCGTTGCCGGGGGCGACGAAGACTTTGTGGACATGGCGGGATTGGGCTGCTTTCCAGGCGAGGGCGTGTTCACGGCCGCCGCCGCCGATGATGAGTATGTTCATCCTGTTAAAAAACCTGCGAGTTGGATGTTGAAAAGAGAAAAGCCGTCGATTTTCGCCGGGCGGGGCGATTGTTCCACCGGGCCGTATGCCCTAAAGTATGCCGAATATCGACGCATAAGAAAAACGCTGGTCTTAAGGAACGGTTGGGGAAGATGAAATACTGCAGCGAATGTGGTTCACAAGTGCGCTTGGGCATTCCCGTCGGGGATGAGCGGGAACGGCATATCTGTGATGCCTGCGGGGTGATTCATTATCACAATCCCAAGGTGATCGCCGGATGCATTCCCGTGTGGGGCGAGCGGGTGTTGCTGTGCCGGCGTGCCATCGAGCCGCGCTTGGGGCTATGGACCTTGCCGGCGGGCTTCATGGAGACGGGGGAGAACCTGCCGCAAGCGGCACAGCGGGAGGCCAGGGAGGAGGCCAACGTGGAGGTGGAGATCGAGGCGCTCTATAATCTGTTCAGTCTGCCGCACATCTCGCAGGTCTATGTGTTCTTCCGCGCCAGCATGATCGAGGAGCGTTTTTTTCCCGGCTATGAAAGCCTGGAAACCCGTTTGTTCAGCGAGGAGGAGATTCCCTGGGACGAACTCGCTTTCGAAACCGTGCGCCGTTCGCTGGCCTATTTTTTTGCCGACCGTAGCAAGGGCGAGTTCATCCTGCGGATGGAGGATGTTCCGCCCCTGCGGCGCTAGTTCCCATGGAAAACGAGTTCGAATGGTGAACGATCGCGCATCGAAAGGTCTAACCCAACTGCGAGTTCGATACGTCCCGTCAAGACGCAGTGCCCCTTGAATCGGGGCCTTCTGCCGTGGTAAGTGGCCTGAAACCTGCTTAAAATTTCGTTCCTCTCTCTTGCCTCAGTTTCCTGAGATAATTTATCCATCCGGTTCGAATCCGGTTTTTTCCTGGCAGTACTCCGGAGATGTTACGGAATCATGTCCCTTGAACAGTTTTTCTCCATGGGCGGTTACGCCTTTTATGTCTGGACCTCCTACGGTATGGCCTTTGTGGTCCTGCTGATCAACCTGGTTCTACCCCTGCGCCGTAAGGCGGAAGTGTGCAAGAGCATCGAGCGCATGTTGAAGCAAGAGAGGGCCCGCTCATGACGCCGCGTCAGCGCCGTATGGCTCTGGTGGGGCTGATGCTGGCCGGTGTGGCCGGCGCGGCTTTTCTAGGACTCACCGCATTCCAGAAGAACCTGCTGTATTTCTATACCCCTTCCCAAGTGTCGGCGGGCGAAGCCCCCAAGGGCTATCCCTTTCGTGTCGGCGGGCTGGTCGTGAAAGACAGCGTCAAGCGCTCGGAGGGAGTGACCGTCCGCTTCGAGGTCACCGATGGTCCCGCCACCGTGCCCGTCGTCTACACCGGCATCCTGCCTGACCTGTTCCGTGAAGGGCAGGGCATCATCTCCATCGGCCAGATGAACGATCAGGGCGTGTTCGTGGCCAGCGAGGTGTTGGCCAAGCACGACGAGAATTACATGCCGCCGGAAGTGGGGGACGCCCTCAAGAAAAGCGGACAATTACCGACCAGCTACAAGGATTACCAAAAATGATTGCCGAACTCGGACATTTTTCTCTGGTCATGGCGTTGATGATGGCCCTGTTGCAGGCCGTCTTTCCGCTGTGGGGCGCGCAACGGAGGCTGTCGGCGTGGATGGCGGTGGCGGTGCCGGCGGGACGGGCGCAATTCCTGTTTCTGCTGGTTTCCATCGTCTGCCTGGGCATCTCTTTCGTCAATAACGATTTCTCCATCGAGTATGTGGCGAAAAGCTCCAACAGTTCATTGCCGCTGTATTACCGCATTGCCGCGGTGTGGGGGGCTCATGAGGGCTCCATGCTGCTTTGGGCTTTCACTTTGGGACTGTGGACCTGCGCGGTGAGCATTTTCAGTCGCAGTTTGAACGAGGAAATGCTGGCCCGCGTCCTCGGCGTGATGGCTCTGGTCAGCATCGGCATCGAGTTGTTCATCCTGTTCACTTCCAATCCCTTCGACCGGCTGGTGCCCTCGCCGGTGGACGGCAATGACATGAACCCGTTGCTGCAGGACTTCGGCATGACCATTCACCCGCCCATGCTGTACATGGGCTACGTGGGGTTGAGCGTGGCTTTCAGCTTCGCCATCGCCGCGCTGCTGGGCGGTTCGCTGGATTCGGCCTGGGCGCGCTGGTCACGGCCCTGGACCCTGGTCGCCTGGGTGTTTCTGACCTGCGGTATCACCCTGGGTTCGTGGTGGGCTTACTATGAATTGGGGTGGGGGGGCTGGTGGTTCTGGGATCCGGTGGAGAACGCCTCTTTCATGCCCTGGTTGGTAGCCACGGCGTTGCTGCATTCCCTGGCGGTGACCGAAAAACGCGGCGCCTTCAAGGCGTGGACGGTGTTGCTGGCTCTGTTCGCTTTCTCGCTCAGCCTGCTGGGAACCTTCCTGGTGCGCTCGGGCGTGCTCACCTCGGTCCACGCCTTCGCAGCAGATCCCTCGCGCGGGCTTTTCATCCTGATCTTCCTCGCCTTGGTGGTGGGCGGTTCGCTGCTGCTCTACGCCCTGCGCGCGCCGATGGTGAAGGATAACGCGCGCTATGCCTTGGTTTCCAGAGAGAATCTGCTGCTGCTGAACAACATCCTGCTGGTGACGGCTTCGGCGAGTATCCTGTTGGGCACGCTTTACCCGCTGGTGCTCGACGCCTTGGGCTTGGGCAAGATTTCGGTAGGTTCGCCTTATTTCACCACCGTATTCGTGCCGGTGATGGGGCCCATCTTTCTGTTGGCCGGCATCGCGCCGATGTTCGGCTGGCGGCAGGCCGAGCCGGGACGCATCTTCAAGCGGGCGCGCTGGGTTTTTCTCGCTTCCTTCGGCCTGGGCGTGAGCCTGGTCGCCCTGAGCTGGAATCCCGCCGATTTCAAGTCCATGGCGGGGCTATCAATGGCTTTCTGGCTGGCTTCCTCCGCCTTGCTGTCGCTGTATTCCCGCGTGAGTCTGCGGGCCAATCCGCTGGACGGTTTGCGCAGCCAGTCGCCCAGCATCTACGGCATGACCCTGGCCCATTTGGGTGCGGCGGCCTTCCTGGTGGGTGCGGTGATGTCCAATCAGTACAGCGTGGAAAAGATCGTGCGTCTGGCCCCGGGAGAGACCACCGAACTGGGGGGCTACCGCTTCAAATTCGAAGGCGTGAAAGAGGTGGCAGGTCCCAATTACCGCGCCAAGGAAGGCAGCTTCCAGGTGTTCGAGGGCGAGCAAGCGGTGGCCGAACTCAAGCCGCAGAAGCGCGTCTACAAGGTGCAGCGCAACACCATGACCGAGGCGGCCATTGATCCGGGCCTGCTGCGGGATTTATATGTGGCTTTGGGCGAATCCATGGAGGGAGGGGCGTGGAGCGTACGCGTCTATGTCAAACCCTTCATTCGCTGGATCTGGCTGGGCGGCTTGCTGATGATGGCGGGAGGCCTGTGTTCCGCCGCCGATCGCCGCTACCGCCTGCAGGCCAGGCAGGCGGAATTCGCCGACGGTGGCCTGGCCGGCGCGAAAGCCGGCTGATAACTCATTTTCGGGAGATATCGAAGAATCATGCGTTTCGTCATTCCATTGATCATATTCCTGACCATGGTCATCTTTCTCGGCATCGGCTTGAAGCTCGATCCGCGCGAAGTGCCATCCCCTCTCATCGGCAAGCCCGCCCCCGCATTCGAACTGCCGCAACTGGCCGATGCCGGCAAGCGCTTCGGGAAGGACAATCTCAAAGGCCAGGTCAGCCTGTTGAATGTCTGGGCATCCTGGTGCGTTTCCTGCCGACAGGAGCATCCCCTGCTGGTCGAACTGGCCCAGAAAAATATCGTCCCCATCTACGGACTGGACTACAAGGACAGCCGCGAAGACGGTATGGCTTGGTTGAGTCGCCTGGGTAATCCCTATGTGCTCAGCGCTTTCGATGCCGATGGCAAGGTGGGTATCGATTGGGGCGTGTACGGGGTGCCGGAAACCTTCGTCATCGACCAACAGGGCGTCATCCGCCACAAGCATACCGGCCCCATCACCGAGGAAGCCTGGCAAAAAACGCTGCTGCCTTTGATCCTCAAGTTGCAAAAGGAGGGCTCGGCGGCATGAAACAGGGTCTTTTAGTCTTGGGTTTGGCCTTGGCGCTCAATGCCCAGGCCGTGGAAATCCGTCAATTCGAAGATCCTGCCAAACAGCAGATTTACGAAAACCTGGTCAAGGAATTGCGCTGCTTGGTATGCCAAAACCAGTCGCTGGCCGATTCCGATGCCGATCTCGCCAAAGACTTGCGCACCGAGGTCTACAACATCATCCAAAGCGGCAAGAGCGAGCAGGAGGCCATCCAGTTCCTGGTCGACCGCTATGGCGATTTCGTGCTTTACAATCCTCCCTTGAAAACCACCACCTCCCTGCTTTGGCTGGGGCCATTCGCCCTGCTGCTGGGCGGCGGCGCGTTTCTTTGGCGTCATGCCAAACGCCGTAGCGCGGCGCGGGAAACCGAGCCTTCCCTGACCGACGATGAACGCCATCGTCTGCAAGAATTGAAGAAAAAAATCGAAGGATAATCCCATGATTGGTTTCTGGATACTGGTGGCGCTCACGCTGCTGGTTGTCTATGCTTTGTTCGCGCCCTTGCTGCTGGGCAAGGTTCGACATTCTCATGTCGATCGTCAAAAGCTCAATCTGGTGTTGCACCAACAAAGGCGTGCGGAACTGGAAAGTGAGTTTTCCGACCAAGACTTGGCGGGAATACAGGCCGAACTGGACAAGGACCTGTTGGGCGATTTGGCAGCCGCCGAAAATACCGCTGCAAAAGCCGCGGGCCATGGACGCGGCGTATTGATCGGCGCGTTGGTGGCTGCGCCCCTGCTCGGCATCCTGCTCTACTCACAACTGGGCCGTTTCGATCTGGCCGATTTTCGCGCCCAGCCGCAAGCCGCGCAGGCCCAGATCACCCCCGGTGTCGAAGCCATGGTCGAACGCCTGGCCGAGCGCCTCAAGAAAGAGCCTAACGACCTGAAAGGCTGGATGTTGCTGGGCCGCTCCTACCAGGAAACCGAACAATTCGACAAAGCGGTGGATGCCTATCGGCATGCCTTGGGGCTGGCGCCTGAAAACCTCGACATCGAGGCTGCCTATGCCGAGGCGCTGGGCCAATCCCAGAATGGGAACTTCACTGGCGAGCCTGCGCAAATCGCCGCCGAAATCCTGGTCAAGAATCCCAAACACCATAATGCCCTATGGCTGGCCGGGGCCGGCGCGGCGCAAGGCGGTCATCCCGAACAGGCTATCGTCTATCTGGAAACCCTGCGCGCCGAATTCCCCAAGGGCGGGAAGGATGACCAACAGTTGAGCAAGCTCATCGCCGACCTCAAAGGCGGGGGACCGGCGCAAGCCTCCGAGGCGGTCGAAACTGGCGCCGAGGCCGGTGAAGCGAAATCCATTCGGGTCAAAGTCGGGCTTGCCGAGGCGCTGAAAGCCAAGGCCAATCCCGAGGATACCTTGTTCATTTTTGCCCGTGCCGCCGCGGGTCCTCCGATGCCTTTGGCCATCGTGCGCAAGCAAGTGAAGGAACTGCCGGTGGAAGTCGCCTTGGATGATTCCATGGCCATGGCGCCGGGCATGAACCTGTCCGCTTTCGATCGAGTGGTCATCGGTGCGAGAATCTCCAAAACCGGTCAAGCCCTGCCCAAGCCCGGAGATTTGCAGGGTTTGACCGAGCCCAAAGTAGTGGAGAATGGCGGGGTCTACACGGTGGAAATCAGGGATGAGGTCAAGTAGGCTCTTATATCGCGTGATCGTTTGCGAAATATTGGCGTGAATGGCTTCTTAGGCAGTATCATAGCGAATCAGTATTTTCAACTCTCGTGGAGAAGCGGACATGGGCTCGGACCGGAGGCTGATTGAAATCGAAACCAAATTGGCCTTCCAGGAAGAAGCCATCCAGACTTTGAATGAAGTGTTGTGCGGGCAACAGAAGCAGATCGCGCAAATGGAAGTGACCATCAAGCTGCTGATCGATCGGATCAAGCAGTTGTTGGCGGATGCAGAAACCCACAACAAACCGGTGGACGAGAGGCCGCCCCACTATTGAGCCCGCTTTGCCGGCAGCGGTCAGACACCCGCACAATGAACATAGAAACCCGATCCACCCTCACCTGTCCCGTCTGCGCGCAGCGCGGCCTGGAGATCATGCCGGTGGATGCCTGTCTGTATTTCTGGGAATGCCCTGCCTGCAAGAGCCTGCTCAAGCCCAAGCCGGGCGATTGCTGCGTATTCTGCTCCTATGGCGATGTTCCGTGCCCGCCCGTGCAAACCGGTAATACGGACGGTGCGTGCTGCTCATTAGGCGAGCCAGTTCCCGCCGACTCATTCCCAAAGTTATCGAAATGAACATGAACCTGCTCCGTCTGGCCAAGAACGAGGAAAAACGTTTGCGCGCCGGGCACCTTTGGATCTTCAGCAACGAGGTGGATACCGGGCAGACTCCGCTCAAGGGTTTTCAACGCGGCGATCTGGCCCGGGTGGAAGATGCTAGGGGACAGACTCTGGGGGTCGCCTATGTCAACCCCGACACCTTGATCTGCGCGCGCCTGTTGAGTCGCGATCCCCGCGCCAGCATCGACGCAAGATTCTTCCTCCGCCGCCTCGAAACCGCGCAGGCTCTGCGCCAGCGATTGTTCGACCGGCCTTATTACCGGCTGATCCACGGCGAGAGCGATGGCCTGCCGGGGCTGGTGGTGGACCGCTACGGCGATGTGCTGTCGGTGCAGACCAATACCGCCGGCATGGAACGGCTGCAGGCGGTCGTCCTCGACGCCTTGGACCAGTTTCTCTCGCCCCGTGCCATCGTCCTGAAGAACACCTCCAGCCTGCGCCAGTTGGAAGGCTTGGAAGAATGCACGACGGTAGCCAGGGGGGCATTGGCAGGGGCTGTGGAAATCGAGGAGAACGGCGTGAAGTTCAGGGTGGATGTCGCTGCCGGCCAGAAGACCGGCTGGTTCTTCGACCATCGCAGCAACCGGGAACTGGCTTCGCGCCTGGCGAAAGGCCAGCGGGTGCTGGATCTGTTCTCCTACACCGGCGGTTGGGGTATCCAGGCGGCCGTGGCGGGAGCACAGTCGGTGGATTGCGTGGACGGATCGGAAGCGGCCTTGGGTTTGGCCGGGGAGAATGCGCAACTGAACGGGGTGGCCGAGAAGGTGAGATGCGAACAGGCCGATGCTTTCGATTTTCTCAAGCAGGCGAGGGAGGAACGGCGCAAGTACGGACTCATCATCCTCGACCCGCCCGCCCTGATCAAGCGCAAGAAGGATGTGAAATCCGGCATCGAAGCCTATCAGCGCCTCAACCAGGGCGCGCTGCAATTACTCGCCACCGGCGGCATCCTGGTTTCAGCCTCCTGCTCTTATCATTTACAGCGCGAAACCCTGCATGACATCCTCCGCGCCGCCGCCCGCCACGGTGATCGACACATGGCTTTCATCGCCCAAGGCGGACAAGGTCCTGATCATCCCATCCACCCCTCCATCCCGGAGACGGATTATCTGAAGGCATTCTTTTGCAATGTTTCTGCAAGTCTGTAAGGATGCTCCGTTTAAAATAAAGATTACTCCATACTGTCTGCGCCACTGCCACGCATCGGATCGAGGCGCAGAAAATCCTCGGCCACCATTCCATCCTCACTACCGCTCGATATACCCACCTGACCGCCCACACGGAGCATAACGCCCACCGAGAGTCATCGACGTCTTGATGGATGGCTTTTCCATCGATTGGGGGATCGTCTCTGGCAATGGCGTTGAATCAAGCCGATAGGGGTAGGGAAGGGCTTTCGCCCTCCCCTCCCTCCGAACCGTGCGTGCGGTTCTCCCGCACACGGCTCTCCAGTCGGTGGTTTCCTCATCGGGAGTATCTCTCGACTTGCCAGGCAGGGTAGAGCGCGAA
>JAQTSI010000032.1 GCA_028711365.1 Methylococcaceae bacterium
CTTCCTCCTGTTGGCGTTCGACGCCGTCCCCGATTATCTCGACACCGCCCCGCTGCCCGCTCCCGGTACCTCAGCCATCTGGAAATACCGCGTCACCTACCGCCTGCACGACGAGCGCGTCGGCCAATGGAGCCAAGTATTGGAAGTCGCGGTGAAGGGGGAATAGGCGGATACCATGGTGAGCTTGCGAGTCGACCTTCGGCTACTAGATAACGCATTCGAAAACTCTCATCGTATTTGAGCGGGCGTGTTTCTCGTATTCAAAGAGAATATGTATAGTATGATGAATACAGATTTTATCGGGTGTAACCCGTCGCCCGCTATCAATTTAGAATCAATCGCTTATAGCGCTACGAAATATTCCTTATTGCAGGACGTTGTGTAGCAAGACGTGGAAAGCACAGGAAACCAGGGCGCGGGAGAAAGGTTATGCCCGATTTTATCTAATCAACTGTTATATTTGCCCGACAGGATAAGCGCATGTTTCAATCTAACGAGATACCAAAGTTTGACTTACTTACTCCTACTGAAGAAAATAACTACTGTCTTTTTCAACAGGAACTTGAAAATAACCCATTAGTCTTGTTTCATGCCACACCTAAAAGAAATCTTAATTCAATAATTTCAAATGGCTTTCGTTCGGCTGAAAGTCTAGGGACCGGTGGGCTTGGTTCTGTTTCTTATGCTAAACGGAGTTCAGGCTGCCTTGCTCATATGGATAACACGGCTGCAGAAGATTTAGTTGTGTTTGCGGTTAAGTTTGAAGACCTGAGTCAGAAAGGCATTAGAGAGAACCCATCCGATATTCACGTGGATCTTCAAGACATACAGCCAGTCATTTTAGGATACTGTGAAATTCCAAATGGCTACCGTGTAACGTGAATATAACAAGGCAAATTACCTTGGACCGCAAATTCCGCTGCGCTTCATTTGCGTCGTTCGGATGAATGAACCGGAGAATATCGAAGGAGGAGAGTCAAAATGAACAACGAGATCGGTGTCGTACTTATTGCCGTGCTGGCGGTCATTGTCGTCTTCCTGTTGATTCGAGAAATCGTGTGCTGGTACTGGAAGATCAATCGCATTGTGTTGTTGCTTGAAAGTATCGAGCAGAAGCTCGGCGGAAAGACCTCCTCGTAACGTTGAGGTAATACGCAATGGTGTTCGTTGTTTGCGGCTTGTTTCTCGCGGCACTGCTATTTCTGGTTGTCGACCCGGGATCTGCACGGAATATGGGTAGACTGGTTCTCCTTTTGCTGGGACTGCTGATCTTCGCTGCATATCTGATCTGGCAGATTGTTCAACGGTGATTGGCACTTAACGAGCCTTGTAGCCCTGTAGAAACTATGCAGCACCTAGCCCGCAGGCCGGGACCGGGTTTATAAGAGCAAGCTCCCAACCCAACGCTCGAACGAGGGCCACGATGATGACGAACGAGATGCTGCAAACGAATGATACTCGGCGGGGCGGGTTATTCAACCCGCCCCAAATGTTTGGATTCCGGCGTGATGCCCGACTCGCCACTATGCCCAAAACGTCGCAACGGGGTGCATACCCCGTCGCGCTTCGGTTGGCGTTTGGGAACCAGCGCAAGCCAGATCAGCCGGGTTTGTGGTTTAGCCATGTAGCCATGTAGGTTGGGCATGTACTCATGCCCAACATTTCCACGCCAGAATCTGGTAATGGCGGTTACCATATCTATTGACATCGCATGCCGCTGAAATGTTGGGCAACGCTGCGCTTATGCCCAACCTACATTGGGGGATTTTTCATTGCAATACCGACGCGCCAAAACTCCCGGCGCTACTTATTTCTTCACCGTCGTCACCTTCCTGCGGCGCAAAATCCTGTGCGAACCGGAAAACGTCGAACTATTGCGGGCGGCGTTTCGAACCGTGAAATCGCGGCATCCTTATACCATCGATGCTTTCGTGTTGCTGCCAGATCACTTGCATTGCATTTGGACTTTGCCATTGGATGATGAGGATTATCCGATGCGCTGGAATGGGATCAAAAAACATTTCACCCATTACTGCCCGGATCATTATAAAACTCCGTCATCTCCCACTCGAAAACGGAAACGGGAGCAATCCATCTGGCAACGTCGTTACTGGGAACACCAAATACGCGATGATCGGGATTTCGAAAAACACTGCGATTACATTCATTGGAATCCGGTGAAACATGGCCTGGTTTCCCGTGTCGTGGATTGGCCGTATTCGAGCTTTCACCGCTTCGTCCGGCTCGGAATTTATCCGCCGGATTGGGCAGGGGTCCCGGAAAATGTCGACGATGGTGATTATAGAGAATGATCTAAGGTTGGGAAATGTTGGGCATGGAATACATGGCCAACCTACAAGCTCTCCCGCTCCAAGAGCCGAGCCTTCACCTCTTCCCACGGTACCGTCTCGATCTCGCCCGAATCCAGTTGGCTTATACGACGCTCGATTTCCGCTGCCCATGCCGCCTCCACGTCGGGGCTAGGCGGTTGGTCCAGGCTTTCCAACAGCAAGCCCGCCAAGGCGGCACGGTCGCCTTCGTCCAGACGGCTGGCTTCTTCAAACAGATGAGTGACAGATGTGGCCATGGGATGTTTACCTCCAAGCGCGATTGTATCAGCCCTGTAGCCATGTCAGGCATGTATACACCTGCGGCATTCTGGATCGATACGCACGCCGAACCTTACGAGGAAAACGATGCCGAGCATGGTCGGTACGTGAGTTATTTCGCCGAGCAGGCGAGCAAGGCCCGCGCCCTCGCCGAACTCATCCAGGCTGTGCCGTCCAGCCTGTGGATGATCCGCGGTCTCGATATCGCCACCGATGAATGCTGCGGGAATACACGTTCGCCGTGATCGGTCGGTAGGGAGCGCGGCCCCGAAGTGCCGACCAAGCTCGGGAACCCCTAGTCAAGTGCAAAACGCCCGCACAGGGGAAGTAGGGATACTTGTCGAGAGGATTTTAAATAGACTGTTTTTCATTAGGCAATATTCTTCGATGAAACGGCGGCGGCGGATTCTCCGTTCAGCCTCGTTCAAATAAGATCCGATGCCGTTTAGCCGGGGAATGAGCCAAAGCCCCTGTTCGGTACGACCGGCATGGGTCTTTTCGTTCGCCCTTTGCCGCTACCCCGCAGGGCCCGTCCGCGGCGGGGCCCCGCATTGTCGCTCAAAATGTTTTATGGTCTAATGTTAAATCGATTTTTCATTGATTTTATAGGCTTTCGAGAGCTTTAGACGGTCACATAAGGCTTGTTCCGACCTGTCTCTCGAAGGGCTTGAGTCAAGCAACTTCTTAAATCTATCCCTCTTTAGGTGGTGACACGCTGGTGCTGGAATGCAGGGGGATGGTTTGGCCGTTTATTTGTCTGATCAACAGGCTCGATTATGCTAATTAAAACGAAAAAAGGCTTGGATCTGCCCATTACCGGGGAGCCTGAGCAGGTGGTGCATAGTGACGGGGGCGTTGCCAGATCTGTTGCCCTGTTGGGCCCGGATTACGTGGGCTTGAAACCCACCATGCAGGTCGCCGAAGGGGATAGGGTCAGGTTGGGCGACGTGCTGTTCGCCGACAAACAGCACCCGAGTGTGGTTTTCACCTCGCCTGGAGCAGGCGTGGTCAAGGCGATCAATCGCGGCGCCAAGCGGGTGCTGCAATCGGTCGTCATCGAATTGGAAGGTGCCGAGGAGGCGACTTTTCAATCCTATGCCCAGACCGAGCTCGCCAATCTGAGTGGCGAGCAGGTCAAACAGAATCTGCTGGCCTCCGGTTTGTGGACTTCGTTTCGCACCCGCCCTTACAGCAAGATCCCCGATCCCGAAACCTCTCCCCATTCGATTTTTGTGACCGCGATCGATACCAATCCATTGGCCGCGCGTCCCGACATCGTCATCCAGGAACGTCTGCAGGATTTCAAGAACGGTTTGGGGCTGATCTCCAAGCTGACCGATGGCAAGGTATATCTGTGCAAAGCGCCTTCCCACAGCTTTCCGGCGGGCGAGGTGGCCAAAGTCGAAGTGGCCGATTTCGAGGGAGCGCATCCGGCGGGGTTGGCGGGGACTCACATCCATTTCCTGGATGCGGTGAACGCCGGCAAGACCGTATGGCATCTGGACTATCAGTCGGTCATCGCCATCGGCGCTTTGTTCACCACAGGACGTTTGGACGTGGCGCGCGTGGTCTCCCTGGCCGGCCCGCTGGTCAAAAAACCCCGTTTGGTCCGCACCCGTCTCGGCGCCAATGTGTGTGATCTGGTGGAAGGTCAATTCGATACCGCCAAGGAAGCCAGGGTGATCTCCGGTTCCATCCTCAGTGGCCGCAAGGCGGAGGATTGGGCGGTCTACCTCGGTCGCTATCACCACCAGGTTTCCGTCCTCGAAGAGGGCCGCCAGCGCGAGTTCTTCGGCTGGATCGTGCCTAGCCGCGAGAAGTACTCGTTCCTGAACGTGCTGCTGTCCAGTTTGCCGAAAGAACGCGGCCGCAAGTTTCCGCTCAACACCGACAAGTTCGGCAGTCCCCGCGCCATCGTGCCGGTGGGCGTCTATGAAGACGTGATGCCGCTGGATATCCTGCCTACCCAGTTGCTGAAGGCGCTGGTGATCGGCGACAGCGATCAGGCCCAAGCCCTAGGTTGTCTCGAATTGGATGAGGAAGACCTGGCGCTTTGCAGCTTCGTTGATCCCGGCAAACACGATTTCGGTATCGCGCTCAGACAGAATCTTACTCAAATCGAGAAGGAAGGCTAATGTCCAGTACCAGAAAATTCCTAGATAAGTTGCACCCGCACTTTTCCAAGGGTGGGCGCTACGAGGTGCTGTATCCCGTTTATGAAATGGTGGATACGTTCCTGTACTCTCCGGCGGATGTCACCTCGGGCAACATCCATGTGCGCGATGCGATCGACCTCAAGCGCGTCATGACCTATGTATGGATCGCCGCTTTGCCTTGCATGCTGATGGCCCTGTTCAACACCGGCTATCAGGCCAATCATGCGATGGCGGCCTTGGGGCTCACCGAAGCGCCTGGCTGGCGCGGCGCCATCGCCGGTATTTTCGGTTTCAACCCGAACAATCCGATTTCGGATCTGGTTCACGGTGCCTTGTATTTCTTCCCGGTTTATATCGTCACCCTGGTGGCGGGCGGAATCTGGGAAGTGTTGTTCGCCACCGTGCGCAAGCATGATGTCAACGAGGGTTTCTTCGTCTCCTCCATCCTGTTTGCCCTGACCCTGCCGCCGAATATTCCGCTGTGGCAGGTCGCTCTCGGCATTTCCTTCGGCGTGGTGATCGGCAAGGAAGTCTTCGGCGGCACCGGCAAGAACTTCATGAATCCGGCGTTGACTGGCCGCGCTTTCCTCTATTTCGCCTATCCGGCTTCCATGACCGGCGATTCGATCTGGACCGCGGTGGATGGTTTCAGCGGCGCCACTTCCTTGGGGCTAGCCGCGCTGGGCGGCGTCGACGCCATCAGCGCCGCCGGCATTTCCTGGTGGAGTACCTTCTTCGGCATCGAACAGGGTTCCATGGGCGAAACCTCGGTGCTGGCCTGTTTGCTGGGCGCGGCTTTCCTGATCTATACCCGCATCGCTTCCTGGCGCATCATCGCTGGCGTGTTTTTGGGTATGGCGGCGACCTCCACCCTACTCAACATCATCGGCAGCGCTTCCAACCCGATGTTCGCCATGCCCTGGTATTGGCATCTGACGCTGGGCGGTTTCGCTTTCGGCATGGTCTACATGGCGACTGACCCGGTCAGCGCGGCGCAGACACAAGCCGGTCGTTGGGTGTTCGGTTTCCTGATCGGTTTGATGACCGTGCTGATCCGGGTGGTCAATCCCGCCTTCCCCGAAGGCATCATGTTGGCGATTCTGTTCTCCAACATCTTCGCGCCATTGATCGATTATTTTGTCGTTCAGGCGAACATCAAGAGAAGGGTGAAACGACATGCCTAATAGCAACCAAGCAACAGGACAAATGGCCGACAAGTTCGCCATCTGGAAGGAAAAGGCCTATGTCTACGCCCAGCGTATCCTGGCTCTTCCCAATGACAGTTTCGAGAAGACCGTGGTGGTCGCCTTCGCTTTGTGCCTGGTGGGCGCGGTGTTGGTATCCGGCTCAGCCGTGGTGCTGAAACCCTTGCAGGTCAGCAACAAGGCCGCGGACGAGAAAAGAAACATTCTCGAAGTGGTCGGCATGCTGGAAGAAAATACCAATGTCGAGGAGGCGTTCAAGAAATTCGAGACCAAGCTCGTCGATCTGGAAAGCGGCGACTATACCGAATTCATGAATGCCGAAAGCTTCGATCAACGCAAAGCCTCCAAGGATCCTGGCCTGAGCGTGGAGATTCCCTCCGACAAGGACATCGCCAAGATCGGTCGCAAATCCAAACTCGCCAAGGTCTACCTGGTCAAGGAAGAGGGTAAGGTCAAAGCGGTGATCCTGCCGGTCAGCGGTTACGGATTGTGGTCCACCATGCATGGTTTCATGGCGTTGGAAGGCGACGGTCAGACCGTGATCGGCCTGAACCTGTTCGATCAGGCGGAAACTCCGGGGCTGGGCGGCGAAGTGGTCAATCCGAACTGGAAAGCCTTGTGGAAAGGCAAAAAAGTTTACAAGGAAAGCGGCGAAGGGGATTTCCAACGCAAGCACCATGCGGAAGTCGGCGAGCCCGTGTTGAGTCTGGTGAAGGGTTCGGTCGACCCTTCCAAGCCCGGCGCTCAGCACCAGGTGGATGGCCTGGCCGGCGCCACCCTGACCAGCAACGGCGTGAACAACCTGGTGAGATACTGGTTGGGTAGCGAAGGCTTCGCGCCCTATCTGGCGAAACTCAGAGCACAAAGAGGTTAAGACGATGCAAGCTGAAACCAAGAAAGTCCTGCTCGACCCTTTGGTCGACAATAATCCGATCACCTTGCAGGTGCTGGGCATTTGCTCCGCTCTGGCGGTGACCTCGCAATTGTCCACGGCGCTCATCATGAGCCTGGCGCTGACTGCCGTGACGGCCTGTTCCAGCGCCGGCATCGCGTTCATCCGCAACCATGTGCCGAGCAGCATCCGCATCATCGCACAGATGGTCATCATCGCTTCGCTGGTGATCGTGGTAGACCAGATCTTGAAAGCCTTCGCTTATGACATCAGCAAGAAGCTGTCGGTATTCGTCGGCCTGATCATCACCAACTGCATCGTCATGGGCCGCGCCGAAGCCTACGCCATGAAGAACCCGCCCCTGGAAAGCTTCTGGGATGGCATCGGCAATGGCTTGGGGTATTCCCTGGTGCTGATCACCGTCGCGGTGTTCCGCGAACTGTTCGGCTCCGGCAAGTTGTTAGGGATGGACATCATGCCGCTGGTGAAAGACGGCGGCTGGTATACGCCCAATGGCCTGCTGCTGTTGCCGCCCAGCGCATTCTTCCTGATCGGTTTGTTGATCTGGGTGGTGCGTTCCTGGAAACCGGTACAGGTCGAAAAGGCCGACTTCAGCATCAGTCACGCAGTTCACGGGGAGGCTCACTAATGGAAGGTTTAATCAGTCTTGCCGTCAAGTCGATCTTCATCGAGAACCTGGCGCTGTCTTTCTTCCTGGGGATGTGCACTTTCATCGCCGTTTCCAAGAAGATCGGCACGGCGGTGGGTTTAGGGATAGCGGTGATGATCGTGCAGACTCTGACGGTTCCGGCCAACAATCTGATCTACAGCAAGCTGCTGAAAGAAGGCGCCTTGTCCTGGGCCGGCCTCACCGATACCGACTTGAGCTTCCTGGCGTTGATGAGCTGCATCGGCGTCATCGCCGCCATGGTGCAGATCCTGGAAATGACCCTGGACCGCTTCTTTCCCGCTCTGTACAACGCACTGGGCATCTTCCTGCCGCTGATCACGGTGAACTGCGCCATCCTGGCAGGCTCCTTGTTCATGATCGAGCGCGATTACAACTTCTCCGAGTCTGTGGTCTACGGCGTCTCCTCCGGTTTCGGCTGGGCGCTGGCGATCACCGCCATGGCGGGTGTGCGCGAGAAGCTGAAATACAGCGACGTGCCGCCGGGGTTGCGGGGTCTGGGCATCACTTTCATCACCGCCGGTTTGATGGCCATGGGTTTCATGGCTTTCTCCGGCATACAGCTCTAAGGATAAAACGCGATGTTGGAAATTATTCTGGGAGTTACATTCTTCACCGTGATCGTCATCGCCCTGGTTTTCGTGATCCTGGGCGCCAAGTCCAAGCTGGTGGCCGAGGGTAACGTCGAGATCGAAATCAACCACGAGAAGAAGATCCATGTGCCGATCGGCGCCAAGCTGCTGACGGCGCTGGCCGAGAATCAGATGTTCGTTTCCTCGGCCTGCGGCGGCGGTGGCACCTGTGGTCAATGCAAGGTGAAGGTATTGGAAGGCGGCGGCGAGATTCTGCCGACCGAGCTTTCCCACATCACCAAGCGCGAGGCGAAGGAAGGCGACCGCCTTTCCTGCCAGGTCACGGTCAAGCAGAACATGAAGATCCATGTTCATGACGATGTCTTCGGCGTAAAGAAGTGGCAGACCACGGTCCGCTCGAACCACAACGTCGCCACCTTCATCAAGGAACTGGTGCTGGAACTGCCGAAGGGCGAAACCGTCGACTTCCGTGCCGGCGGCTACATCCAGATCGAGTGTCCGCCCTATCATGCGAAGTTCTCGGAATTCGACGTGGAAGAGCGTTTCCGCGAGGATTGGGACAAGTACAACATCTGGAAGTACGAATCGGTGGTCCAGGAGCCGGCGATCCGTGCCTATTCCATGGCGAGTTATCCGGAAGAGAGCGACATCATCATGCTCAACGTTCGTATCGCCACGCCGCCGCCGGGCAAGGACGATATCCCGCCGGGCATCATGTCATCCTACATCTTCAACCTGAAGCCGGGCGATGAGGTGACCATTTCCGGACCGTTCGGCGAGTTCTTCGCCCGCGATACCGACAAGGAGATGGTGTTCATCGGCGGTGGCGCCGGCATGGCTCCGATGCGTTCGCACATCTTCGATCAGCTGCGCCGTCTCAAGTCCAAACGCAAGATGAGCTTCTGGTACGGCGCGCGCTCCTACCGCGAGATGTTCTACGTGGACGATTTCGACACCCTGCAGGCGGAAAACCCGAATTTCGTCTGGCACATCGGCCTGTCCGAACCGAAGCCGGAGGACAACTGGACGGGTTACACCGGGTTCATTCACAATATTCTCTATGAGAACTATCTGAAGAATCACCCGGCGCCGGAGGACTGCGAGTATTATATGTGCGGGCCACCGATGATGAACGCAGCGGTCATCAAGATGCTGCTGGATCTGGGCGTCGATCGCGAAAACATCATGCTCGACGACTTCGGCGGCTAGCGAAGTCGCCGAATGCCATCAAAACGGGGAGCTTAGGCTCCCCGTTTTTGTGCGCGAGTGGTTTGCAAGGTAGCGGTCCGCTATGCCATGGAAGATGAAAAATCCCGCCTCACCGTTTGGTGCGGCGTATGAAGCAGAAGGACAAACCCAGCAGCAGTAGCGGCAGAGTGGCCGGTTCGTTCACCGCGGACAGGCTGCCGAACAGGCCATGGGCTTCGTCGTTGATGCCGGCGGCGAAGTAGAGGACATTGCTCTGGCCGCCATTGCCGAAGGAAAGCCCCCACAGCCCGTCGATCTTGATCGGCTTGTGGCTGGTGTCGGAAAGAGTGCCCTCGAACACGCCGGTCGAAGGATCGAAAGCGTGGATGAGCCCGTCGCCGAAGTTTCCGATCAAAAGATCGTGGCTGAATTCACCGAAATCGGAAGGAGCGATGGCTACTCCCCAAGGCGCGTCGAGCACACTGCCGTTATTGATGAGCCGCTTGAGCCATTTGCCCTGGGTATCGAACACATCGACGATCCCCAATCCGGCGCCGGCGGTTTCATCAGTATCCCCCGGATTGGCCTTGAAAGCATAGGCGACGAACAACTGCCCACCGAGGTTCTGGATGTTGAAGGGGGCATAGCCTGCCGGGAGGGTGGGATCGGTAAACATCCCGGCGAGTGTGGGCGAGAAGTTGTGATCGAATGAGTCTATGGTGCCTGCGCCAAAATTGGCCGCATAGAGGGAACCGCCGGTATCGTCTATTGCCAAGCCCTTATAAATGGCGCCACGGGCCGAGTTGTCGACCACCGTGATCGCGCTGGTGCCCCCATTCCAACCGGACAGGATGCCGGCCTCCGTAGCGAACAGGAACCTGGCCCCCGAGCCGTTCACCAGGAAGTTGCTGGCATTGCCATTGAAAACCTGGCCCGTCGGGTTTGCGCCGGGGACGGTGACCACCAGTGGCAGTGGATTCCCCAAGCCGTTGTAAAGGGTCGAGACGCCCGTGCCGTTATCGGAGACCCAAAACGGGCTGCTGGCGCTACGGGCGATTCCCCAGGGGTTGACCAGGTTGGAATCGATGTGGTCGGCTGGCGCATAACCGCTGTTGACCAGGTTGCGCTGGTCATCCGTGACCAGGTTATGTTGGACATAGCCTGCCAGCGCAGGCCCGGAAATGATGAAGAAAACGGCGGACAGCGCCAATCCCAAGGGAGGTTTGAGCCATCGCCGGGTTGATGTTTGCATGGAATCGTTCATATTTCTCTCCTAACAAATTTCGACGCATGAAGACGGACGGCTACTCTTGCAGGCTCATTGTTGACAAATTGCCTAGGGATTGCAATCACCGAATGATTGGAACCGAAATCTTGCGGATGATTACGGACATGTGTGGACATGCTAAGATTTAACTTTCATGACCCTGCTAAGGTAGAGGTCAATTCGACGAGGTATGACCATGACGCTTTTCCTGATTACTTTTGCGGTCATCGCCATCGTGATTTTCATCATGGCGATCGGTGTGATATTCGGCCGGCAGGCCATCAAGGGCAGTTGCGGCGGTTCCGAGGGAGCCGAATGCGTATGCACGGAAAAATGCGACAAAAGGAAAAAGCTGGAGGCGGCACAAAGCCAGCAGTAGACGTGATGCCATAAACCATAAGAACAAGGGGGCAACCATGCTTGCAAATATTAGCGTCAAGGATTACATGACTCCCAATCCGGTCGTTTTTCGAGAAAATACAGAGGTATTCGAAGCGATACGAAAATTGATGGATCATCGCACCACCGGAGCGCCGGTGGTGGATGAGAGCGGCAAGATCATCGGTGCATTCTCGGAACTGGAATGCCTGCGCATCGTCGTGAATTCGGCTTACTATGAAGGTAGGGGAGGGAAGGTAGCCGAGCATATGACCCGTGATGTCACCTTCGTCGACGCCGACGCCAGTATCGTCGAGGTCGCCGAACTCTTCGCAAAATCGAGTCTCAGACATTTTCCCGTCCTGAAAAACGGCAAGCTGGTCGGCGTCATCAGCCGGGTCGATATCTTGAAAGCCTTGTTGGCCATCCACTAGGGTAAGGGCAAGCTGGGGCATGATTTCCAGGCTCATCGCGAGAATTTAATGCCCCAGTCCACCCTGTATTGGCACGACTACGAAACTTTCGGCGTCGACCCCCGCCGCGATCGCCCTGCCCAGTTTGCCGGAATCAGGACCGATGAAGACCTGAATATCATCGGCGATCCCCTGGTGATCTACTGCCAACCCGCCAATGACATGCTGCCCGTTCCGGAAGCCTGCCTGGTGACCGGGATCACGCCGCAAATGGCCCAGCAGCAGGGCATTCCCGAAGCAAAATTCAGTGCGGCCATTCATGCCGAGTTGTCCAGGCCCGGCACCTGCGGGGTGGGCTACAACACGCTGCGTTTCGATGACGAGGTGACCCGCAATTGCCTGTATCGCAATTTTTACGATCCTTACGAACGCGAGTGGCGCAACGGCAATTCCCGTTGGGACATCATCGACATGGTGCGGTTGACGGCGGCATTGCGGCCGGAGGGCATCGAATGGCCATTGGACCCGGAAGGCCGCCCCAGCTTCCGGCTGGAACTGCTGACCGCCGTCAATGGCATCGCCCATGCCGGAGCGCATGACGCGCTGGTTGACGTGTTGGCGACTATCGAATTGGCGCGTTTGATCAAAAAGCGCCAGCCCAAATTATACGATTTCATCTGGCGCCATCGCGGCAAGCGGGAAGCCGCCGAACTGTTGAAATTCGGCGCCTTTGAGCCGGTGCTCCATATTTCCGAGAAATACCCGGCAGAAAAGAACTGCATCGCGGTGGTGGTGGCTTTGGCCCGTCATCCGCAAAACCAGAATGAAATCGTGGTCTACGATCTCGGCGTCGATCCTGCGGCCCTTTTGGAACTGGGCGCAGAAGCAATTCGAACCAGGGTATTCACCCGCGCCGCCGATCTGCCCGAAGGGGTGGATCGCATTCCCTTGAAAACCGTGCATCTCAACCGCTGCCCCGTCCTCGTGCCGATCAAGACCCTGCGCCCTGGGGATGCGCGGCGCTTGAACATCGATGAAAGCCGATGGCAGGCGCACTTGGCAAGCATCAAGGCCGCAACCGGTCTTGCCGGCAAACTGGAGGAAGTATTCGGCGCTTCTTCGTTCGAAGGGCTGGAGGTCCAAGACCCCGATCTCATGATCTATAGCGGTGGTTTTTTCTCCGGTGCCGACAAACTCAGGATGTCCAGGTTGCGGGCGATGAGCCCGGAGCAATTGGCGCTGCTCAAAGCGGAATTCGACGACAGACGGCTGGCGGAAATGCTGTTTCGCTATCGGGCGAGGAACTACCTGGACACCCTGAACGAGGAAGAAAGCCGGCGTTGGGAACTCTTCAGGCGCAAGAGACTGACCGAGAAAGGAGCCGGCGGCAGCATCGTCATCCAGGAGTATGAGCAGCGCCTGAGCGAGCTGGAAGCCGGACCGCAAACCCGCCCGGAGGACCGGCAGATCCTGGCCAGCCTCCGGTCCTGGGGAAGGGAAATAATCCGTTAGCCCATGACCGAGCCGTCTTATATACTAACCATTTTTCAACCCACACTCCGGAGGAATAATGAAAAAACTCTTAGCGCTAGGCTCGGCCATGATGTTCGCCTGGGTTGGCGCGGCGCAGGCGCATGGCCCGACGCGGCAGAAAGTCACCGAAACTATCGAAATCAATGCCGCACCGGCGGCGGTATGGAATATCGTCAAGGATTTCGGCAATCCCCAGAACTGGATGCCGATGGTCGCCAGTAGCAAGGCCAGTGGTGGCAACGAAGCGGGCGCCAACCGCGAACTGACCCTGAAGAAGGGCGGCGTGATCAAGGAAGAATTGAAGAATTTTGATGCCGCAAAGATGAGTTACCAATACCGCATCAGCGAAGATCCCGATTGCAAGGTGCTGCCGGTCAACAACTACTCCTCCACCCTCACGGTAAGCGCAGCGGGTGCCGGCTCGACGGTCGAGTGGAAGGGGGCTTTCTACCGTTGTTTCCTGAACAACAATCCTCCCCCGGATCAGAACGAGGAAGCCGCCATCCACGCCGTCACCGGCCTTTATAAGGAAAGTTTGACCAATCTGAAAGCCTTGGCGGAGAAGAAATAAGCTTCCAGCGGGCTTGGATTGCGATGCGAAGGCGATGGTTTCGGCTACCGCCTTCGCATCCCGGACGACAAGCTCATTCCAGGGACTTGACCTTGATTTCAATGTAATACAAGGCGTCGTTGATGTCCTGTTCGGCCAATTCCGGATGTCCTGCTTTCGCCGGCATGCCCAGGAAACCTTGGGTGACATGTTGCTTCCAAATGGATGTCCATTGGATGGCGCGCAGATCCCAATCGCCCTCCTCATCCAGTTGCGGGGCGTCGCTGCTGGGGTTTTGATGGCATGGCGCGCAAAATACATTAAAAACATGCATGCCTCGGTGATAATCGGGCTTTTGGGCCAACTTCGCACCGGAGCACCCGCCCAGAATGAGCGATGAAACGAGGAGGAGCCGGAGTTTTGTTTTCATGCAGTGTTTTCCCATGGACGAGTCGGCGGGGCAGGGCTAAAGACCAGGAAATTCTATCCCATTGAATGAAATCCACCATCGGCACTGAATCCAGCCCGGCTCAAACGCTCAGCATCTGTGCCGCCAGTTGGGCGAGACGGGCCGAGCCTCCCCCTTCGCCAAGGATCTCGGCCACTTCCCGCAAATCCCTGCGCATTTGATCCGTGTAAGCCCGGTTCTCGACGATCTTGCCGATTTCTTCGGCGATGGTTTTGCCATTGGCTTCGCCCTGGATGAATTCGCGGACGATGCTCCGGCCGGCAAGGATGTTGGGCAGGCCGATGAAGGCA
The DNA here is from genome assembly GCA_028711365.1 of Methylococcaceae bacterium. Lineage (GTDB taxonomy): Bacteria > Pseudomonadota > Gammaproteobacteria > Methylococcales > Methylococcaceae > Methylumidiphilus. The sequence continues at coordinate 14,232 of JAQTSI010000032.1, forward strand.
ATGTTCACCATGAGTCGGCCCAGGTAATAGGTAAGCGGGGCGAGTTTGTAGATGATGACCATGGGCGCGCCGGAAAGGGCCACCTCGAGGGTGGCGGTGCCGGAGACGGTGATGACCGCATCGCAGCACTGCAGCACGTCGTAGTTACGCCCCTGGATGGTTGGAATTTCCACCGGGCATTGCTTCAGATGGGGTTGCAACATTTCATCCGTGACCGAAGAGGCCTGATTGAGCACGAACACCGCAGAGGGAAATCTCCGGTTGAGAATTTTCACGGCATCCAGTATCGCCGGTAGCAGGCGCTGAATTTCATTGGCCCGGCTGCCGGGCATCAGGCCGATGACGGGATGTTTGCCGGCCAGTCCGAACTCGCGCACGGCCTCCCCCCTGCCCAAGCCAGGAAGCACCTTCCCCGCCAAAGGATGGCCCACATAGGTGACGGGGATATGGTGCGCTTCGTAGAACGGGACTTCGAAAGGAAAGATCACCGCCATGTGATCGACCGCCGCACCGTATTTTTTGGCCCGGCCCGGCCGCCAGGCCCAGACTTGCGGGCTGACGTAGAACAGCACCTTGATCCCCAGCGCTTTAGCGGCTCTCGCCAGTTGGAAATTGAACTCCTTGTAATCCACGCAGATGAGCAGATCGGGCCGCTCCTTCTTGAGGAGGGTTTTCATCAGGTTGAGGGCATGGCGGATTTCCGCGTAGTGCTTGAGAACCTCGATGACGCCGATGACCGCGATGGAGGAGGAGTCATAACGCACATCCACTCCCGCCTCGCGCATCCTGACCGCCCCCATGCCGAGGGCGCGCACCTGCGGGATGAGCTTTTTCAACTCCAGGAAAAGATGGGCGGCGTGCTGGTCGCCGGAGGCTTCCCCGGCGACGATCATGACGACGGGATCTTTCTTAGGCATGGATTGCCTGGCGAATGACGGACACTATCTTGCGGATTTGTTCCTCGTTCAGCTCGGGGAAAATGGGCAGAGACAGACAGCGGCTAGCCACCGATTCTGTTACCGGCAGGCTCAGGCCGGCGCAATAATCCGCAAACACCTTCTGTTGATGTAGCGGCACCGGATAGTAGATCGCGCAGCCGATGTGAGCTTTTTGCAGAGCCGCCATGATGGCGTCGCGCTGGTCGGTGAGCAGGGTGTATTGGTGGTAGACATGGACGCCAATGCCGTCTTCGTAAGGCGTCTCTAGCGGCAGATCGGCCATCAGTTCGCAATAGTGGTGGGCGGCGTGGCGGCGGGCTTGGTTGAATTGCTCGATGCGCTTGAGCTTGACCCTCAGGATGACGGCCTGAAGTTCGTCCAATCGGCTGTTGTAGCCGATGATGTCGTGGTAATAACGCACCTCGGAGCCGTGATTGCGCAGCATCCTCACTTGTTGGGCGATTTCATCGGAGTTGGTCGTGACCAATCCGCCGTCGCCGTAAGCCCCGAGATTCTTGCTGGGGAAGAAGCTGAACCCGGCCGCAAGCCCTAAGCTTCCGGTCTGCTTGCCGTTGATGGACGCGCCGAAAGACTGGGCGCAGTCTTCGATGAGCTTCAAGCCATGAAGGTCGCAAACCGCCTGGATGCCGGCCATGTTGCAGGGCTGGCCGAACAAGTGCACCGGCATGACCGCTCGGGTCTGGTCGGTGATGGCGCGCGTGATCGTCTCGGGGGTGACGTTGAAAGTCTTGGCATCGATGTCGACGAACACCGGTTTGGCACCCACATACCGGATGGCTTCCGCCGTGGCGATGAAGGTGAAGGCGGGCGTGATGACCTCATCGCCTTCGCCTATGCCCGCCGCCAGCAGGGCCAGGTGCAGGGCTTCGGTGCCGTTGGCGACACCGATGGCGTGCTTCACGGCTAGATATTCCGCCGCTTCCTTCTCGAAAGCCTGTACATTGGGACCCATCACGAAAGCGCATTGGCTGAGCGCTTCTTGCAGCCCGGCGTCGATCTCGTCCTTGAGCTGGGCATACTGGGTTTTCAAATCGACCATGGGGATCATGGAATGGGGGTACTCCGGAAGTATGTAGAAACAGGGAAACATGGGTTAATGCTACTAACCCAATCAGTAAATTTCGATGCAAGCCTTATCGTCCACCTGCAGTGCTTTTTCGATTGTCACTCGGTGGTTCAATAACGCTGACAAGGTTGTCGCCTTGGTTTGGTTGCCGGTGCGCAACCAAATGACCTTGGGCGGCTGACCATAAATAGTGCTTAGATCGTAAAAATCGGAATCGCGTGTCACGATGATGTATTCATGAGTTTTGGCATAAACCCAGACTTCATGATCGCTTGATTTTTCCATGTTAAGTAGCGCAATTTGGGTACTGCCTGGATAATCGTTGGTCAAAAACGGTACCAACCTACGGGATAGGTTTTCATCCAACAACAGCTTCATGAGACTTTAAGCGACTCAATATGCCGCTCTCTGTCAGCCGCGAAGCTGAGTACCGCAAGAATGTCATCGGAATTCAACTCGGGAAAATCTTCCAGGATTTCATCAACGGTCATTCCCGAAGCCAGGTATTCGAGCACATCATAAACAGTAATGCGCAATCCGCGGATACAGGGTTTTCCGCCTCTCTTGCCCGCGTCAATGGTAATGATGTCGCGATAGTTCATGGTCCCGCCTTATCAACCGTCATACGCATAGCCTGCTTTGCACACATGCCAATTTATCCGAAGTCAGCCATGGATCCAACCAATCACGATCAGGGCGCGCCAACTGACGGGCATTGCCTCACGTAGGTGCGGGGCGATTTGCTGGAATTCTCTGCCGCTCATTCCTGCCAGCGTACTACGCACTCAACAATTCTGTAATCTCAATCGCCGTCGCCAATGCCCGCCTTCCGGCCCCGCCGGAACACAAAGGCTCCCGGCTTTCGCGGATGCAAGCGACGAAATGCTTGATCTCTTCCATCAGCGCATCGCCGTTTTCGAAGCTCGATTCTTCGCTGAGGATTTCGGGCACGCCGGGGAACATCTCCTTCTCGCCCTTGCGATAGCGGGCCAGGATGCGATTTTGGAAATCCACCGAGACATAGCAATTGGGCATGAACATCCTCATCTTGCGCTCTACCTTCAGGCTGGCCCGGCTGGCGGTGACATTGGCCACGCAGCCATTTTTGAAGGTGATGCGCGCGTTGGCGATGTCGGTGTCGGAGGTCAGCACGGTGACGCCTTTGGCGTCGATGTGTTGCACTTCGCAGTCGACGATGTCGAGGATGATGTCGATGTCGTGGATCATCAAGTCCAGCACCACGCTGACGTCGTTGGCCCTGGGGTTGAACGGGGCGAGGCGGTGGGATTCGATGAACAGCGGCTTATCGTGGGTCAGGTCCAGCCCGAGGAGGGCGGCGTTGAAGCGTTCCAGATGGCCCACCATCAGCCTGAGATTTTTTTCCTCGGCGATACGAATCAACTCGTCCGCTTCCTCCACGGTCACGGTGATGGGTTTTTCCACCAGCACATGGGCGCCATGGGCGAGAAAATCGCGGGCGACTTCGAAGTGCAGGGTGGTAGGCGTGACGATGCTGACGGCATCCACCCGGCCTAGTAATTCACGGTAATCGACGAGGGCGCGGGTGTGGTTCTGCTCGGCAATGGTCCTGGCCTGATCCGGGTTGCTGTCCACCACCGCGACCAACTCGCAGTCGGGCAGGGCGGCGTATTTTTGTGCATGGAACTTTCCCAGATAGCCGACGCCGATGACGGCACATTTCAGTTTGTTCATGGTAGGGATCGAGGTATATCGGTCAGGCAGCCTTGAGCGGCGCAGTATACGCCAAGTTGGAAGGCTGTCCGTAATGATTCAATGCTGAAGGCGCACATCCCTCCCAGGGGCGAGGCTAAGCCGCCCTTGGGAGCGGTGGTCCGGTTCAATCCTGCTTCGCGTAAAACTCGGCTAACTGTTTGATTTCCTCTGCGCTCAATTTGGCGGCGATGAGGCGCATGCGGCGATAGATGTCGTTGGCGCGGCTTCCATTCTTGTACGCGAGCAGGGTATTTTCCAGGTAGGCCGCTTTCTGGCCGGCCAGGCGGGGGGTATCGACTTTCTCTCCCTGTCCCGAGTTTCCATGGCAACTGGAACAAGCAGGCTCCATGCGCTTGCCGTCCCCCCGATAGACGATGCCGGTGAGATCTTCCTCACCGCCTTTTCCCCGCATCGGCTTCTGCCGCCCATACCAGGCGGCCACATCGGCCATGTCCTGATCGCTCAGGGTCGAAGCCATGCCGTTCATGGCGGTGGTGGGGTCCTTGCGGCTGCCACTCTTGTAGTCCTGCAATTGCTTGTAGAGATAGGTCGGCAGTTGGCCTTCCAGATTGGGGTTGGCGTTGGTCTCGTTATGACAGCCGGCACAGGTTCCCATCAGTTCCTGGCCATGATCGGCATGACCTTTCTTGACGAAGTCCAGGTTTTGTGGCGTCCAGGCTACCTGACTGGAAGGTTCCGCTCCTGCGTTGGCCGTCAGTGTCATGCCCAGGCAAGCGAGAAGAATGAATTTCATCATGTTCAATACCCCCAGGCGGTGGGACTGTAAGTTTTCAGGAAGAAGAACTGGAGGATGGGAACACCGTAACTCAGCGCCATCAGCACCCCGATCACCCGATTCCACAGGCCGAAATCGTTCAGCCAGGCAGGCAGCGGTCTGACGGGTTGCAGATTCATACCTTCATCCCCGGATTGGCTTTCCAAGCCGACACCCTCGGTCTGGGTCTTGTACAGGAGATAGACGAACAGGCAGGCCGATACCAGAAGCACGAAGCCGCCGATGACCATCAGCAATTCGTATGGGTCCCAGGCCAGGGTCAGCACACTGTTGTAGTGGACGGCGGAGATGCGGCGGGGTTGGCCGAGCAGGCCCAGTACATGCCAAGGCGTGGTCATGATGCCCATCCCGATGAACCAACTCCACAACTGCACCAGAACCAGTTCTTCGGAAATCAGTTTCCTGCCGCAAAGCCGGGGCCAGAGTTGGTAGGCGAGGGCGAAATACAGGGTGACCACGGTGCCGGCGAAGATCAGATGAAAATGACCGGGCACCCAGGCGGTGTTATGCACCATGGCATTCATGGCGTAGCTGGCGTTGACGATGCCACCGAAGCCGCCCAGCACCAGCATCAACAGGGACAGTATCGCCGCCAGCACCATGGGGTTTTTCCATGGCAAGGCGCCGATCCAACCGAACAGTCCCTGACCGCCGCGCTGGCGTCCGGCCATCTCCAGCGAGGCGATGACGGTGAAGCCGGTCAGCAGGGTGGGAATGGCGACGGCGAAAGTGCCGACCATGTGCAGCAGTTTCCAGCCATGGTTCTGTTCCGGGTCCATGTACAAATGATGAAAACCGATGGGCAGGCCGAATACCAGGATCAACAGGAAGGCCAATCGCGCCAGTTCGTCGCTGAACAGCTTGCCGCCCGCCGCCTGGGGCACATAGGAGTAAAGCGCGATATAGGCGGGAATCAGCCAGAAATAGACGATGGGGTGCAAGGTCCAGGCAAACAGGGTGCGAGCCAGGCCCACGTCGATGGTGTCCATCAAGCCCAGCGACCAGGGCAGCAACTGGAATACCGCTTCCATGGCGACGCCGGCGCTGGTCCACAGCCACAGGAAAGCGTTGGCGGCGGTGGCGAACATGGGCAGCGGAACGGTCTCGCCGGGGTGGGCCTGTTTCCACTGCTGTAGCATCACGATCATGATGACCGCCCAGATCCAGGAACCCACGACCAGCAGGGTCGCGCCGATATAGAAGAATGCATTGGCCTGGATCGGCGGATAGAAGGTATACAGCACCGAGGCCTTGCCCAGCAGCAGTGGAACGGCGGCCAGCACCACGCCGAATAGACAGACGCCGTAGCCGGCCCAAGCCAGCTTAGGGTTCCAGATCGGCTGTTTGAGACTGTCTGTCGCCGTGTAATAACCGAAGCCCATGATGAAGAAGGTGGTCAGCACGAAAGCCATCAACACGCCGTGGGTGCTCACCGAGGCGAAATAAACGGCGGGTGATTGGATGAAGGAAAACATCCCGCTGCGTTCCAGCACCTGGTACAGGCCGAAAAAACAGGCTAGACCGAAAGCGCCGAAAGCCACCCAGAAGTTGAAGAGGGTCAGTTTTTGGGTCGTCGTATCATTCATGGCGAATTTCCTCCGCGGGTGCGCGCCAGTCTTCCGGGGTGGTCACGGTGACCTTGCTCCACATGTGATCGTGGCCCATGCCGCAATATTCATTGCACAGCATGGGATACTCGCCGGGTTTGGGGAATACGGTGGTGACCTCGGCCACATAGCCTGGCACGATCATCGTGCTCATGTTGGTCATCGGGATATGCGCCCCATGCAACACGTCCATGCTGGCTATGCGAAACTTGATCTTGCGTCCCGCCGGGATCTCGATCTCGCGGGGATAGAAGCCGTACCGTCCCGCAACCAGTTTCACCAGCAAGGTTCCGTCGGCGAGCGCTTCGGCCTGGACGCCCAGCTTGTCCTCGGCGAACTCTCCTCCCAGGTGCAGGCTGGCGGAGTCGATGGTTTCCACATGGCTGGGAGGATGCACGCCGCTCACGATTGCCGTGAGCAGAATCGAGCCGACGAATAGGACAACCATGCCCAAAGCGACGCGCAGCCATTTTCTTTCCAGCTTGTCGACCTGTAGCTCGGTTTCGAATCGGTTTATCCAGGAACTGATAGTGCTCATCAAGGAATTGGAATTCATGAATCACCTACTTAATCCGGGTCGTTTTCGTTGAATAGATCGCCATGGCGGCAGATCAGCTGACCGTTCCTCTGGGCAGGAACACGTCGAAATAGAGGAACAGCCAGGCGATCGTCATTCCGATCGCCACCAGGATCAGCAAAATCCAAGTCCCCATGGGCGCTTGCTCTCCTTCGCCCGCCGTTGATTTTTCTTCGAGCATGATGAATCCCCTCTCATGGACCAATGGTTATTCGCATAGGGGTATGCCGATCGAACGAAGGCTTGAAAGCCTGACGTTATTGGCCGGTTCCCCAAGATTTTTATAGGGCAGTCGTCAGTCATTGACGGCTTTATCCTACTCCCCCCTGGGGGGCGAGTCACTTTGCGATTTCAGGTCCGCTCCTCAAAGAATGTTAAGATTCAGCTTCACTGATCCCACAGGGGAAGGAATCATGGCGACTCAACCCGAAGTCCGCTCCCGCCTCGTCGGCGGTTTTTGTTTGTTGGCCCTGGGCGCATGGATATTGCACAGCTTTCTCGGGCTATTGATCTGGGCCGTGGTGCTGGCGCTGACCACTTGGCCGGTTTATCGGTGGTTGCAGGAAGGTTTCCGCCCATCCAATGCCTGGTCGGCAGTGATACTCACCCTGTTGATCGGCGCCATCATCCTGCTGCCTTTGGGTTATGGCTTGAGCAAACTGATTGCCGAGGCACAATCCTTGGGGCAGTTATTGCAGGAAGCGCAAAGCAGCGGCCTGCCTGCTCCCGACTGGTTACAAACCGTGCCGATGGCCGGAAACTGGGCCAGGGGGCAATGGGATTCGGCTTTGGGGACGCCGGATGCGGCGAAAGATACCCTGCATAGTCTGGGAACCGGTTCGGCGCTGGCTTACACGAAGGCGCTCGCCAGCCAGATTCTGCACCGCATGGCCGGATTCTTTATCACCCTGCTGGCTTTGTTTTTTCTCTATCGTAGCGGCGAAACCCTGGGCAGGCAGATTCTGGACAGCAGCCGCAAACTATTCGGCGAAACCGGTATCCGCTATACCGAGCATGCGGTGACGGCGGTGCGGGCCACCGTCAATGGCCTGGTGCTGGTCGGCTTGGGCGAGGGATTATTGCTGGGAGTGGGTTACGCGGTAGCCGGCTTGAGCCACCCGGCCATGCTGGGCGCCATTACCGGCGTGCTGGCCATGGTTCCCTTCGCCGCCAAACCGGTTTTCGCAGGTTGCGCCCTGGTGCTGATGGCCCAGGGGCATGTCGCGGCGGGGGTGGGATTGTTCGTTTTCGGCTTGGCGGTTCTGCTGGTGGCGGACAATTATGTCCGGCCCCTGTTGATCGGTGGCTCGGTCAAATTGCCTTTTCTCTGGACCCTGCTCGGCATCTTCGGTGGGGTGGAAAACTTCGGCTTGCTAGGATTGTTTCTCGGCCCCACCGTCATGGCCGTGCTGATCTCCATCTGGAGGGATTGGCTGGAAGAGGCGGCAAGGCCGGGATAAGCTTTATCTCAAGGATGCCTGATGCGTTTAGAGGGCAGGGCAAATGCTGCCGTTGATGCGGGTGATATTCACAGATCCGCTGACATCGAGGAAAGCATCGATCCGGTAGCCACCGCGGGCGCCGAGGAATGCGCCGCTGCCGCCGACAATCGTATCCTGCTCCGAAACGCCATACCCAACCCCGAAGATGACGGGACTCAAATCGATGCTATCGCGGGTGTATAGTTTGCCCAAGGTTTGTATTCCCAGGAGAGTATTTTGGGCATCGTAAACCGTCACCTGCGTCACCGCCGTCGCCAGATTGTCATGGCCCAAGCTCGATGGACCCGGTGGAAAAGCCGGCAAGAAATCGTTGGTCCAGGCCGAGAGGGCGGTGAGGTTGACGGGGTTGCCGTTCAGGATTGCCGGTATCGGATTGGCGGAAACGAAACAGAAACCGGGTAAGGTTTTGTTATATTGAAAAGTGTCCGGAAACCTCGAGCTGGCTTTCAAGGTATCCCATATCGACGTGCAATCGCCAGGGATCAATTGGCCGATGGCGCCCGATGGGTTTGCGTTGGTCGTGAAAGTTTGGCAGTTGGGTGAAATAACGGCGAACGCGCTGGTGGAGACAAGAAGCAGAGGGACTGTGAGTTTCTTCATGCGAATATCCTGGATTGAGAGGCCTGGTGGCGGGTGTATAGCATAGGTCTTCGATCGGCCCGGCCACTTCTACCCTTGAGCAGAATCACGCTTGTCATGGACGCCGAGCTTCCAGATCTATACTCTCTTGGCATTTTACCTCATCCTTGAACCTCAATCATGCAAACCGCCCCGCTCTATATCGACACTCCCGAGAAACTGCACGAACTTTGCGCCAAACTGGCCGACGCGAAATGGGTTGCTTTGGACACCGAGTTTCTGCGTGAGAAAACCTATTTCCCCAAGTTCTGCCTGTTGCAAATCGCCACTTCGGATTATATGGCTTGTATCGATCCCCTGGCTCTGGAGGATCTGCAGCCGCTGTTTGAAATCCTCTACGATCCCGGCATCACCCTCGTTTTCCATGCCGGGAGGCAGGATCTGGAAATCTTCTACCATTTGAACGGCGAACTGCCGCAACAGTTGTTCGATACCCAACTCGCTGCTCCCCTTTTGGGTCTGGGGGAACAGATCAGCTATGCTACCTTGGTGGCGGAGATATTGGGCGTGCATTTGAGCAAGTCCCACAGCCGCACCGATTGGTCCCGCCGTCCCTTGAGTCCGGAACAATTGCGCTATGCGGCGGATGATGTCATTTATCTGGAACAGGCTTATCAAGTCATGTTGCCGCGCTTGGAGCAATTGGGCCGGATAGCCTGGCTGCAGCAGGATTTCGCCGAACTGGCCGATCCTGCGCTCTACCAGAATCCGCCGGAATCGGCCTGGATGCGCATCGGCGGGGTTCACCAACTCAAGCCCAAGCAATTGTCGATCCTGCAGAGCCTGGCGGCATGGCGCGAACAGATGGCCCGTTCCCAGGATTTGCCACGGGGTTGGATACTCAAGGATGACGCCCTGTTCGATCTGGCCCGCCAGCAACCCGCCAACGCCGAGCAACTCAGCCATGTGCGAGGCATCGACGAACGCATCGCGAAACGCCACGGTCCCACTCTTTGCGGCTTGATCCAGGAGGCCGCCGCGCATCCGCCGCAAAGCCTGACTCTCAAAGCCCGTCCGCCGAAAAAGACCGCCGAACAGGAAGCCTTGCTCGATCTGCTGATGGCGGTCGTGCGCCTGCGCGCCGCGCAAAACGCCATCAATTCGAGCCTGTTGGCCAGCCGCAAGGATCTGGAGCAATTGCTGGACGGCGACGAGGACGCCCGACTGCTCCATGGCTGGCGC
>JAQTSI010000306.1 GCA_028711365.1 Methylococcaceae bacterium
GTAAAGTCAAGTACGAATGGCTACCATTCGATGCTCACGAATCTTATGAGAAGCTACGCTTATGCTTGGAAAAAATATTTTCTGGATTTGGTAGCGAATATAATATTATTTATTCATAGGCACTTATCATCGGCAATGGAACCTACTATGAAATCCTCAAGAAGTATTACGGGGAATCCAGGGTTCCCAAGGATTGGTTGATGCAATTGCGCCGACTGTTGATCCAGTATGGCGAAACCCCTATACGCATCCATGGATAATAAACTCTCCCTGCGGCGGCGTTCGCTGATTCGTGATCTCAAGTACAGCTTGGTTTTCGGGGTGGCGGCCGTTTCCATCCTCACCGCTTTCCTGGTATTCGATTTTTTTCTGAAACAGTCCGAGCGGGAGTATCAAGCGAATCTGATCGATTATACGGATTACCTCAGCAAAACCCTTGAGCCTCCACTATGGGATATGGAGGATGAATTGGTCGGCACCATATGCAAGGCTTTCGCGGCGCATGAAAACATTGCCGTTTTAAGGGTGTTCAACGACGAGCGAAAGGCTCTGTGCGACATACATTCCGACAAAACGGCGCGGGAATTGACGCAGCCGATCGTCATCCACCATCAAGGCAGGATCGTGGGGGAGTTCGAATTGGGACTGGACGATGCTTTCTATCGGAAAAGGAATATCGAACTGCTCGCTTACAGCCTGGCGATCACCCTGGTCGTGGTGGCGGCGGTGGCCTTGTTGTTACAACTGATCCTGAAGCGTTTGTTGCAAAAGCCGTTGGGGGATCTCATCGAGCATATCGAGAAATTCGCCGCCGAAACCCATCAAATCAGCATCGAACCTGGCGAACGCAAGGAATTCGCTTTCATTTTATATAAATTCAATGAGATGGCGGCCCAGGTCGCCGCGAGGGAGCAAGCGCTACGGGACAGCGAACAGCGCTTCCGCGCCTTGTTCGAGCAGGCGGCGGTGGGAGTGGCCCAAGTCGAGACGACGACCGGAAGGTTCGTGCGAATCAACCGCCGTTATTGCGAGATCGCCGGCTATAGTCAGGAGGAGATGCGCGGCGTGACTTCCCAGGACATCACCTATCCGGCGGACCGCCAGGTCACCCGCGATCACATGGCTTCACTGGTGGCAGGCAGCAGCCGCGAGTTTACCCTGGAGAAACGTTATCGCCGCAAGGATGGAAGCATAGTCTGGGTCAACCTGACGGTTTCTCCCATGTGGGAGCAGGGCGAGAGGCCTAATTATCATGTCTCGGTGGTGCAGGACATCACCGCCAGGGTGCAGGCGCAGGAGGAATTGTTGCGGTTGAACCTCAACCTGGAACAGCGGGTTCAACAGGAAACCCTCAAAAACCGGGAGAAGGACCATATGCTCATTCAGCAGTCACGTCTGGCGGCCATGGGCGAAATGGTGCATAACATCGCCCATCAATGGCGGCAACCATTGAATGCCTTGGCTATCATCATCAATAATATCCAGGACGATTATGAATTCGGTGAACTTTCCGCCGCAACGCTACAGGAAGCCGTGGCCAAATCCCGCCGCCTATTGGAGCGCATGTCCACTACCGTGGACGACTTTCGCGACTTCTTCCGTCCCGACAAGGAAGCGTCCGATTTTGCTGTGGAACGCGCGGTGCAAGATGCGGTCTTCATCATCGGTGATTCCCTCAAGAACAATCATATCGAGTTGGATGAAAAACTGGATTCGGGCCTGATCGGGCATGGCTATCCAAACCAGTTCTCCCAGGCGATACTGAACCTGTTGGTCAATGCCAAGGAAGAGATCCTGCAGCGCAAGATCGTCGGGGGGAGGATAGAAATAAGACTGCACCCCCAGGATGATGAAGCCGTGCTGAGTGTGGGGGATAATGCCGGAGGCATCGAGGAGGGGGTGTTGCCGAAGATTTTCGACCCTTATTTCACCACCAAGGAACAAGGCAGCGGCATAGGTCTCTATATGACCAAGATGATCCTGGAGCGCAACATGAAAGGCAGGATCTGTGCCTCCAATGGTTCGTACGGCGCCTTGTTCACCATTTTCATCCCTCTTTCCTCTCATAGGTCCAACTGATGCCTCAGCCGCTATCGACGCCCAATCTCGAGTTTCTGCGCACCCTTTCGGTGTTATATGTGGAGGACGAGGAAGAGGTGCGCAACGCCATGACCCATTTCCTCAGCCGCCGCTTTGCCAGGATCGATGTCGCGTCCAATGGACAGGAAGGCTTTGCGCTCTTCGAGAATGGCCGCCAGGATGTAGTCATCACCGACATCAAGATGCCGGTGATGGACGGTTTGGAGATGTCGTCCATGATCAAGTCCATCGCGGACGATGTGCCCGTCATCGTGGTGACGGCCTACAACGAAACCGACTATTTCCTGCGCGCCATCGAGATCGGCGTCGACCGTTTCGTCAAGAAACCCGTCAACCCCAGCGAATTGGTCGAAGCGATACAAAAAAGCACCCAAGTTCACATGCAGCAGAAGCAACTGGAAAAAGCCAGCCTGCAATTGTTGAATACGCTACAGACCGCCATAGGAGCCCTCTCGCGCGCCATCGAAAAGCGCGATCCTTATACCGATGGCCATCAGAAACGGGTGTCCCAGATCGCCACCGCCATCGCCGAGGAGATGAAACTGCCGAAAGCGCAGATCAATGGTATTCGTCTCGGCGCGATGATCCATGATATCGGCAAAATCTCCATCCCCACGGAGTTGCTGACCATGCCGGGAAAGCTCAGCCGGATTCAATTCGAGCTGATTCAAACGCATCCCCAAGCGGGAGCGGATATCCTGGAAGGCGTCGAGTTTCCCTGGCCGATTGCCCAGATGGTTTTGCAGCATCATGAGCGCCTGAACGGTTCCGGTTATCCCAAAGGCCTGAAGGCGGAGCAGATCCTGCTGGAAGCGAAGATCATCGCCGTCGCCGACGTCGTGGAAGCCATGGCATCCCATCGTCCCTACCGACCGGCTTTGGGTTTGGATGTCGCCATTGCCGAAGTCAAAACCCAGCGCGGGGTGCTTTACGATGCCGAGGTGGTCGATGGCTGCCTCAAAGTCCTGGAGCGGCAGGATCTGCGGCTTTGAGAGATTAGGCTTAGAGGTCTCCCCCTATTGCTCGCCCGACCGATCAAGTGGTCCCTTGAACAAAATGAACTCTTGCAATCCCTTCGTGTTGGCGGTCAGCCTACAACGTTGTACCCCATCCAGTCGACGGCTTATCTACTCTCATGTCCCCCATCCACCTTCGGCGTTTCCACGAAAGCTTTCGGAAATGTCTGAGTTCGTCTGCCGTTTGTGGAATTGGGAACCATGAAAGATGTGGGAGCGCGACCGGATCTTCCGCGTTTTTTTAGCAGCAGCGTTTGACCCCGTTCCATTTCCGTTCGAGTGCCTGCTTGAAAAAAGCCTCCCGGCTCAGGGGGCTGCCGTCTTCCTGGGAATGGTATAGGCCCCAATGGGCGAGATAGCGCTCATAGGCATCGTCACCGGTGATCTCCCTTAAGATTAGCCAGCATTTCTGCAACGACTCGGTCGGACGCATCGTTTCCCCCGCTAGAAATTAAACCGTGAGGAGAATTGCACCCGGTGTAAGTCGCCACTCAGATGGTTTTCCAGCGAGCGGGTGGCATAGAGATATTCCAGACCGATGGTGGTTTGCACTAGCGGGCTCCACAATAGATTGACATGCACCGATTGCGCTTGACGGGTCAAGCCGCCATTGGCATAGGCCGGCAGATCGGATTGGGCGAAACCGTAAGCGAGGGTGCTGCGCCAGCTATCGCTCCACCAATGTTGATAGGCCGCCATGGCGCCGTAAGTGTCGACCCGTTCCAGACGGCGTCCCGCCGTGTCCAGCGTGGCGTCGCCAAAAGCGTTGATGTTGATATAGCGTCCCAGGACATCGCCGTAGTGGAAGCCGAAACGGAGATTGTCCAGGCCGACGGTTTTGATCTTTCCAGCCAGGCTGACCGCGCCGCCCCATGAGGAGCGGGCGCTGCCGACGGCGGGCGCATAGCGGATCTGCCGGCCCATGGCGGTGAGGGACAGATTTCCCCATTCGGGGTTGGCATTGATGCGGGCGATCAGATCGGGATAACGATCATCATCCGGGGCTTCCAAGACCGAGGTTTTTTCGCGCGCCAGCCGGGATTTAGGCGCTTCCAGGGCGGCCTGAAATTCCATCGGCGTCGCGGCGAAGGAGAAGGGCTGATTCCAGCGAACCATGGGCTGACGTAGCAGATTGATGCCGACCGGCCCGCCGATATCGTTGAGCTCGGGAATGGCCTGGACGTTGAGGAAAGTCGTCCAGGTCTGTCCGGCCAGGAAATTGCCGATGGAGCCATAGGCATGGCGCAGACGGGGGGTATAAGCATCCGCTGCGCCGTAAAGATCCAGTTCCAGGTAGGTATTGATGTCGCCGTAAGCGCTGGGAGTGAAGGACTTGAGCCAGAACCGGCTTTCTTTGGCGTGAAAGTTGATTTGGCTATGTTCCCCATGGCGAGCGCTCACGGGGATGGTCGAGGAACTGAGGAACTGGTCGCCGAAGTTATCCTTGCCCGCGCTGACGCTGTTATAAATGGTGTCCAATTTGACAAAGCCACCGATGGCGAGGGAGGTGTCGGTGCCGGGAATCTTGAAGGAGCCCTTGATGTCGCCCACGGTGACCGGCTTGGCTTTCGCCGTTTCGGCGACCGTTCCAGGGGCTATCATCGGGGCCGTCGCCGTTTTCGGATCGGCCATGGCGGGCGTTTTACCGTCGCTTGCCGAAGGCGAAGCTTGATGCTTGGCCTGCCGTTCTTGCGCCAACTCACTTTCCACCTCGTTGAGGCGGGTAGAGAGTTGTTTGACCTGGGTGCTTAGTTCCTTCACCAAAGCCCGCAGTTCTTCGTCGGCGCCGAACGAAGGCTGTGAGAGCAGGAAGAGGGCAATGAAGACAATGGCTGGTAGATTCATGCCCGCTCCTCAAGCACCGGTTTTTCTGAACAATTGATGGCATGATTGACAAGTGATCAGCATCCGATCCAGTGTCGCCGGGATGGCATCGCTACGGTTGGCCTCGGCCAGTTCCCGCAATCCTTGAGCCTCGGTGCGGAGCTTATCCGCCAGGGCCAGGAAAGTGTTTTGCTCGATCGGGCCCAGCTTCAATGCCGCAAGCCGGTCGGGGATGGAATGAGCGGTATGTTGCAGTTGGGCCGCGCTTTCCGCCATCTTTAGATCATAGCCGCGGCGCAGGATGTCTTTTTGAGGCTCGGTCATTTCCTTTTCGGAAAGGATCAATGTATTCATCTGCGCCATCAACTCACGCAAATGGCCATCGTGAACCGCATGTAGAGCGGCTCCGACCTTAGGTACGGTCGAAGAGGCGCAGGCCGCCAATAGCAACAGGACCGGGAAGAGGGAAAATCTTCGCATCGTTTTAACCCGGATGATTCAAAAAAAGGGTGAACCTCGTTCTGCGTTGGGGAAAGCCATCGAATATGCTTTTGCAGTGTACTCGAGCTCATGTAAACTGCAAGGACTGACTCATTGAATGAGTTACGCCAGCCCCGCTTCTCTACGCCCACATTT
>JAQTSI010000307.1 GCA_028711365.1 Methylococcaceae bacterium
GTTTCCGCGCCTTAGGTGGCAGCGAAGCCTTCTGCATTCTTCGCTCGGTTTGGGAAACCAACAAGCTTCAAGGCATCAACCCTTTTCATACCCTTAGACTCGCTTTTCAAGGGGCTGAGTAGTTACAAGGCGTCTTTCACATGGCCAAGATATTGCCCGATTAATGCATCGTTTTCCAGACTAAAACGCTTTTTTCTACAGCCTCGTGAGGAATTGCATGACACACCGGCTATCACCCAACCGTTTTTATTCGCTCGACGTACTGCGTGGAGTGGCGGCATTCAGCGTAGTGTTTTGGCACTGGCAACATTTTTTCTCCCCCCTCAATAAACAGGGAGTGTTGTTTTCCATAGAAAAGCAACCCTTGTTTGATGCGCTTTTTATTTTTTACTACCGCGGCAATGCGGCCGTCCAGCTGTTTTTTGTTCTTTCTGGGTTCATCTTTTTCTGGTTGTATTCTAAACGTGTTGCCGAGAGAACAATTACCCTGCGATCTTTCGCAGTTCTAAGGCTATCAAGACTTTACCCGCTTCACTTCGTAAGTCTTATTTTTGTTGCTGTTGGCCAAGCCGCCTATACAAGGATAACAAATACATATTTTGTTTATCCATTCAACGACGGCTACCATTTTTTACTCAACTTGTTCTTTGCATCTTCATGGGGTTTTGAAAAAGGCAACGCATTTAACGCACCAATATGGTCCGTTTCTGTCGAGGTATTAGTGTACGCGATATTCTTCGCGTTCTGTAGATTTTTCCCACGAAATATAATTATATTGATTTTTGCCGTTATCATTGGCCTATATTTATCATCCACACTTAACAGCGCCATCGCAGGCGGATTTACTTTGTTCTTCATTGGAGGACTTTCCTTTATCGCCTATGAAAAAATCATCAAAACGGATTACGCATTGAATATCTCAGTTTACCTACCTATTATAACTACTATTTTATGGCTTACAATAATAGAGACTCTAAACCCTGCTCATCGCTTTACTTTTGCCGGACTCCATTGGATTATTCAGAAAACAGATGTCAACCCGATTTATTTTCTGTATCCAATGACCATAATATCTTTGGCATTGATAGAAACAAGAAGAGGAACTCTGGGTAAAAGGCTGTCTTATATTGGCGATATTTCTTATTCGATGTATCTTCTGCATTTTCCTTTACAGCTGGTGGTGGCTACGGTTACTGCAAGGCTTGCCATCGATCAGGCATTGTTCTATTCTCCTTGGTTTATGGCCTCGTTTTTCTTTGCTCTCATCCTAGCGTCTTTTGCTAGTCACCGCCTCTTCGAGGTTCCAATGCAACGATTCCTGAGGAGACAATCTAACCCGGTGATCATTCAGGCCGCTATATGATGATAAGCCCGCATAGCGCCGATTACCCGCGTCCTGCGTCCCTGTGAGGCAAATCAGGAGCTGACCGAGATGTCTTTTCTAATAACTGCGGCTTTTTTGGCGATACTTTTTCTCCTGCCAGGCTGTAGCACGGATACGATTAAGCGTATGGCTTATGGAAGTGTCCAAAGTTATGGGCAGGAAAAGTGTCAGCAAAACATCCCTTCCGGTTGGAGCAAGGATTGTCAGCGCAAGGAAAGCTATGACGAGTACCAACGCAAGCGGCAGGAAGTCAACCAGCCGAATTGAATCGCCCCCTTCCGTGAAACGGGCAGGCGATTTCCTCGAAAGCTAATACCCGGGGCTATCCTGCTCACTGTCACGACCTGTACATTCGGGCAGAGGGCGGTTTAAAGGGGATGGGCCTGCACCCATTCCTTAAGCGCCTCATCCAGACGGGTCTGCCAACCCGGGCCGGTGGTCCTGAAATACTCCACCACCTCCGGCGACAGGCGAAGGTTCAGATGCACTTTGGTTTTGGTCTTGCGGGGCCTGCCGCGGGGTTTGAGCAACTGCTCCACGATTTCGACTGACAAGATTTCAGGCAATACCTCGCGGGCAGGACGCGCGCGGGCGAAGTCCTCGGTTTGAAGTTCCCGGACTTCGCCATCTTCATCGATTAGGGGTGATGGTAATTTCTTTGCCATATCGGCGGCTCTCTCGTAGGTTGGCCTTGCGAAAACTGATGACCCTAATCCCGTCGGGAATGGGCGTGAAGCAGAGGACGTGCAGGCGTCCCTCTAAATAACCCACCGCCACATAGCGCCGCTCCGGGTAAGGATTGCGCTCGTCTTCGACGATGACGGCATCGACCCAATCCAAGTCCACTGCACGTTCGAACGACAAACCTCGTTCTGCGATATTGCGGGCATTCTTGGCGGGATCGAAGCTGATCTTCATCATTTAATTGTATCCACAAAAACAAGACTAAACCAGCGTTCGAGGGCTGCAAGCAAAGTGGGGGTTTTCCGATCTCGATGGAAAAACCGTTCGGCATCGGTCAACCCGGCTCAATCCGAGCAAGAGACGCCCGTGCCTCCCAGTCCGCAGTATCCGCCGGGATTCTTCGCCAGATATTGCTGATGATGACTTTCTGCGAAATAAAACTCTCCGGCGTCTTCAATCTCGGTGGTGATCGCTTCGAAACCCGATTGGTTCAGGCGATGTTGATAGCCCTGCCGGCTCGCCAAAGCCTGTTGTTTCTGCATTTGCGAATGGGTGAAAATGATCGAACGGTATTGGGTTCCGATGTCGTTGCCCTGCCGCATGCCTTGAGTGGGATCGTGGGATTCCCAAAACAATACTAGCAGCTCGCCGTAACTGACGAGGCGAGGATCGAAAACCACCCAAACCGCCTCGGCGTGGCCGGTCAATCCACTGCAGACTTCCTCATAGCTCGGATTGGGCGTGAAGCCGCCGGCATACCCCACGGCGGTCACAGTGACCCCCTGCTGCTGCCAGAATTTACGCTCCGCGCCCCAGAAGCAGCCCATGGCGAACGAAGCGGCTTCCAAACCCTCAGGATAGGGTGCCTGCATGGAATGACCGTTGACATGATGCCGCGGCGGTACGGCCATGCGTTCGGGCCGTCCCGGCAATGCACTGGCGGCATCCGGCAAGCTTGCCGCCTGCCGAGGGCCCAAAGCTTCCAACAAGGATTCCAACATGTTTCTACCTCCGTTCAATCGGGTTGATGGCAGGATTGCAGTGCCCAGATTGCAAACAAGCTCGCCGCCGCGAGGGCGCAGGCGGCCGAGAATCCGAAAGCCGCCTGCGGGTTCAAGGTCTGATACAGCCAGCCGAAGATCAGCGAAGCCGGCAAGAGCATCGCTCCGACCGTTAGATTGAACCAGCCAAAAGCGGTTCCCCGCAGATGGGCGGGCGCGAGATCGGCAACCAGCGCTTTTTCGACGCCTTCCGTCGCCGCCATGAAGACCCCGTAAGCGGCGAACAGCACATAGAGCGCGATCCCATTCGAATTCAGCAGGCCCATCACCCAGTAAAACCCGGCATAAGCCATCCAGCCGCCGATGATGAAGCGCTTGCGTCCGAAGCGGTCGGATAGCGCCGACAGCGGGGTCGACAGCAACATGGCGGTGGTCGATACGGTAGCCCACAACAGAGGAACCTGGAATTCCGTCTCCCCCAATTCACGCGCCCGCAATAGCAGGAACATGTTCGACGAATTGCCCAGGGTGAACAGCGCGACGGCCAGCAGATAGCGTTTGAATGGCGCCGGCAAGCCTTCCATCTTCCAACTGAATGTTGTTTGATCGCGCTTGGGAATGGCGGCAGGCTCGCGAATGGCGAAGGCCAATCCCAGGGTCAAAACGCCAGGGATGGCCGCCCAGAGGAATATGTCGCGCAGGGAGAAATCCAACGCCAACAACAGGGAAGCCGAAAGCGGCCCGATCACTGCACCGGCGTTGTCCATGGCGCGATGCAATCCGAAAGCCAGTCCCCGGCGATCGGCGGCAACGCTGCCCGCCAGCAAGGCATCGCGGGGCGAGCTGCGCAATCCCTTGCCAATGCGGTCGACGAAGCGTATCGCCAGCACCCACGGCCAACTGCCGGCAAAAGCGATGAGCGGCCGGCCCAAGCCCGCCAGTCCGTAACCCACGACGATCCAGGGCTTGCAAGCACGGGTATGGTCCACGATGACACCGGAAAACAGCTTCAACAAACTGGCGACCGCTTCGGCCACGCCTTCGATCAGCCCCAGCGCACGGGGGCCTGCCATCAGCACCGATGACAGATATAAAGGCAACAATGGATACAGCATGTCACTGGCGGCGTCGTTGCACAGGCTGATCAATCCGACCAGCCAAACCGTCGCCGGCAGGCTACGCATGAGTCCTAACATAGAATCCTCGCTTCGATGAAGCCACCTGTCCCGTCTTGGCAAAGGTATCTACACAAATCCCCTCCCCCTGGCAGGGGGAGGGTTAGGGTCAATGCTGTTGACTTAAGGTCCAGGCCCGTCGTTCCGGCAGGGAACGCCGGAACCCAGACGCTCGGGATGACTGGCGGAGTCACGCCCAATCGCAAACGGTTGCTTGAGTCGCAACCCTTCCCTGTCGACTGGATACCGGCGATCACTGCCGGTATGACGGCTTAATTCAACAGTATTGTCCCTAACCCTCCCCCTGCCAGGGGAAGGGAACTTGTGTAGATACCCCTGCCGATCTTGGCGGCGGCAAAAAATTTAAAGGTATTCACCTCGGCAAACCCCAGCAATAAAGTCTGGCATGGGCAAAAGCATTATAATCACTACATTTTTCAATGGCGGATGGAATCCATGAGTGGTCAAGAGAGTTTCCTGCGATTTTCCTTCGAAAGTCCCCAGCCGGTTACCCAAATCGGCACCGAGGGAAGGGGAAACGCCCCATGCACCCTATTGCCGGAGACTGCCAAGCCCTCCTTCCTGGAAAACACCGACCCTTCCCTTGACAACCGGGGGTTGCTGCATGCGCTGTTTGAAACCAGTGCAGAACGCTACGCTGAACGCGTCGCCATTGAATGTCAATCCCAAACCCTAGGCTATGCGGAAGTCGAAAAGCAGGCCAACCAGTTTGCGCGATTTTTGCGCAAATCAGGCATCGAAAACGGCCAGCGCATCGGTCTGCTCCTGCCCAAGTCTTTCGATCTGTATATCGCCATCTTGGGGGTACTCAAGGCCGGAGCGAGCTATATACCGATCGACCCTTCCTACCCGGTGGATCGAGTCCGTTTCATCGCCTCGGACAGCGACGCCGCATTGATCGTTTCCAGCCTGGAACATCTGGATCTCGTCGGAAAGCTCGAAATCCCGAAGCTCTTCGTCAACGAGGCCAGGCACGAGATCGAAAAACAAAGCGTCAAACCGCTCCCGGCGGAAATCAGCCCGGAAGATGAAGCCTATGTCATCTATACCTCCGGCAGCACGGGGCAACCGAAGGGGGTCTCGATCAGCCACGGCAATGCCTGTCATTTTGCCCTCGCCGAACAAAAGGCATTCGCCATCCGCTGCGAGGATCGCATCCTGCAAGGGTTTTCCGTGGCTTTCGACGCCTCGGTGGAGGAAATCTGGTTGGCCTTCCAGTCGGGCGCCACCCTGGTAGCGGGAACCCCGGAGATCATGCACTCAGGCCCCGACCTCGCCAGGAATTTGGCGGATCTTGGGATT
>JAQTSI010000308.1 GCA_028711365.1 Methylococcaceae bacterium
CTTACCACGTCGCGGTAAAGGGTGACCGCCTCGCGAAAACCTCTTACCACATCGCGATAGATGGTGACCGTCTCATGAAAACCCCTTACCACATCGCGGTAAAGGGTGATCGCCTCGTGAAAACCCCTTACCACATCGCGGTAAAGGGTGACCGTCTCGTGAAAACCTCTTACCACGTCGCGGTAAAGGGTGACCGTCTCGTGAAAACCTCTTACCACGACAGGGTAAACGGTGACCGCCTCATGAAAACCTCTTACCACATCGCGGTAAACGGTGACCGCCTCGTGAAAACCCGCAAATTTTGCGCAATGACCGGTGCAAAGAATTAAAGATAGTGGTGATCGTTACACCGCAAAGGCTGATTGCCAAGCGGCAACCGGCACTAGCCTTTCAATCCGAGTCATTTTGGGTAATATTACCGAAATTCCTCAAAAACATCGATTTTCACAAGCATCGTGATTGTATTTCATGATTCGGGCTACTATAAATTCTAATCATGTATATGTTGTTCTGCCACGAATCCCACCATATAGAGGGTCAAGACCATGCCTAACGCCACAGCCATACCCCGCAGCGACGCCAGTAAGCTGGCTCTGCTCCAGCATTTGAACGCCAACCTACCCAACTACGCCGCCACCCTGGAAATCAGCGCCGATGACCTAGCCCTGTTGAAGACCGGCACAGATTGGTTCGAGCATACCCTCAAAGTGCAAGAAGCGGCGCAAAACTACACCGATGCCCTGTTCGCTTTCAAACGTGTCTTGCGTGATGGGCCGAAAAGCGCCACCCTGAGCCTGCCTTCACTGATGGTGCTTCCTGCCGCCCCGACTTCCGCGCCTTTCGCCGACATCTTCGGCTTTCTCGGCGCGCTCATCGTCCGCATCAAAAAACAGAAATACTACACCGAGGCCATTGGTCAAGCCCTGAATATCATCGCCTCACAAAGCCCCGGCGTGGACTTCTCCAACTTGCAACCGGTACTCTCCGTCGAATTCCAGGCCGGCCATCCGGTTATTCACTGGAAAAACATGGGCGCGGACGCGCTGGAACTGGAAGCCGACCATGGCGTCGGCAGCTTCAGCCTGCTCACCATCAAAATGACCCCCGGCTTCCAGGACAACACCCCGCTCCCGACCACCGGCGCCGCCATCTGGAGATACCGCGGCATCTGCCACATCCGCGACGAGCGAGTAGGCCATTGGAGCCAGATATTGGAAGTGGTAGTGAAGGGAGAATGAACCCAGTAGAAGGTTGGGCATGGAATACATGCCTAACCTACGATCTATTGCAAAAATAATTGAAGCTAGTAGGTTGGGCTTGTACTCATGCCCAACATTTCCATTGGATTAGACGGGAATTTCTGGAATTATCAATGATGGTAATTACGAGAAATAACCTGGTGTCGGAATGAGTTGGGCATGGAATACATGCCCAACCTACGATTTATTCATTGTCCTTGCTGAATAATCTGGTTTTCCCAACCTCCGCCCAAGCCAGTAGGTTGGGCTTGTACTCATGCCCAACATTTCCATTGGATTAGACGGGAATTTCTGGCAATATCAATGATGGCAATTACGAGAAATAACCTGGCATCGGAATGAGTTGGGCATGGAATACATGCCCAACCTACGATCTCTTTTATAGCCCTAATGAGGAATACTTTTATGGATCTCAATTCTTTACAAGAAACCAAGAATATCGTAATTTTTTTGGAAGCGATCTGGGATGAGTATACGGAAAAAACTAGAAATGGCCGAGTTGTTAGTAATAATTGGGATTTTGAAATAGATGAAGATGATCCGACACAAAATGAAGTATCTATCGGATTCATGGTTCAATATATACACGCCATTATAAATACCAATCATTTATGGATTGGTATTTCTATCTGTGAAGATATTACGCATCCATTTACAATAACATCTTATTATGAGGAAGTCTTTAATAGATTACAACAAGAATTCCAGCATGATAACTTTTTTATAGATGAAGATAATTGGATCATCCAGTTTCCATGGCCAGTTCCAGATAATGCATCATATGAAGAGATACGTGCAGCCGGTCAGAACACCGCTAATCGCATCATGGGAGCTTTAGAGAATATTGAATAAAGTTCAGTAGGTTGGGCATGTACTCATGCCCAACATTCCCACGCCTGAATCGATTTAGATTTTAT
This sequence comes from Methylococcaceae bacterium, assembly GCA_028711365.1. Taxonomy (GTDB): domain Bacteria; phylum Pseudomonadota; class Gammaproteobacteria; order Methylococcales; family Methylococcaceae; genus Methylumidiphilus. The sequence continues at coordinate 2,177 of JAQTSI010000308.1, forward strand.
CCATTGGATTAGACGAGAATTTCTGGAATTATCAATGATGGTAATTACGAGAAATAACCTGACATCGGAATGAGTTGGGCATGGAATACATGCCCAACTTACGATTTATTCATTGTCCTTGCTGAATAATCTGGTTTTCCCAACCTCCGCCTAGGGCTTTATAGAGAGCCACCAGGGTGGTGGCGGTCTGGGTCTCGCTCTGAGCCAGGCGATCCTGATCCTGCAACAAGCGCAATTCGGTATCCAACACGGTGAGGAAGTCGCTCACCCCATCCTGGAAACGCAGATGCGCCAGTTCGTGCGCTTTCAGGCTGGATTGCGCCGCCTGGGCCAGCAATTCGCGCTGAGCGCGCTGGCGGTTATAGTTGACCAATGCATTTTCGGTCTCTTCCAAAGCATTCAACACGGTTTGCTCATACTGGGCCAGATTCGCCTCGGCATGGGCGCCCGCCGCTTTGATGCGGGCATAGACCCGACCCAGATCCAACGCCGCCCAACTGATGCGGGGCCCTACCGAATAGGTGTCTCCTCCTGCCGCACCCAAGCCCGACAGGGTGCTGGCTTCGAGAGAAAGGGTGCCGACGAAGGTGACTTTGGGGAAAAGGTCGGCGGTGGCGACGCCGATTTGAGCGGTGGAACTGGCAAGATTCCGCTCGGCCACCCGAATGTCGGGGCGACGACGGATGAGATCCGCCGGATTGCCGATGTGAATGGTTTCCGGCGCCCTGGGCAGTTCGGCTGGCTGCAAAAGCCGGGAAGTCAAGGCGCCGGGAAGCTGACCGGTCAGCACCCCGAGCCGGTGTATGGACTGCCTCACCGCGTATTCCAAAGGCGGAATGCTGGAACGGGTGGTGTCGAGTTGGGCTTGCGCCCGCGAGGTGTCGAGCTCGGTGCCGCGCCCGGCTTCCAACCGGACTTCGGTCAGCTTCAGCGTTTTGGCCTGGTTTTCGGCGTTCTTCTGCGCCACCGCCAACTGATTCTGCTGCCCCCTGAGGGAGAAATAATTGCGCGCCACTTCGGCGATCAGGCTGACCATCAAATCCCGCAGGCTGGCTTCCTGCACTTCCATTTCGGCACCCCGCGACTCCACGTTGCGCCGCACGCGCCCGAACAGATCGACCTCCCAGGATGCATCGAAGCCGGTATTGTATAGTTTCAACTCACGCGGCACATAGGAGCGGTTGTTGAGGGCGCCCACGCTACGTTTTTGCTCCGTGTAATTGGCATGGGCGGTGACGATGGGCAACAGGTCCAGGCCGGCTTGCAGGTATAAGGCACGTGCTTCGCGCAGATTCGCTTCGGCGGCCTTCAGGTCACGGTTGTTCCGCAAGGTCTGCTCGACCAGGCTGGACAATTCGGGATCTTGGAACAACTTCCACCAGGCGACTTCCACGCTGTTGCCGGAAAATTCCGGATAAGCCGCATTGGCGAACGCCGGCCCTCCGGTTTCGGTCTTCGGCAACTGGTAATCGGGGCCTACGGCACAGGCAGAGAGCAAGGCGGCCGAGCAGGCTAAACCGGTCAGTCTTTTCCGCACGGGCCGGATCATCATCGAGTCTTTCATGGCTTTCATTCTCCTCCCGTTGCGGAAGATTCGGCGAGCGAGGATCTTCGCCGGGCTTCGCGCCGATCGACCAGGGACTGGATCACCACATAGAATACCGGGGTCAAGAGCAGGCCGAACAGGGTCACGCCCAACATGCCGCTGAATACGGTGGTGCCCAGTATCTGCCGCGCTTCCGCTCCGGCGCCCTGGGCGTGCACCAGGGGAAACACCCCCATGATGAACGCGAAGGAGGTCATCAGGATGGGACGCAGTCTCGTGCGTGAAGCGTCGACCGCCGCCGCGTATCGGTCCAATCCTTCTTCCCTTCGCCGCTTCGCGAACTCGACGATGAGGATGGCGTTCTTGGCCGCCAGTCCCACCAACACGATGAAGCCGACCTGGGTGAAGATGTTGTTATCCATCCCCCGCAACCATACCCCGGTCATGGATGCCAGCAGACACATCGGCACGATCAGGATCACCGCGAAAGGCAAAGACCAGCTTTCGTATTGGGCGGCCAGGGCCAGGAACACGAAGATCACGCTCAAGGGGAAAACCAGGAAAGCCACATTGCCGGCCAGCACCTGCTGCAGGCTGATCTCGGTCCATTCGAAACCGAAACCGGGCGGCAGTTCGGCTTTCGCCAGCCGGTCCATGATTTCGATGGCCTGGCCCGAACTGATGCCGGGCAGCGCGGCGCCATTGATCTCGGCCGCAGGATACATGTTGTAGCGCATCAGCTTGTCGGGCCCGTTGACCTCCTTGACCGACAGGAGAGAACCCAAGGGCACCATGCCGCCTTCGAGATTGCGCGTCTTGAGTTTGGCGATGTCGGTAGACTTCATGCGGTACTTGGGATCGGCCTGCGCCATCACCTGATAGGTGCGGCCGAAGCGGTTGAAGTCGTTGACATAGACCGAGCCCAGATAGATTTGCAGGGTATCGAAGACATCGTTCAAAGGCACATTCATCGCTTTGACTCGAGTCCGATCCACGTCCAGAAAGAGCTGCGGCACACCGGAACGGAAGGTGGTGAAAAGACCGGCCAGGCCCTGCTGCTGATTGCCCTTGGCGATCAATTCGGAAGTCGCTTGTTGCAGCGCTTCCATGCCGGCGTTGGAACGGTCCTGCACCTGCAGCTTGAAACCGCCCACGGCGCTCATTCCCCGCACCGGGGGCGGGGCGAACACGGCGATGTAAGCGTCTTCCACGTTAGAAAGGCGTTGTTTGAGCTGCGCGACGATGGCGTCGGCATGAAGTTCGGGCCGACCGGCGCGGTTCTCGAACTTGTCCAAACGGGCAAACAGGGTGGCGACATTGGACTGGCTGGCGCCGGTCAGAACCGACCAACCCGCGTAGGCATTGACATGGGTCACCCCTTTGGTTTCTAGGATGATGCGGGTCGCCTGCTTCACCACGGCGGTGGTCCGTTCCACCGAAGCGGCATCGGGCAACTGCGCGTAAAGGATCAGATAGCCCTGATCCTGCTGCGGGATGAAACCCGTGGGCACCTTCTCGAACAACAGGAAGTTGAGTCCGTTGAGCCCTGCGTATAACACCAGGACGATGGCGGCCATGCGGATGAGCCGTCCGACCAGGCGGCCGTAACCTTCCCCGAAAGCGTGGAAGAACCGGTTGAAGCCGTTGAAGAACCAGCCGAACAGCCGGTCGATGAGCCGCGTCAGCCAGTCCGGATTGTGGTGGGCGCGCCCCAAGAGTAGAGCGCAGAGTGCGGGACTCAAAGTCAGCGAGTTGAAGGCCGAGATCACCGTCGAGACGGCGATGGTCAAGGCGAACTGCTTATAGAATGCCCCCGACACGCCGGTGATGAAA
>JAQTSI010000033.1 GCA_028711365.1 Methylococcaceae bacterium
CTATTGTTTTTCATGTATCCTATCCCCAAACCGACTATTTAAGAGTATTGATATGCCCTATTTTGGCATATTAGCCCACTTGGGCCGTTTGCCAACCCGCTGATTTTATTGAGTCGGCATCCATGCGAGATTCCAAAGAGCCAGGTTTCTACACAAATCCCTCTCCCTACTTGTGTCGATATCCATGCCCTGCAAGGGGGAGGATTTTTGAGGGCCTATTGCTCAATGCCACTCGATTGAAGTTTGAAGGGCAGGCTAATCTACTGCTCGGTAGAGAACAGTCCAAGCCCAGCGGCAGAAAAACCGCGCTCCGAAGCGGGGCGCGGCTTGTAGAAGGCAAAACCGTTGCGGTTTTAAATTAAGGAAGTTTGATGATGCGCGGCTTGTGCAGTTCGGCCGCGTTGGGATCGTAGCCGGTGTTGTTGGGATTGGGTGTTTTGAACCGGGCCAGGTAGGCAACCGTGGTGTCGATGTCTTGCGCACCGCCCAAGCGTTGGATGCCGCTATTGAACAACGCGAAACCATCGCCGCCCGTCGCCATGAAGCTATTCACCGTGACCCGGTAAGTTTGCGCGGGATGGTTCACGGTACCATTGGTGACGATGTAATCCGTGTTGACCATATTTCCCAAAGCGTCATAGCTGGTCAGGGTGACATCCCGAATCTTGGCGCAGTTCGCCCCGCTCTCGCTCCAAGAAAAGGAGAAACCGTTGGAAGGCTGCAGCACCCGCTTTTGAATCTGCTTGTTGACGCCGCTGGGCGTCAAGCAGTTGCTGCCGGGGAACTGCATTTCCAAGGCATCCTTGAGCTGCTGCGCGGTGATGGTCATGGTGACCATGTTGTTGCCGAAAGGCTGCACCGTGAACGCATCGCCGTAGGTCAGATTGTAGGGATAAGTCGAGGGTGTGGCCTTGTTGGCATAGTCGGCGCGGACGCCGCCCGAGTTGGTGAAGGCGATCTTTGCGCCGCCGAAACCGGCCGGGGAAGTGGCTGCCAGCATGGCATCGGCGATCAGATCACCGGCCGGTTTTTCGCCGGTCGTCCCCGTTGCAGGGCTTTGGGCCGGCAACTCGGTGTTGGGAACGGTCGCCAGGAGAGTGGCGACGACCTGATTGGCGACCGGCGAGATGTTCGTGCTGTAGGCATCCACGATCGCTTTGATGGTCGAATCCGGCGTAATGGCGGCGTTGGTCCGATCGACGATGGTATTGTGGAAGGAAGAGCCGGTCACATCGCCCGTAGTCGTATCGATGGTGAGATCGATGTTGGTCAGCACGCGGCCATAGTTACCGCCCTGGGTCACGGGTATGAGTTTCCCCTTGCTGTTGGGAAGTTGGCAGGTATAACCCGTGTGGGTGTGTCCGGAAACCACCAGATCCACCGCGCCGTCCAGCCCCTTGACGATGTCCCGCAGCGGTTGCAGCGCCGTGGGATCATCCACGCCCGCGGATTTCAGCGAGCAATCGTTGATGAAGTTGGGGCCGGTCGAACCCTGGAATCCCCCCTGATGCACCAACACCACGATGGCCTCGACACCACGGGCGCGCAGCTTGGGCACCAGCGCATTGACCGTTTGCACCTCGTCCTTGAAGCTCAGGCCGGCCACGCCGGTCGGCGTGACGATTTCGGGCGTGCCCTTCAAGGTCATGCCGATGAAGCCGACGCGAACGGTGCCGGTGGGGGTGGCGAAACTTTTGATGCCATAAGGCGGGAACAAAGTCTTGCCGCTTGCATCGACGACGACGTTGGCAGACAAATACTTGAATTTGGCGCCTTCGAACGGGTAGGGCACGGGAACCGGGGTCGGGCTTGCCACCCCCAGGCAGGTATCGTGACCCACCATGCCGCCAGGAAAACAGCCGCCATTCTGTTTGCGCAGGATTTCGTCCCTGCCGTAGTCGAATTCATGGTTGCCCACGGCGTTGAATTCCAATCCCAGGCGGTTCATGGTCTCGATGGCGCCCTCGTCGTGAAATGCGCCCGAGATGAGCGGGGTGGCGCCGGTGAGATCGCCCGCCGAGACCACGACATGGTTGGGGAAACCGGCTTTCAGACTGTTGACATAACCGGCTAGATAATCGACGCCGCCGGACGCAGCCCCGGCAAAATTTCCCGGCGATTGCAGGTTGCCGTGAAAATCGTTGAACGCGATGACGCGAACGGTAGTCGCCGCCGCGTGCACAAAACCCATCGAGGAAAGGCCCAATGCCAGGCCCAAAGCGATTTGCTTACGTTTCATGGGAATTCTCTCATCAAAGGGGATCAATTCGAACGACGGCGCATAAACGCGCCCATCATCCAACTTCCGGCCAGAAGCAGTCCCCAGGTGGCGGGAACCGGAACCCGGGTCAGGCTGACAGCGCCTACCGTGGCGTTGAGGGGCTGGCTTAGAGCATTCAAGACGGAAGCGGACAGATGGCCGGTGATGCTATGGCTACCGGCGCCCAGCCAGAACTCGCCGCGACTCCAGCGCGCGTCGGCATAGGCAGCGTTAAAGTTCAAACCCATGTTGAGATCGGCCAGGTAGGTATCGACCGCCGCCGAGGTTTGCCCCAGGGAAACGCCATTGTCCAGAACTTCAAACCGGTCTCCGGCGAAGCCGCCATCGACGACTTTTAAAATGGCCGGACTACTCAGGGTCAAGCTGAAATTGAGGGCAGCGCCGTCATTCAGATCGATCCAATCCAGGCCACTGCTCGATAGAGAGATCGACTGATCCACGTCGAACTCATTCCACTGTCCGTCCGCCATCAAGTTAACGGTGCTTGCTTCGGCCTGCATTGCCAATGCGGAGGCCAACGCCGCCGCGAGATAAGCAGATTTTTTGATCATTAAGGTTTTCTCCACTTCGGGAAGTCGCAGGTTGTATTGTGACGCCATGGCGGCAGAGTCCATTCCTGAAGCCATCGAGTTTGTCAAGCGTTCTTTCCCACAAGGGAAAGCTCGTCCAGTGTCGGGCCGAGTTCAAGCGCCCTTGCACCCGTCAGGACAATGCATAATGAAACAGCATGGGTGTTAAGACCCGTTGACGATTGTGTTATGGATAGGTAACGGTTCGAATGGGGTACTCTCGTTCCCGGGAGTCGTGCGTAGGCGCCCGGTGCAGGTGCGGAAATTCACCCATGAAATCGCCGCGCCGCCTTGGCTGAGATTCACAGCAAGCTGCGAAGGGTGGCCGCACTTAACGTGGTGATGGCGCTGAAACGAAGTATGAGGGAGGGGGTATCCTTATAACGGAGCAAATATTCGACACCGTACAATACCACCGCGGCATCGGCCAACATCCGGGCATAATGCACTTCGGAATACACCGGCAAATTGCCTGCAACGATCAGGATGAACAGAACCAGGAAGTCCGATGGCGTCACGGTAAAATAACGCGTCGAAAAGCGTATGCCCATGCCGACGGCGAAGGCCAGGGCTATCAGGAAATTGGGAAAATAGCCATAAATTCTCGGCGGATGAGGATCGTTGGCCACCACCAGATAAATCACCAGGATTACGCAGGAGTAGATCGCCAAACGTTCCGCCATCACCAATAATGGAGAGTGTAGCAATGCGGCCATAAACCAAAGCATCAGAATAGCCAGGGCCGACAGGCCGAGGTCCATGCCGATCCGGGATTTGGCCAGTATTCCCGTCAGTAAAAATACCGGAACAGCAAGCCTCACCCATTGATAAGCGGCTTTTTCCAGCCACCTTTTTCTGCTCAGGATTTCAATGTTGCGAGTCAACAGCGACTTTCGTTGATATGTCAACGCATGCACTCGCCACCGAAGATTCTGGGCGAGCGGGAAGAAAGCGGCGATTGCCATGAACAAACCGATATAAACGGCAAGAACGAGCAGATCCGATTCGTAACGCAGAAAATAGGCAAGGGCTATGAAAAGTGCCTGCAGGGCATAAATGAGAAGTACCGATTCGTAATGGTCGAATCCCAGCGCCAGGAGCTTGTGATGGAAATGGTTGCGATCCGGTTTGAACGGAGAAACCCGGCGCGCCAAGCGTTCTCCCATCACCAGAAGGGTATCGGCAATAGGCAAACCCAGAATCATCAAGGGTAATGCGCTACTAATCGCGGTATTGACTTGTTGGGTCAGCAACACAGCCAATATGCCAGCGGAAAACCCGAGAAATTGACTGCCGGTATCCCCCATGAAAACCACTGCCGGATGGGTGTTATATCGAAGAAAGCCCAATACCGCTCCGATGATGGTGACGGAAACCGCGATGATCTCCTCACCGTTAGCCAATTCCGCGAGATAAGCGATGCAGGCGAGGCTCAGCACGCTCAAACCCGCAGCCAACCCGTCCAGTCCATCGGAGAGATTCATGGCATTGGTGGTGCCGAGCAGGAAGAGTACCGTCAAGGGATAGGCTATCCAATCCGGAATCGACTCGATGCCAAATAACCCGATTCTATGGATGACGATACCGCCGAAGCAGACGACGATGAGAGCTGCAATGAATTGACCTAGGAACTTCAGGCGGTAGTCCAGGTCGCAACGATCGTCCGCCATGCCAAAAATGCTGAGCAAGCCAACCCCTGCGAAGACGATGCGCAAGGTCGAATCGATATTTATCCACAAAATCAAGGTAATGAGCATACCTGAAACGATCCCGATTCCCCCGACCCTGGGGATGACCGCGACATGGACTTTGCGCTCATCGGGAATATCGAGGAAACGCAGGCGATCTGCCAGTTTCATCAGAATGGGAACCAGCACCATGGATATGGATAAACCGGTTATGAATAGTATGAAGAGCTGCATGGTTGTAAGCGTTCAGTCCCCTCCCGCATGAAGGGGGAGGGTTAGGGTGGGGGTAGAACGCCCTTTCCTGTCAGGCGTTGATGAGTAACGGCTAGTTCCTACCCTCATCCCAAAGCCCCTTTCGCTTCGCTCTTTCCCCCTGCAAGGAGAAAGGGGTGTGAATGAGAGCATGTTTAAAATACGCTCTGAATGCGCATGTTTGGAGAATGACCCTCTTAGGATTAGCAACATCATTGGCAAGATTGATCGAGCACCAGTATTGCAAATTAGCTATTAGTCCTTGATGAAACGACCGAGCTGCGGCTCTATTTCTCTCAAAATATCTTTGAGACGTCCTTCGGCGGTAACAGTATCCTCATGTTTTGGAACATATACTGTGAGCCGAATCAAAGCCCCGTCCGTCCGGTTGCGGGTCAGTGCATCCCAGAATAAGTACCACTTCGCCATATACTCGTCGGTGATATTTCTACCGCGCTGTCTGAACCAGTAATACACCAACTGTCGATCCTCGCCCTTTTGAATCAATACCCGATTCACCGTCAGAGGCGCATTGCCTGCATCCAGATTCACCGGAACTCGCTCCAGGGATTGGATTTGCCAACCCCCTCCGGGTAAGCAGGAGCGTGGAGAGTGGATCGATTCGCCCTGGCGCTGGGAAGCGTAGTAAGCCGAATAAAAGTTGACTGGAATCAAATCCCCGCTCTTCAGATAATCAGCCAGGATGTAATCCTCGAACTTGAGGGCGTCGATATACTGTTGCTCCAAAACCTGCCGTCTCCCGACCCATTCACCCAGCTTCAGAGGAAAATCCAAAAATGTTGCCCGCAGTGGGATGATCTCCTGTCGCCGCTCCACCGTCGAAGACAAACCTAGGGCTGCCAACAATAAGAAACTCGCCACCCAGAATTGCTTAGGCAACTTCCTCTCACGGAAATTCGTGCCTGCCGGCCAAGGTTCCGGAAGAGTCAAGCCGAAAACCTCTTGCAAGGGTCTGGGGTCCTTACCGACTCGCGACAGTATCCAGATTTCTCCGACCAGAATCGCCGTACACCCCATGAATACGATCCAACCTTCGAAGTCATGAAGAAATCCTTCCGCCATCGGTTTTCCCCAAAATTCCACCAGTACACCGATGACGCCGATGCGGAAACTGTTCATCAGGATGGTGATCGGGATGCTGGATAGCACAATGATTGCCCGTTTCCAGTATGCCGCCTGGTAGAAATAGGCGCACATGAACGCCACGCTGATGAGCGGGAAAAGGTAAGTCAGGCCGCTGCACGCCTCCACGACCTGGAGTTGCATGGCGCCCAGATCGATGACATTGCCTTCCAGAAAAACACTGATATTGCAATATCGAATGAATGAAACCCCAAGCTGCGAGGACAGCAATTGCATTTTGGCGGAAAGCTGATGATAGAGGAAATTCGGTAAGGGAATAGCAAAGAACAGGAAAAATATCGGAACCCATATTCGCTTGAAAATCGACGGTCCGACGATTGCCCAGGCGGCTCCCAACAAAGCGATTAGCAAAGCATATTCCAGCAGGATCTGTAGACTCGCCAATTCCCCGAAGAGATAGACGACGATGCCCGCTATCAGTAAGGCCACACCCGGCCATGAGCCGGTAAAAGCAAAACGCGCCAGTTCGTTTTGCTTTTGCCAAATCAGGAATGCGATGATAAAAGGTATCATGATACTGTGGCTGTAGGCTTCGCTACCTAGCCAATTGCCAATCAGCAAGTTGATGATCTCAAAAAACAGAGCCGTCAATAGAGCGGCCGAGATGGTCAATCCAGCCCAAGTCTTATAAGAGTTGACGAAATAAATTGGGTCGGCTCATGTCGTATTCATTAGGTCATCCAATATTTCAATATCAATTTAATCAGCCAGGGTGAACGCTTATCCTAAAGTATTACGGATAGCGTATTTGATAATATGCAAGCTTAAGGTATTCCTGCAGGACGAATCTGGCCGACTCCGGGTTTTTCCACCACGGCCCTGCATCCCACCAATCCGGTCTCGATCCGACCAGGCGATAGCGGATGCCTGATTGGATTAGCACCTGTCGGCATACCCAATCTAGACGTCTGAGGTGCGGTGGGTCGGTGACGATCAACGCGTATTTCCCTTGGCTTTCGTTTAACCGGTTACGGAGATACATCACCTCTTCCCAAGTATTTTTCGCGGTTCCATCCAACTCGATTTGGGCCTGCGGAATGCCTGAGGCCAACAGATAATCATAGCTGGGCAGGTTTGCGGGAAATCCTCGGATATCCCGTTCTTTGGGCACACCCGTCAACAACACCCGCTCCGCCAATCGCTGGTGGAACAGTTGCGCTCCTACAATTTCTCTAAACTTCCATCCCCCACCCAACACGACCAGTAAGTCAGCATGGGAGGGAAATCCATTCGATTCGATATTTTTTGGGTTTCCCATATTCGGCGAAACACTCCAAAACATCGCTACGGCAAGGACGGCAGCAATAGCAAATTTGAATCGGACATCTCCCATCAAATCGCTTGACCCAGGACTGTGAAAGCGGGTGCGGTGGCGACCCGATCCTGCAAAGCCGCAATGTTCCGCACATAAAGGGTATTTCCGGCATCCGGATTCTTGCCATCAATCGGGATGATTTTCCGTTCGAACGGCTGATACAGGCAGGGGACAAAACCTTTTTCGAGCAGGCTATTATGCAGCCTATCTTCATCGAAGCCGTATCGCGTTCCGCTGCCGTTAAGTTCCAGCAACAAGGCGAGCAAATTGACGTTAGTCAAAGTACTGGCGGCTCCTTGTATGACTTCGGTTTCATAACCTTCTACGTCGATTTTTATCACGCTCGGCGACAACCCTTCCAATAGCCGGTCTAGGGTTTCCAGTGGCACTTCAATGCCTTTTTCGCTACCCGCCTCATTTTCAGCCAAGACATGATTCACTGTGTCCAAGGATTCCGTGAACTTGATAGTGCCACGGCGCGCACCTATGCCTAGATTTTTTGGGCTCACCAAGGATTCGAGATGGTTCAGCCGGATATTATCGAGCAGATCCCCGAAGGTGGTTGGTATCGGTTCTACGCTGAGAACCGAAGCCCCACAGACACCGCCTGCCAAGATCGTATACGAACCCACATTGGCGCCGACATCGACAAACAGATCGCCAGGCCGAAGCGAATGCAACACCAGCGCCATGTCCTCGAATTCATGCAGACCACAGTAGATATTCCCGGTTGCTCCGGTCATTCCTTGCCGGACCAAAAGCTTGGTCGGCTCTACGAAAGGCACCACCGTAGGGCCGGGCAGCAGGCGGCTACCCAGTTGCCATTTAAAAAACCGCCATACCGCGCTAAACGGCGCTTTTCCGTTGAGTGGGTGACGGGTGATGAATTTCAAGATATCGAACAATGCTTTCATATAATCGGCTTCGGGCTTAGGTTTGATTGTGAGTCATTTATCCCCAAAGCAAGAGGGGATTGTAGTATAGGAAACCATTATGGAACCAAGCTACTTTGGCGCACTGGCAACAGTCCGTCATTCAGCGTTCGGCTGGCGGGAATGGCCGGATGGAATTTGCTTTCTTCTTGATCGGCTTGCTTGAAACTGCGTGTGGAAAGCCCCATCAGGAGCCAATAATACAGACCAATCCCTCCAAGCGAGAAAAATACCATCTCTCCCATATTGACGAAAACACAGGCGAAAAACACTGCCAGCCAACGTGGGTTACCATTTTTGACAGCCTGATTAACGAAAGTGATGAGGAAAAATAAGAAAGCTAGGGTTCCAATCAAGCCGATTTCTTCGAGTATTGCTGTCGGTAAAAAGCCTTTTTCAACAGGCGCGGATATCGGAATCCCAAAGACTCTAACGACACCCGAAGGGAATCCCCCCCAAGCGTAAACTCCGAAGCCATTGCCTATCACGGGTTCGTGCAGAAAATAATCCCATTGTGACTCGACACCACTGCTACGTGAAGACAAAGCCTCCTCCATATTCTTGGAGTGATGCTTGAATACAAATCCATGCAAATGTTCCCTGAGCGCACTAGATGAAGCCGCACCAATGCCTAAAACTGCCACCGCGGCCAGCGACAAACCCAACGTCCTGCTGATGCGGAATGTCTGGAAGCGCTTGCGCTTGAAAAACAGCACGAGAAAAGTCGTTCCCAAGCTTAAAAATACCGCGACTATCGAGGTTCTTGCTTCCGAACGGATCATCAATGCCAGCAGAAAAATAGCGATAAGCAAGGGTTTTATCAGTTTGCTACCTTTCGAGAAAAGCAGACCGGCCAGCAACCAACTGGCAATCGGGGCAAGCATGGGGCCAAATGCTTGCGGATGCGACATAATCCCTTGAAAAGCGTGTCCATTTACCGCATAGGCAATGCCTGGAAATGCGAAGGTTGGTAAGGATAGGAGGATGACTGTGGTGATTAAAGTCATGAACCAGCCCGTCAACTTCTCCGCATCCTCATCATTCAATTGCTCATACCCGACAATCAAAGTGGCAGCGCCGTAGGTGAAAATAAACAGTTTCATCGCCGAGATGTCCGGGTTATTATTGGCCTGCGCGGCAGTCAACAGCGCCACGGTTAACGCGAACACCAGCAAGGGCAAGATCATTTTTAACTGCTGCAACGAGGCGGCGAGGAATATCCTCATACCAGCCAGCAACAATAGCGCCCAAGAGATGACGCCAAATTCCGCCGAAAACGAATATAGCATCGGGTTCAGATGTTTTATCACTACGGCTATCGACAATGCCTGGATAGCCTGCTTGATACCTGTCAAAGCCCACAGGCATAACAAAATGCTGACAACGGTGAATGCCGCTGGGCCAGTTTTCAACAATACAAGAAGAATCGTGAAACTGATCAACAGCTTATAGGAAATCAGGCTCTGGGATTTATTGCATCCGTTTAACCAATTCGACATTTGATTACCTTGTCCTACCCTGCGGCCGCTTCCAAGGTGCGATGGGGCGTTGTTCGTTATCCCCGGCCACAAATCCGATAATTTCATCCAGATAACCAGCGATGGATTCCCCTTCAATGGACCGTGCATACTGTTTTATCTCCTGCCTTTCCTCACTGCTGACAGGCCCTTTTGTGGTTTGCCGCTGCAATGCCTTCGCCAACGTGCTGGCGGAATCACCAGCAAAAACCTCGCCATAAGGTGTTTCTTTTATCAATTCGGCGGCGCCGCAGAAGTCACTGCATATGGCCCGGCTTCCACTCATTAGCGCTTCGTTGACCACTGCGCCCCAGCCGTCCCAATGGCTTGGGAGAACCAAGACATCGGCGTTTGCCAGTTCGTGGCGGACCTCGGCGTTGTCTTTGACACCAAGGAAACGGACTGGGCCATTTAGCCTTTCACCCTTGGCCAACTTGGTCAGTTTTTGTGCTTGCGGGCCCTCGCCGATGATGCGCAATTCCCAAGCTTGGCTGTTGAGATGACTCAAGGCTTGCAATAACAAATCAACCCTTTTGCGCGGAATCAACTGCCCGATATACACCAGCCGCAATGGCCCCTGGTAATCTTTGGCTTCAATGTCGATTGGCTTTTCCACCACATAAGCGAAATCAAAAATCTTTTCCGGGCTGTATCCGCAGCGCCGATACCATTCGCCTGCCAGATGACCTATACCAAGCACGAAATCCACCCGCTGTGCGAAGCGTCGCTCGCAGGTAAGACTATGCAACTGCCGAAGAATACCTTTTGTGCCCCGCCAATCTCGCCCTTCCGAGATCAGGCCAATAAGCCCTGGCCTGGTCAAAGATTGAAGTAAAATGGCACGAATGGTGGAATCGAAGATGAATTCGGAAAACACTTGCACGGTATTGGCATCGACGGATTGTAGTATTTCGGATATGATTTCCTGACCCGGCTTGAGAATCACTTGGGCGTTGCCGAAATCAGGAACTCGCCAACCCTGTGTGCGGCGCTCCTCTTCCAGCCCACCCATCACAACTATCGTAAGCTTGACAGTGTTTCCCTCCTCTGCCAATGCCCTGATATAGGCAGATTGATGCGGGCTGGGCGTGTAGTACCAAAAAACCCAATGCCTTGAATGGGCAGGCGACATTTTTAAATTTGACATTCCGTCCTTCCGACTATCTAAAATCCTGCTAGTACCTGAACCAAATCAGTTTCCCTCTACAGATTGCGCAGAAAGCAAGTTGAGCATGTTTCTAGCGTTTGCATCCCAAGAGAATTTTTCTGCTGTGGTTCGTGCTGCCATCCCCAATCGGTTAGTACGTTGCGGGTCGCATAGAAGATCAAACAGAGCATTCTCCAATTCGACTTGGTTGCGTGGTTCCACCAAGAGTCCGTCTACTTTGTCGGTGATGATGTCGGCCGCGCCGTTGTCTCGGCATCCGATCGGCACCCGCCCGTGGGCCATGGCCTCGAGATAGACGATCCCAAACGCCTCTCCCCAACTTGGCAGCGAAAACACATCGCATTGTGCGATTTGGTCCATTGTGGCTTCATAAGGAAGCCGACCAAGAAACTGCACGCGATCCGAAATTCCCAGGCGACAAGCCAGATCCATGAGTGCGTTCCGCTCCGGCCCATCGCCAATCACTCGATATTCCCAGTCCAAGTCGGGGTAATGCTGCACCAATGCCGCTAGCGCATGGAGATTATCGTCAATCCCTTTCAAGGCAACGAGATTTGAGACGCTGACGACACGCCGCCGCTCTGTCCTTGATCGTTGGCGAAATGAAACCTCAGTCATGGGTGGAAGTCTCGTGCCATTCGGCACCACCCTTAGTTTTTCTTGCTCAAGTCCGAGGAAATTGGCGTGTGCAAGCAAAGGGCGTCCTACTAAAACTACCGCATCGCTCTGTGTGCTGGCATTATCCAGAAGTTTACGAAGGCGCGTAACATTCGTTTGCTCTCGAAAAAAAGGATCTACGCCATGCAACACAAGGGCGACCTTGCCACTCACATAACTCCGCCACATAGGCAGGGAAAGTCCTACGCCGCGCAAGCCATGCACGATACAGCCATCAAACCCGTCCGGATCGATACGAGTTCTTAGAACGCTCTGAATCTTGGCTCCACAGTTGAAGTTGTTGATGGCAGGAACACCGGGTAGAACCCCGAATTTTTCTGGAAGCCTTAAAAACGGACTCTCAATAAAATTGAGATGGGATGTGTCAAGTCCCAACTCAATGGGCATACATGCTCCACCATGTCGTCTTAGTATTGACGAGGGTACAATCACGGTCAAACGACATCCGCCACGAATCAGCGCCGCTATTTGTTGTACCACGAAGACGCCGGAAATCGTGTTCTCTTGAGTCGGCCAGAAGCCGGTCACCATGAGTAAATTCATTGATGCTACATCCTGCCGCAAGTCGAAGCTTATGGGATAAGATTTCTCAAACGGCAATGACGTAGAGATTTGAAAGAGCTTTCAACATCTCTCATCACCTCGCCCACTTCGGCCACTGTCAACATTGATCCATCAATTGCCTTGATTAGTGAGCCAAAACTTTTGTCAAGTGCGTGGTGATTTGTGACGTAATCCTTCGCAGCATTACTTATGGTTTCGGTCTGACTAAGCTCTATAATCTCGTTGAAGTCGTGCAGTCCCTCCACGTAACCGGGAAAATCGCGGTATTCGCCCAAAGTGAACATCTCTATCTCATGGACCAAGCGGAAACTGGTCTGTGGACGCGCCATCTTCCCTAATGCCGGGTCAATAATCATACAGGCTTGGCCTGTGCTGGCGATATCCAAAGCCGCGGTACCCATTGTCACAGCTAGATCGGTTTGAGAAAAAATCGTTTGCCTAGCGGTTGCGTTCGGTTGAAATCCATGCTCGTGCAGCGATACTTTGGCATTAGCACAAACTTCTCGCAATTTTTTCATGTGCGGACCTTCCGCAACTAAATGAAGCTGGACAGATTTCAGTTTGGCTAAGCGACGAAGTTCCGTATCGACGAACGGTCCCAGCGCAGAAAATTTGAAGGCGTCCAACCTCCCTAAATACCCGATTGCGATTTCAGAAGCCCTAATCTTTTTATCGCTACAAGCAGCATATTCAGGCGCGGGGATAGGAATCAGGATAGGGTTTCCTGTCAACGATGGATAGAAGAAATGAAGTGCTCTTGTCGTTGCCCCATCCATGACAGCTAGAGACTTGCCGGTGCAAAGTAGATTAAACAAGCTTTGCAGTAAAGTGGAATGCCTTGGCATGAGAGCTTGAAGCAATGCGACCCCCTTGTAGCCTAAGCTATCCAGGAGTTTTCCCGAGAATGGAAAAAAACTCCGAAACGGTTCATTAGGATGGACTACCCAACTAAAAAGGCGCGCGCCGCCACACTCCACCCTAGGGAAGTCCGGATCTTGGAGTTTGGCTACATTAGGAAGAAATAGGTGTCTGATCTGATCTGCAAGCAAACCAGTCGAACTTGGATCAATCAACTTTGCCCAACGCAAGTCCTCATGAAGACGGGTTCCGGGTGGCTCGATCACACAAAATGGTATATCCCGTTTATACAGATATTCCGCTAACCTTGTGACAAGGACCTCAACGCCACCCCAGGTCTTAGAATTAGAATAGATACCTATCATATAGAAATATTCGCTTTTTTTAGAAATTATAATTTTCGGCGAAGCCATGCGGATAAATTCAATAAACTTTTCATACGACATGCGCTGTATATTGCTATCGTTAAAGTTAATGCCGTTCCCACCACATAGGCAAGCGGTTGAGCAATTTCATCTATCATCTCATGTGATTGCACGATAAAAACATTGTCTAGTGCAGTGACCATGTTCGTCTTGAAATTCTCAGCGATGTGAGTGGCAACGGTTGACGTCCGTAGCTTCGACATAATGCTATTTGCAACATCAATTACTTGTGGCGCGTTAGCCAATAACTGGAGGAGGGCCATTACAGTACTCAGTCCAACAATCAAGCGGTGGTTACGCGCGCTCCAACAAAATCTAAATGTCTGGTTCACAAACGAGTAAATCAAGACGTAATATGTTATATATGCAAACAAGAAACCGAGTCCTGTTACACTCAAGCCCATTATAGGAAGCCCGAAATATACTATGCCAAGGTAGCATACATTCCAGATCAGTTCCATGAAGAAAAAGATTCGACCATCCCCGCTCGCTAACAAAACGAATCCTACGGGCCACGAGAATATCTTGACCAGATCCCCCATCACCTGCCAGCGCAGAATATCTGCTGCTGGTGCAAAACTGCTGGAATATAAAATATCGATTACAATGGGTGAAAAAGTCAGCATCCCCAATAGAATAGGCCCTGTCAATAGTAGTGCGACTTCGGCTTGCTGGTTTACCATCCGATTCGCTTGTTCACGGTCATGAATGGCCGCAGTCAAGCGAGGATAGTAATCCGCCGCCATGGCGCCGAGTACGAATCCAATATATTGCATGGAAATGGACCACGCAGCTTGAAACTGCCCCACCGCTTCTACGCCTACCTCGCGCGTCACCAGGGTTCTCACTGCCAATTGCACACCGCTTTGCATCAATCCCGTGCTCATGAAAACGACTCCCAAGCCGAATAGGGTATAGGCTTCACGACCAGTTTCAGCCCATGTGGGCGAATGGGTGACGCGTGGCAATCTGGCCGCATAGCGAGCAGCAATGAGTACGCTGACAGCCGGATTGACTAGCACGAACCAGACAACTCCGTCGCGACCTAAGGTGTACACGAAGCCAACCGCGAACAGGCTTCCAATCACCGAACTGATCACGTTTACCCGCGCCAAGTCGCCAATATGGCGAAACCCTTGCAGTAGTGCCGTCTGCGATCCCGCCACAGAACCAAGTAATAGCCCAACCCCTAGCCAGGCAATTGATGTGGCTTCGCTGGTATCGCCGAACAGCCATTGGGACACAGATTCACGCACGCCCCACAACAGTAGACAGCCTAGTACTCCGCAAATCAGGTTCGCGTACCACAATACGCTACGCACGATTCCGACGGCATGTTCATCGCCTCGGCCAATTGCCTCGGCGATTTGCCGCACACCGCTCGACCCTAGGCCAAAACCCACCAGTGTTCCGGCGGTTCCCATGATGCTGATGTACATCCCGCTCAAACCGACTCCCGCTGGGCCAAGCAGCACTGCCAATACCTTGGTGCGCAGGATGCCAAGTAGTATCGTCATCACCGAGGAAAGTCCAGTGATGGAAGTGGCTTTGAGAATCTGGCGGTGGGAAGCGGATTCTTCGGCCATTCATAAATTCCTTATGACGCGTGCCGGATTGCCAGCAGCGACGACGCCTTGGGGCACATCATGAACGACCACGGAACCATTACCGATGACCGAGCCGAAACCAATTTTGACACCTTTCATGATTTTAACGTTGTTCCCGATAAACACGTTGTCCTCAATGACAATGCCGGTAGCGTTTTCCGCACCCACTATCGTGCGCTTATCAATTGCCAATCCATGGAAGTCACTTTCCAGAATCTCCACACAAGTGCCGATCAGCACACGCTGTCCGATCGAGATGCGTTTGAATTCTGCAATGGCCACGAAATTGTTGTTAATCCAAGTGCCATTGCCTATAGTAATTGATGCAGAGGGATGACGGGCTTCGATGTAGCCATAACCGGAGAGAAAAAATGGCGAGGGATAGATGCCGATATTTACTCTGCCATGGATAACTATCTCCCCAAGCCCTGAAAATTGCACCGGCTGATGAAGCCTTGGCCTCATGGATGCGACCGCTGAAGAAAGACAATAATACTTAGTGATACGAATCTGCTGCAATAACTTAATGCCAGTGAGTACTAATCGACGTTTTACCTTATCAAGCGGCATCGTTTAGAGCCCCAACAACCCTGTTGACTCCCCAAGGCTCTAAGTGTGGCCCCATCGGCAGACTGAGCACTTCGCGGTGCATTGCCTCGGCCAACGGAAAAGCACCAACCGCAAAACCCAATTCCGCATAGGCTGGCTGAAGATGCGGAGGGATAGGGTAGTGGATCATCGTGCCGATGCCCGCAGCGCTCAGTTTTTGTTGTAGGACTTCGCGCTGAGGGGTACGGACTACGAAAAGATGCCAGACAGGATCGGCCCATTCGGGCACATAAGGCAACTTCAAGCCTGCCTCAGACAGGGATTCGTTATAATGCCCCGCCACGATCCTGCGACGGTCGTTCCACTCATCCAGATGCTTGAGTTTGACCCTGAGCAGCGCGGCTTGCAGTTCGTCCAAGCGGGAATTGAAGCCTTTGATTTCATTATGGTACTTCATCTGCGAGCCGTAATTGCGCAGCACCCGAATTCGTTCGGCCAGTTCTGCATCACTGGTCACGACCGCTCCACCATCGCCCAAAGCTCCCAGATTCTTGCCTGGATAAAAGCTGAAGCCAGCCGCATCACCCAGCGAACCTACGCGACGGCCTTTGTAGCGTGCGCCATGGGCTTGGGCGGCATCTTCGATGACCTTGATGCCCTGTTTTTTTGCAATGGCGTTGACGGCATCCATATCGGCAGGCTGGCCGTATAAATGCACCGCGATGATGGCCTTGGTGCGGGGGGTAATGGCCGCTTCGATGCGCGAAGGGTCGATATTATAGGTGACCTCTATGGGCTCTACCGGTACAGCGGTCGCGCCGGCAAAGCTGGCAGCCAACCAGGTGGCGATATAGGTATTGGAAGGCACGATGACTTCGTCGCCATCCCCTATACCGTAAGCACGAAGAATTAATTGCAGAGCTTCAAGTCCATTCCCAACCCCCACACAATGCTCTGCTTCGCAATATTCAGCAAATTCACTTTCAAACTGCTTGACCTCATTGCCGAGAATATACCAGCCTGAGTTCAACACCCGATCAAAAGCTTGTTGAAGTTGCGGTTTCAAATCGATATGTGGTGATTTGAGATCAAGAAAAGGAACAGGAATACAGGCTTCTGAATCTAATATTTTTTGATCAAGCATATTTTTCATTGAAAAGTTCAAATAGAATAAGTTTATCCAGCTTGTTTGAACCATTTAGGAATGCAATATTCCTTTCAGGAATTCGTCATATTTCCTAATATAATCTTTGGGGTTGTAGTACTCCGATGCAAATACTAATAGCACTGCATCGCTCGAATACTTGTACTGTATTCCCCAAACCATAGGGGCGAGATAAAGTCCAACATCAGACTTATCCAGCAAAAACTCCTGACGGTTTTTTCCATCATCCGCCACCACTGAACAGCTTCCTCTAACGCAGATCAAAAATTGCTCACACGTTCGATGCGCATGTTCGCCTCGTGTTTCTCGGCTAGGCACATCGAAGACCATGAAATATCGCTTGGGCGTAAAAGGTATGTCCTTCATGAAATCACCCACGGTCAGATTACCGCGCATATCCATTACTAGAGGAAAATGATGCAAAGTCACATTTTTTACCCTAGTAGCAGATACCGCAGGCAAGCTAGCGGGTGGGGCTTCAGAGAACAATGGTTGCTCTTCTGCTTTGTCCGCGTCAACGTAACCGATGATGCGCGCGGGGTTGCCCACAACAATGGCGTTGGGGGGCACAGAACGGGTGACCACCGTGCCGGCCCCCACCATAACGTTTTGGCCAACAGTTAGGCCTGGTAAAATTGTCGCATTTGCCCCAATCGAGGCCCCTCGACAAATCGTCGTAACTTCGAACTTTGTCGTATATACCTTTGATCGAGGAAACAGATCGTTTGTAAACGAAGCGTTGGGGCCAATGAAAA
The DNA here is from genome assembly GCA_028711365.1 of Methylococcaceae bacterium. Lineage (GTDB taxonomy): Bacteria > Pseudomonadota > Gammaproteobacteria > Methylococcales > Methylococcaceae > Methylumidiphilus. The sequence goes on from JAQTSI010000033.1 coordinate 17,488, forward strand.
CGTCATCCTCTACTCGCAGACCATCCCAAAGCTGCACACCAGATTTGACGGTAACCCGGTCGCCAATGACGACATCGTTCTCGATCAGACAGTGCGAGCAGATATTGCATTCGCTACCAATACGAGCACCTGAAAGAATCACCACAAACTGCCAAACACGGGTATTTTCACCAATGATCTGGCTTTGAACTTCGGCTGTTGGATGTATTTGATAAGGCATAATCGTTCTATTTAGGATTTAGTCAAAATAATTTTATTACTCTTATCCTGCCAAGACTACTAACTTGGTTGTTTTATCTTCTTCACGGACAAAATAATAATTTCCAGAAGGAGCCACATTGACCTCAATATTTTCATAGTTTGGGACCGTTATCTTCACCTTTTCACGTTTACCCAAAGGAGAATGCACATAAACTAACCACTCTCTTTTGGGAGCAGTTCCTATTTCCAGGCACAGTGAGAAAACCGGAATTTCAGTTTGCAAGTTCCAAGGCCATTTGGGGTCTACACTAGTGTCCAATAAGAACCAGCGAGCTTTGGAGGAATATTCAGGTGGGATATTTTCTTGGTAAGGATGGGCGTGATGTTGGTTTGGAACTAGCCTGCCTTTCCGCCAAAAGTTTTTTAGTACCGAATTGTTATAAACATTATCCACGGCTCTTACAATTTCAAGAAAATAGGGTTCCGTTTCTGCACGGGTCTCAGCCCAGCCTCGATATTCGCGAATTACCCTTGGCCGTAATAACCACATGCCGAATTTCACCATGCCCGCATAACGCTCAGGGGTATAGGTTTGCCCTTGCTTAGCATAAAAGGCCCGCTTATCACTCGCTTGCTGTGGCTGAGAACCATCCCATATTGATATTTCAAACCAGAAATCCGGATTCAAGCGATAGGCTTCATCCAGCATGAAAACCCAGTTCATAGCCTCAATTTGTGGGCTCCACAAGGTATAGTCGGTGGAAGAGTTCCAATCGTTGACATAGTAGGAAGGTGTTCCTCCATCCCAAGCCAAGGGCCAGGGTTCGATCCGGTTTTGGGTATACAGGGAGTAATCAATCCACCCCGCCCAACGACCGAAAGCCGAACCCCCAAAGGCATCATAACCGACAAATATCGAGTTGAGCTTCCAGGTAGCGTTTGTTAGTCCTTCGCGCATGCCGCTCTGCAAGGCCCGGTATCGATCTATCCAGCCTTGAGCAATTACTTGCCGTTTTGTCTCATCGGTTGTTTTGGAGCCATATTGTGTAAGATAGCGTTGATCGGTGTTGGCGTCTTGCCATACCAGTTTTGGCTGTTCGTTATTCGATATGAATATGACTTGGGGAGGATTCGGATACCAAAATTGAAGTTGTTTCATCACTTCCGATGTCGTCCATTGCTTCCCTACCTGCGACCATGATTCGATTGCCCCAAAGGGTGAAACCATAGGCGCTATGGAACCATCCGCTTTGACGACATTGGGATTCAAGGCCGGCGGCAACCCTAAATAAGTCTTATCATTCGAGAGCGGGTTTTCCCATTGCGATGAAATGAACGAAATAGGAAGACCTAAATCTGAACATTTCATAAGCGATTTCCGGTAATAGCCAATCGCAAATTTGGCATCCATCCCGCCTGCATCCTTATTGAATTGGAACCATGGCAAAAGGTGATGGCCTTGCTCGATCATGTCGATCTGGTAATCCGGATCATAGCCATTGTCTCTGGTTCCTGTATTCCAACTCGCCGCCAATGGCAAGGGCCGCCCAATACTACTATTGTTGGACAACGTAGCTTCACCATGAATTTCATTGGCTGTTTGCAGTCGTAAGCTTTCGCAGGAAGCTTGGGAAGCCAGTCCTGTAAATATCAGGAAAACTGCTGTCCGGCTTTTTCCACCGATCAAGACATGACGCCGGATGCTCACAATATATTTTCCAGATAAACGCCCAAGATGAAAAAGGCGAAGGTGTGCGACCACATAGGGGATTCTGGTTGGCAATAAAACTATTTTATATCTTATCGATGCCTTCGCACCGCAACCTGTCAAAGGTTTGGAGATGGAATAATGCCTCACCGGATGCGTTTGGCCCCCGACCGGATTGGGCCTGAACCATCGCACGAAGAGCATTGGAGAAACCGGTTCTTGCCTGTTTTAAGATAACGCCTGCGATGCCACACATATATCGAAACGGATTGTAAATAATTTATCAAGCGGGCCATGGTGCCTGCCCGGCGAGAAATTCCAGCCAAAGTTTTGTCCGCGCTTCTTTAAACCGTTTCTTAAACCGTTCGTAGTCGATGCGGCATGTGCAGAGACACTGTAACTCGTTGGTTTCGAGGCTTCTTCTGTCCCCTTTTGCGGTCAGGCAACCCATCTTGGAACCCCAAAACCATTGGCTTATGCATCAAGAATAGCAAGCTGGCGTGACGGTTTGGTTACTAGCGTTCTAGCCGAAGCCGGCAATGATCAAAATCTCGATGCACCGAGCCCCGAGGTGCCAAGCCGAGGCTGGCACCTGAAATTTCAGGTACAAAAACTGCTCTGGTAACCAAATCGTCACGACGGCTTGCTATGCTGGAAAAGAAGCCACCGATAAGTGAAGCCCCCTAAGGTTTCTGAATTAAGGTTTAGCTTGTCGTTCCGGCAAGGGTCGCCAGAATCAAGACGCTTGGGATGATGTATGGCGTAACATCCTTGTCGACTTGATATCGGCGATCCATGCCGGTATGACCGCTTAATTCAACCATATTGAGGCCGCCCCACCGACTTTCATCAATTTATTGGATTTATTTACTGAATGCTTTTAAACCGATATTCGTCGCGTTGTGACCTTCCCTTTGCGCCTGATGTTCCAGAATTTTCGCATCATAATCCTACGACAAGGATTGACATCAAATGATGAATCAAATGGGGCGCATCATCCACACCGTTCCCGCCATTTCCGAAGAAGCCAGCGGTCCTTCCTATGCAGTGGTTCGCCTCTGTGAATCGTTGATTTCAGAAGGTGACGCAGTCACCCTGTCGACCCTGGATTGGGCACCGATGGATTCTCCGCCCGCGTTCGTGAAGCGGTTTCCCTTAGGGTTGGGACCACGAAGATTGGGGAGGTCGCCAGCCATGCGCCGGTGGTTGACTAAAGCGGTAGCAGATAGAGAGGTTCGTCTGATTCACAATCACAGTCTATGGATGATGCCCAATGTCTATCCGGGATGGATTGCAAAGAAATCTGACATACCGCTGATTGTTTCCCCGCACGGCACACTTTCTGATTGGGCAATGAGGAACGGCTCGCCGGTGAAGCAGTTGTTTTGGCCCTTGCTACAGCGCCCGGTTTTGAATGCAACAACCTGTTTTCACGCGACTGCAAAATCCGAATATGAAGACATCCGCCGATTAGGGTTCAAGCAAGCAGTTGCGATGATCCCCATCGGAATTGATATTCCGGAATGGAATCCCAAACAACAAAGCGAATTTCGTACCTTATTGTTTTTAGGGCGTATTCACCCTAAAAAAGGTTTGGATTTGCTTCTGCCCGCCTGGGGGGCGGTACAAAACCGTTTCCCTGACTGGCGATTGAAGATCGTAGGACCAGACAACGATGGTCATCTTCAACGGATGCAACAATTGGCGAAGGAACTCGGACTGGAGCGCATAGTTTTTACGGGTGCTTTGTTGGGCAGGGAAAAGAGGGAGGCGTATCGGGATGCCGATTTATTTGTTCTACCCACCCATTCTGAAAACTTCGGTATTTCCGTGACGGAAGCGCTGGCAGGCGGAACCCCTGCGATTGTGACCAAGGGCGCGCCGTGGCAAGGGCTTGAGGAGCATCAGGCGGGATGGTGGGTCGATATAAGCGTGGATGCGTTGGTAGCCTGCTTGGAGTCTGCCTTAAACCAGCCCCACGATGAACTCGAGGCGATGGGACTACGTGGTAGGTCCTGGATGGAGGCGGATTTTTCCTGGCAACGGATAGGAAAACAGATGGTGCAAACCTATCGCTGGATGATTGATGGTGGAACGCCACCAGAATGGGTATGGCTGGACGGAGTGTAGAGAGAAAAAACAATGACGAGTAGAGATAACGCACCTGTCATGGCCCTGTGCCCGGTCTGTGGCGGTGATCACTTTTCAACTGCGCCTATGGGCTTGCTAGCTTGTAAAGGCTGCCGCGTGGCGCTTTCCCCCTCCATCTGGCAGCCACTGGCGAATGAAATTCTGGAAGATGAATGGTTCGGTGAGAGTTATCGCCCAGAAACCTCGTTTTGGGTGCGCTGGTTCGAAGCCTGGAACAATCGTCGCACCCTGGGCCGTCTTAGCCGTCTTGTGTTTCCAGGTCGACGCTTATTGGAAATCGGTGTCGGCAGCGGTTCTTTTCTGCAAGCAGCGCAAAATGATGGTTTCGAGGTCATGGGCTGCGACCTATCCAGTGCCATTGCCACAAGGGTTGAGCATGAATACGGCATTACGATGCACTGCGGACCGTTGTTTGAAATAACCGGTGAGGCTAGGTTTGACGTCATCGTGATGAACCATGTGTTGGAGCATACTGCAAACCCCGTAGAATTTTTGAGTGATGTGTTGCGTCTGCTCTCGCCGGGTGGCGTCGTCCATATCGCCGTGCCAAACGTGGCGTGCTGGGAAGCCAAGCTCTCCGGCTGGAACAGTTATGAGCCTTATCACCTACTATATTTCACGCCCGAAACCCTGCGGCAGAGCGTGCTGCAAGCTGGTATGAGGGCTGATTCGGTATCGACCCATGAATCATTCTCCGGGTGGTTTCTGGCCGTGTTACGCACATTGTTGGGCGTAAACCGGGGGGGGCAAGCCATCAGTATCACCACCAAACGGGAGGCCAGTACCGGCGGCAAGAGCAGGCACTCCCTCACGGAACATGCTTATCGTATAGCGATGGTCATCGCGGGGGGAGGCACTTGGCCGTTGCGCTGGCTTCAGGCGCGTCTGCATCGTGGTGATGAAGCCATCTGCATTGCTCGGAAAGTCGTCGATGTCCGATAACTCGCTGCCTTTGACGGACATCGCTGTCATTATCCTCACCTTCAACGAAGCGGCAAACCTCCCGCAGGCCTTGGCCTCGGTCCAGGGCTGGGCGCGGCAAGTCTTTGTGCTAGATTCGTTCAGCACCGACGATACTTGCGAAATCGCCCGCACAGCCGGTTGCTCAGTCGTGCAAAACCGCTTTGTCGACTATTCCAAACAGCGTAATTACGCAATTGAGCAGTTGCCCATCGAAACCAGTTGGATTTTGTTCTTGGATGCCGATGAATGGCTAACCGAAGAATTGAAAGCTGAGATCTCCCAGATTATCGCCAGTAAACCGGAAGAGAATGGGTACTACATCAAAAGGCGGATGATTTGGATGGGTCAATGGATCCGGCGTGGATATTACCCGACATGGATTTTGCGCTTATTCCGTCGGGGTCGGGGACGTTGTGAAGACCGGTCTGTCAACGAGCATCTTATCGTAGAAGGAAAGCTTGGCTATTTGCAGCATGATTTCGTCCATGAAGACCAAAAAGGCATCGGTGATTGGATTATCAAGCATGATCGCTATGCGATACGGGAAGCCTTAGAATTACTGAAGCGGGATGAAAAACAGTCGCAAGAGGAGATTTACGCAAGTTTTTGGGGTACTCAATCCGAGCGAAAGCGTTGGCTTAGGTATAAGGTTTGGAACCGAATACCGCCTTTGATCCGACCTTGGTTTTTCTTTGCCTATCGCTATGTGCTATGTGGTGGGTTTCTCGATGGCCGTGAGGCATTCGTATTCCATTTCTTACAGGCCTTATGGTTCATGACCTTGGTCGATGCGAAATATCTTGAGGCAAAACAAAAAGCAGGTAAGGCGTTATTTAGTCAGGATTGATTGATGAGCATTGAAAGTATCAAACCGAATGCGGTGGATTTACATGATGAATTGGCGAAGGATTGGGAGCAGAAATATGCCCAACCTCGCTTTCAGCGCCGTTCCGCTCATTTTCTGAAATTGATTCAAGACTTGCCTATCGCTAGGCAAGTTTGGCTTGATGGAGGGTGTGGCACGGGTTTTCTATCGCGGCGCCTACTGGCTCGGGGATGTAAGATCATCGGCATGGATGCCTCCAAAGACATGTTACATGTCGCACAAGGCCTCAGTTCAGACGATGAAAAAGCCTCCAGCTTGTTTTGTCGGATTGGGACGATAGAGAGCCTCCCCTTGCCGGATGCGTCATTCGATGGGGTAGTTTGCTCCAGCGTCATCGAGTATCTGGACAATCCCAACGCTTGCTTGGCTGAGTTAAGCCGGGTATTGAAGCCGGGGGGAATCCTGTTGATCTCAGCACCCAATCGCCAATCTCTATTGCGGTGTTGCCTAAAATTGGCATATTCGAGCAGCAGGCTGTTATTGGCAAAACCGTGGCCGAAGTATTTGAGCTATTCGATCAATGAATACAGCCATGCCGAGTTGATACAAAGCCTGGAACGATGTGGTTTGGAAGTTCAACAGATGGAGTATTATTCGCCTGTGGAATCGGATTTGATACCACAGATGTGGATAGGGAGTTTATTAATCGGCATGGCGGTCAAACCTCGTGC
>JAQTSI010000309.1 GCA_028711365.1 Methylococcaceae bacterium
CGAGGCCGTCGATTCCCCTGCGCACCCGGTCGCCAGTCCGGTACAGGCGTTCGCCGGGGCATGCGCAGAACGGATCGGGAATGAAGCGCTCGGCGGTCAGATCCGGTCGGTTCAGATAGCCTTGGGCTAGCCCAGCGCCGCCGATGTACAACTCACCGGCGATACCGGCCGGCACCGGTTCGAGATTTCCGTCGAGGATGTAAGCCCGGCTGTTGGCGATGGGCTGGCCGATCGGCATCCCGGCTCGTTCCTCGCCGTGCCGCTTCGGCGGAACGAGGTAAATCAGCGTGCCCACCGTGGTTTCCGTGGGGCCATAGTGGTTGAAGAGACGACATTCGGGACGGCAGGCTGTGATCCTGTCGACCAGATCGTAACTCAGCACGTCGCCGCCACAGATCAAGGCTCGATGCGGCAGGATGTTTCTGCCCTCGGCGGAATCCAGCAGGGCCGACAGGTGCGAGGGCACGATCTTCAGCACGTCGATCGGCTGGCGTTCGATGGCGTCGGCGAGCATCCGCCCGTCGGTGGTGGTGTCCTGGTCGAACAGGTGTAGGCAGCCGCCGGAAACGAGGGAAGTGAACAGGACCGTGTTGCCGAGATCCGCCGCCGGCGTGGACACCAGGGCATAGTGCAGCCCGATGGCGGCGGGAATCTGCCCGGCGATGTAGTGGATATAGTTGAGCAGGCTGCGATGGGATATCTCGACGCCCTTGGATTGACCGGTCGAACCCGATGTGTAGATCACATAGGCGATGCTGTCCGCCGGGATAGGGAATTGCGGATCGCTCGCCGGCGCTTGCGGCCCGTCAGGCCGCCGATCCATGTCGATCCGGGTGATATTGGGCAAGGGCCCGTTCAAGCCGGTCTGCGTCAGCAACACGCCTATGCCCGCATCGGCCAGCATAGGGGCCAGCCGTTCTTCGGGATAGGCGGGGTCGAGCGGGACATAGGCGGCTCCGCTCTTGAGCACGGCCAGGATGGCGATCGCGAAATTCGAGGAGCGCTCGAGGCTGATGCCGACTCGGCTGCCCACACCGATTCCTAGCGATCGCAGAGAATGGGCCCAGCGGTTGGCGATGGCGTTCGATTCGCCGTAGCTCAGGACTCGATCCTTGCAGACCAGGGCGGGAAGATCGGGAGTTTTCATCGCCTGGGTCTCGAACAGCCGGTGAACGCAAGATACCTCCGGCAGCGGCGTTTCCGGCCCGACGGACTGGTCCAGCAGTCGGTTGCGCTCCTGTTCGCCGAGCAGCGACAAGCCGCCGAGACGGGTTGCGGGATTCGCCACCACATTCTGCAAGAGGTTCCGGAAATGATTGGCGATGCCGGTGATTCTCTCTTCCGAGAAGAGATCGGTGCGGTATTGGAAAGATAGCAGGAGGCCGTCTCCGTCCTCGGCGGCCATCAGCTTGAGGTCGAAGCGTTCGATGCGCCGCCGTAGCCCCAAAGGATGCAGGCTGCCGTCGGTCCAGGCCAAGGGGGGGCCGTCTTCGCCGAGGGCGAGTTGCGCCAATTCGGGAGGCATGCCCGCCTGGGCCTGTTGCAGCACGAATAGAGTCTGGTAAACGGGCCAGTGGTCGGCGTTGCGCTCGACCTGCAGGTCTTCCACCATGAGGGAAAAGGGATAATCCTGGTGTTCCAGCGCGCCGAGCAGGGCGTCATGTACCTCCCCCAAGTAAGTGGCAAAGGATTGTTCGCCCGAGGGCCGGGTGCGCAACGGCACGGGATTGACGAAGTTGCCCACCACCGAGGCGAACCGGGCCTGGTTGCGCCCCGCCGTGGGAACCCCGATGATCAGATCGTTCTGCTGGGTATAGCGGTGCAGCAGAACCTTGTACATCGCCAATAAAAGCGTGAACAGGGTGACTCCGGAGCGTTCAGCCAGTGTTTTCAACCCGATGGTTTCGTCCCAACCCAGCCGAATCGCCAACGAAGCGCCGCGGTAATCCGGTGCCGCCGGTCGCGGCCGGTCGGTGGGTAGGGCGAGGATCGGGAGTTCTCCGGCTAGTTGCCGCCGCCAGTAATCCCGGTCCGCATGGCTGGCCGAGCTTTCCAGGTAGCGCCGTTGCCAGGCCGCGAAATCGGCATAGCTCGAAACGGGCATGGATAAAGTGGGGTCTCGGTCCTCGTCCGATTCTGCATGGATTTTTCCGAGTTCGTCGATCAAGATGAGGATCGACCACAGGTCCACGGCGATATGATGGGCACAGAGCAGCAGGGTGTGAGGCCCGCTTCCTTGGCGGTAGAGGATCGCCCGCAGGAGCGGCCCTTGCGCCAGGTCGAAGGGCTCGCGAACCCGTTGCGCCAACTCTTCCTGAAGCTCGGTTTCTGACCAGACGGAGGCGTCGACGGTGGTGAAGAACTCCGGCAGTTCGGACGGAGCCAGTAAGGTTTGCACGACCGCGTCACCTTCGAGGCGATAAAGTGTGCGCAGCATCTCATGCCTCTCCATCAGGCGGACGAAGGACCGCCGCAGCGACTTTGGGTCGACGCCGTCGATGAGGAAGGCCAGATGAAGGTTGTAAACGATGCTGCCGGGCTCCATGTGCTGCATCGTCCATAGGGACATCTGGGTAGCGGAGAGGCCGGGAGAAGACGATGCCTCTTCTCCGGCGCCATTCGTTGCTCCGGCCTCATCGGCCAGGGCCGCCGCCATCGCTGTCACCGACCAGTCGGACAGGAACAGGGAGAGCGGCGTCTCGATGCCGAGCAGTTCGTCCATGGCGTGTTTGAGTTCGACGGCCTTGAGGGAGTCCAGGCCAGCCGCCCGCAAAGGCGCATCGACGGAGACCCCGGATTCTGAAATCTTCATCAGGCGGGCGAGCTCGCTGCGGAGAAAACGGGCGATCAACGGCGCCCGTTGCGCCGGAGGGACGATGGCCAGTGCTTCCCGCAGGAGTTGGAATTGAGTCCCTCCGTGGACTTCGCCCTGACGGGCCAGCGCGCTTTCCCTTTCGCTCCCGGACGCCAATACCGGCAGCGAGCCTTGCAAATAAGCCTGCTTGCAAGCTTGGCGGCGCAGTTTGCCGCTGGAGGTCTTGGGCACGCCGCCGGGTTGCATCAGAACCAGTTCGGTGGCGGACAGTTCGGCCGCTTCGGCGAGCCGCCGCCGCATGGTGCTGAAAATGGCTTCGTAATCGGCTTTGCGCATCGCCTCGCGGCTGAGTTCCGCGACCACGACCAGGCCTTCCTCGTCTCCCAGTGTGACCGAAAACGCCGCAGTGCCGCCCGGGCGGAGCGATTCGAGGGAATCAGTGAGAACCTGCTCGATATCCTGGGGGTAGACATTCCTGCCCCGGAGGATGATCAGATCCTTGATGCGCCCGGTGATGCACAGCCGGCCCCCGTCCAGTAGTCCCAGGTCTCCGGTGCGGAGGAAGGTCGGCAAGCCTTCCCCCCTCAGGGGGTGGGGTGAATGGAGGCTAGCGCGGAAGGTACTTTCCGATTCTTCCGGGCGGTTCCAGTAGCCCTGCGCTACACTGGGACCTGCGACCCAGATTTCACCTTCCTGACCCGGCTGGCAAAGCTGGCGGGAATTCGGGTCGACGATGCGGATTTCGTGGCCGATCCAGGGCAAGCCGCAGGGGACGGTGCCTGAGAGTGGGGGGTTAAGAGCGGCGGTTTCGCCTGCCGGGATCGATTCTCCGCCCTCCAGCCTGCCGCCGGTGACGAACAGCGTGGCCTCGGCCAAGCCATAGCAGGGATAAAAACTCTCGCGCCGAAAGCCGCAGTCGACGAAGGCAAGGGCGAAACGCTCCAGCGTCGCCGCGCGTACCGATTCGGAACCGTTGAAAGCCAGGCTCCAGGAACTCAGGTCGAGATCGCGCTTTTGTTCTGCCGTTACCTTGCGGACGCAAAGCTCATAAGCGAAGTTGGGGCCGCCGGAGGTCGCGGCACCATAATCAGAGATGGCTTTCAGCCAGCGCATCGGCTTTTCCAGAAACGCCATGGGTGGCATCAGGACGGCGCTGGAGCCGATATACAAAGGTTGGAGGATGTTCCCGATCAATCCCATGTCGTGGTAAAACGGTAGCCAGCCCACCACGGTGGAGTTTTCCTGGTGCCCGAAACTGTGTCGGATGGCTTCCTGATTGGCGAGCAGGTTGCCGTGACTCACCATCACGCCCTTGGGGTCGCCGGTGGAGCCCGAGGTATATTGCAGGAAAGCGAGGCTTTTCGGACTCAGCGACGGCGCTGTCCAGGCCTTGGCGCCGTCCTCGCCCAGTGTGTCGGTGGCCAGCCATTCGGCAACCCGCTCATTAGCCCCGAACAGCGTGTCTCCCAGATCGCTTTGCAGCTTGGAAGCCAGTTCCGCCGTGCTCAGGATGGCCGCCGGCGCGGCGTCTCGGAGGATGGCCCGAAGCCGCGGAAGATGTTGTCGCGTCGGCGGATAGGCGGGCACGGCAATGGCGCCGGCATACAGGCTGCCGAAAAAGGCTTCGATATAATCCAGACCCGGCGGATATAGCAGCAGCACTCTTTCCCCCGCCATCTCCATGGCCTGAAGCCGGGCCGCGATGGCGCGGGCGCTACGATCGAGCCCGGCATAAGTCAAGTGTCCGCTGGCATTCTCGCCGTCGCCGAGCATGAGATAGGCGGTCTGTTCGGGCTGTGTTTCAGCCCTGCCCTGGAGTAACTCCACGAGGTTGGAGCCGGTTGTTCGAGTCGTCGTTGTCAGTCCGGAATCATTAAAGCAGCGCACGGAAGACTCCTTTTTAAAGAAACGTCATTCAAATTTAAGCGTGGTGCCAGGGAAGTAGCCGCCGGGCGGAAATGCCCATGAATACCTATCCAGATGGCCTATGCCGCCCACTCGATCGCATGAAAGAGAATGAATCGGAAACTGGCCCATCAATTCGGGTTTGCCGAAAGCGCCATAGGAGTGGAGGGGGGATGATGGAATCGAATCTGGCCGCCGGGCACGTATAGGCACTTTGCCAGACGACAGGTAGGGAGAGATTGGCAAAACTATCCTGAATCCTGTACACCCGTATCGTCTTGTTCAAAGACGGCGCCGATATATCGGAGAGTTCGCGGCTTTGTCGCGACGCATTTGCGCTCGAATATGGTTCCACATGATTGACGGCGATTTGACCGATCGTCGTGTCATCCTCTACATTCCAAGCCATACTTTTCATCCCCGGATTCCAGTTCAATAACCTGTACGAGATTTCCTCCCTGGAATGGATCTCTCGTCTGAATTTTCATGCGAGAACTTTTGGCTTCCCTATCTGTAGAGACGAAAATGCGAATCGCTCCCCCTACGCGAAGATGAAAAAAATTTCACCTGATTAGAAAGCTTCTTCAGCCAATCCAGATTCTTTCCTGCAGAAGGCGCATACTGGTGGCCTACCCACCTTCTGGAGGCTGCTGTCATGGCGATGAACCGCATCCAATTTCAACCCGGCTTGT
>JAQTSI010000310.1 GCA_028711365.1 Methylococcaceae bacterium
CATCATGAAGCAGCATACTATCTATGGCAGGGATATCCTGATGTCGGCGCATAACATCTTTCCCGGTGCGATCGATGTCGCATATGGCCATCACGAGTGCCTCGACGGTTCGGGCTATCCGCGTGGATTGAAGAATGGCGAAATCAACCTGTATTGCAGAATCGTGGCGGTGGCCGACCGATATGAGGCGATCACCCGGCAAAGCCATTATAAGTCGGCTTTGAGTCATTTGGACGCCGTCCACATTTTGAATTCGTTGTCCAACAACAACAAGCTCGACAAGGACTTATGCGCGAGCTTCGTATCCTATTTGGGGTATTATCCTCCAGGCACCATCGTCGATCTGAGTACCGGGGAGGTGGCCATCGTGCTCAAATCCAATTCCAAGCACCGCATGAGGCCCCAGTTGTTGATCGTTCGGGATGCCGAGGGGAACCCAGTCGAACATTTTGTGGATCTGGCCGTGAAACCGCTCGATGACAAAGGGAATCCCTACAAGATCAAAATGGTTCAGCTACCCGGGTATAGAGGGGTCGACCCGCCACAATATCAAAGCTCGGTGATCCAGGCTTACGACTGAATTAGCTTGGCATTGCGCCGACGATCTCGTTCTGCAACCATTCGCCGGCGGCGAGACTGGCTTGCGGAAGCAAAAACATCAGAAATGCTGGAAGAGGATTAGGGTGAGGGTTCCGCTTTACGGCCTTGGGATAGATCCAAGTAGACGATTGGGTAACTATAGAGCCGTTGCCCTATGATGTCGCGGCCAAGTTCGAAATCGAGCCGCCGCCGGCCATCACTTCGTGCTAGTCTGGCCGACCTGACGTTGTGCGTCCGCGAAGACCCGCTGGAAAATGCGATCGAGCTCCACCGGCGCTTGAAGACCGTAGTGAACGCATTTTTCGAAGCTTGCAATGTTCACACAAACGCTATTGCCGCCGGAACTGGACGTGAATTTCTGGATCATCCTGACCGATCCGTCATCGAGCAACTGCGCAACATCCTGGGTGGAATACTGCGCAGGCAAGTCGAAAAAACGTATCTCGTACAGCGCGTTCAGCAGGGCCACGACGTCTTTGGCGGCATACGGAAGCGACCATTGCTTTCCGTCGTGGCTCAAGATCTCACCGCCACCGCCGGACAAGCGCACTTCCCAAGGCTGGTAGACGGCGTTACCCGCCTGCCGAGACAAGCGGATGCTCAGTTGACTCACTTCAAAGGCGCGCGGCATCGCAGTCGAATCCGGTTGGGGATTGCCGGCCACTGCGGCGCTTGCCAGGATGCCGAGCAGACCCATCGACAACATGCCGAATGTGACTCGACACCTGACCCGCCGTGCGCGTGAGCGCCCGGAAGCCCTGTTTGGCCATGGCCGAATGGTCTCCCGCGCGATGCGCGCAGCGTGTTTCAAACCTTTCGGCGGCGGGCCGCAAAGCCCATCAGCCCAGTCAATACCAGCGCCAAACTTCCAGGCTCGGGGACAGTCTGAATCCGGTTCCAGCCGACCACATCGAGCATCGTAAGTTCGGTGTTCAGGTTAGGAGTGGCTCCTGGCGTGCTGCATGCGTCCTGCACCTGTGCGGGATGGCCGGTGCCAGGATCGCTGCAACTCCAAAAATCGCCATAATCATCCCCCGCCTTTTGATTGAAGCGGGCAAGCTGCGTAGTGCCATCGATCGAAAAATAGGCGTTGTCGCCGACCGTGGTCCAGTTACGGAGGCCACTCGAATCGTAGCGGAACAAATCGATCGGTCTGGGACCGGACTCACCCACATTCGAGATGATTCCGAGCACCTCGTCGACTTCATGCTGAACCACAGCCTTCAGGTCGTACTTACTCGGATCGATACTGATTCGGTCCAGATTCATGATGCCCAGGTTCAGGTCGACCTCTCCGTCAAAATAGTTAGGGATGCCGCTGACATCGGTATTGATACCAATCGCGGCAAGGCCCGCACGGCCCTGAAAAATCGTTCCTGTGCCATTGACCGGGTTGTTTGCGCCTGCGCCATCGACAGCCAGACGGGCCAATGCGGTGGCGTCAGCGGCGCTGGTGCTATCCGCAACCAAGGCGTTGTAGTAGGTGTGATAGTCTACGCCGAAGGAATAAGTTGAGGTTGATCCCAGGCCCTTGCCTGAATTCAGGAACTTGAGACTGACGGTGACGTTGTTGTTAAAGAGTGTGCCATATTCCGTAAGAGCGCTATTGATGGCGGTCTGTGCCGCAGCATTGACGCTTCCGTCAAAGACCGTGGTGAATATCAAGCCGGCATGCGCCGGCAGCGGAGCCGCACAGATCGCTGCCGCCATGGGCACAAGCGCCAGCATGCGTGCAAGTTTCCGCCGGGTGACGATGGGTCGATGCCCGGATGGGCTGCTGATTTTTTTAGTTGGCATATGCATTTTTCCATTCCTAATGAGTCGAGTTAAAGGCCGCATCATTCGGAACGATCTTGAGATCGTCGCCGATGAAAACTGAATATTAGCTAGATATGCAACGAGATCGCGGTGAGGAATGAATCGCACCGTTCGCATTCCCCGGTTGATGCGGTTCACCGCATCTTAAGAGCCCTACACCGACTTCCGGAAAACTCCACCGAAATGGATTTGCGGAAATCGCACGGAGGCAGACTAAACCATCCAGACAAAATCCACAAGGCCGCAAATCCGATTAGGGTATGATTAAAGGCGGCCACCGCCATGGCGAGATGGATTGAATTCGTCAGCCCTCATTATTCTTGGTGTGGGAGATGACGGTGTTCGGCCAAAGTGCGCTTGGCTAGGGTTCAGAACATTTTTTACCGGGTTGTCTACCCGGCAAAACAGGTCGATGATAAAGTCATCGGTGGTCATGAGCGGATACCTCGCTGGCAAAAGCGTTTTTGCTGAAACGCTTGCCGCTGTAGCCCTACTCATGACCATCGCCAATCAACTAGCACCCTATGCTGACTCCATGTTTCCATGTGGTGCGTCGAGACGAGGAAAAAGGTAATTTTATGCTCGAACTGATCACCGAGATAGATATCAGCGCTACCCCACAACGAGTCTGGTCGGTTCTTGCCGATTTTCCTTCCTATTCCCAGTGGAACCCCTTTATTCCTGCCATTGAAGGTGAGCCCATCATAGGGAGCCGTCTGAAGGTAATTATTCAACCACCGGGCGGCAAGAGCATGACATTTAGACCTACCGTGCTGGTCGCCAATCCAAACCAGGAACTGCGTTGGCTTGGACGCCTTTTCCTGCCCGGGATTTTTGATGGCGAACACTATTTCAAGATTCTCGAACTAGGCCAAGACCGTATCCGGTTCATTCAAGGGGAGCGGTTCTCGGGTATCCTGGTGCCATTGGCAAAATCTGCTCTGGAAGGAGGGACCCAGGATGGTTTTGTCGCAATGAATCAGGCGTTGAAATCGCGTGTCGAAAAATGATCCCAGAATAGAGAGAATAATATGATGGCTAAGCTCGTTGAGAAACCCACGATAATCAACGCCGAAGGGCATCCTCCGAAGGAGATTCAGGAATATATCGGACGAGTCAACACCGGCACGACCGAAGTCAGCATCGCGAAGATGATAAGTCCAGCCGGCTGGACGGAACCAGGCCAAACGCCCCAGTTCAGCGAGTATACCCTGGTGCTCAAAGGCTCACTACACGCGAGATTCGAAGATCGAGAACTTGTGGTGAAAGCGGGACAGGCCATTGTGGTTCAGGCAGGGGAATGGGTTCAGTACCACACCCCGGAAGGAGCCGAATATATCGCTACTTGCATTCCGGCATTCTCGCCGCAAACGGTAAATCGCGATGTTGGATAAAGATCGTAATCAAGCCAGTCTGTTTATCTGGATACGGTTTTCCATAAGATACACAGTAAATTAACCAAGGATGCGGGTTTGAGTGCTATAGATGTGCAAATTGCTTTATAAGACGATAGTCGCTGTTTTCATGTCAACCTTGTTGATTTCGTCAGCGGAAGCCAACTGCGAAAATATCCAAAGGATCGCTCAAGAAAAAGAGACACAATTCATTCCTCGGCAAGGCTACAGGGTTAACGGAAAAGGCAGACTATATTTTTACAGCGCTCCCGATGAAAAGTGTCGCATGAAAGGAATATTTGTGATTGGCGGAGATGAGTTGATTGCGTACTCTGAATACCATGGATGGTATGGCATAATGTATATGAACAATAACACCGGTGACGTCTACCAGGGATGGGTGAGGCCTGAGCGATTAGAGTATACGGGCACAATGGGAGGTGGCGGAGAATGAGAAAATTGTTTAAATCAAGGGTCTCATGTAGGAGAGTAGGCGACTATTGCAGTATTTCGTGATAACGTGCCATTTAATTAGGGTGATTTATGATAAGCCTGAGAGTATTTAACCTGCTGATCTTGCTGGGTCTTGGTATGGGAGTAACAGCGCAGGCCCAGGAAGTGGGGTTTCCCGTGCAGCATCTTCCTCGTGAGGGAAATTCGGTACGCGATTTTATTCCTGGTGGTTGGGCTATTGAACAGCAGGTGAGCGGCGATTTGAATGGCGACGACATTTCCGATATTGCTGTCATATTGGTTCAAGACAAGCCTGATTCCGATGAAGGCGGGGTGGAGAACGAGCGTCTGAGGGCGATGATCATACTTTTGGGGATAGGCAAGAATAAGCTCACATTGGCTGGAACCAATGATAACCTGCTCCAATGTAAGGCATGCGGCGGTGTCAAAGAGGGAGTGGATATTGAAATCAAGAAAGAAGTCGTTATCCTAAGTCAAATGAGTGGTTCCCGAGAGTACACCGATGAAACATGGCGGTTTCGCTATCAACCTAGGGCTCGAAGGTTTATCCTAATCGGTATGGATATTGAAAACGCGGACAGCATCTTAGGTAAGGGCAAGATAGAGAGCTTCAATTATCTGGCCGGCATGAAAGTTATTGAAATCTATCGATATCGCGAAGCGAGCGATCGCACGGTCACAGTATCGCGAAAGAAAAGAAAATGCCCGAGGAAGACTCCTTTTCTCGAGGATGTCGGGTTTGAGTATTAGCTTAGGCAAAGAATTCTGGGGCAGACACCCACATCGTGCTTCTCTCAACAAACCTATTGATCGATAGTTTGATCTGAGGGTGGCTGAAGGGAGGCAATCGGAGGTGGTTCGGTTAGCAGAGCAAACGGATGGTTTGCCCAGTAAATTAGATCAGAACCTACGGCTATTATCCCCGTCTTATGGAATCCATATGACCGTGCTTGCCAAACGCTTTTTTATGTTTTGTGAATACCGCCGCGCTTCCCGGGTCAATCGGCCACCCTTTCGCTCCTTCCGTTTCGAACCCCTACCATGAAAACAGAATCAAGAGCCCGCCAGGTGCTTGAAGAACTGGCGCGCCT
>JAQTSI010000311.1 GCA_028711365.1 Methylococcaceae bacterium
CTTTGCATATTGAACTGGGGACGCTGAAAAAACACTCGCGGGGGATCAAAAAGCCCTCACAGAAGCCTCCTTACGATCCTAAGCATCCTCATGTTTCCACCTATCAACTGCTTCGTGGCAATAAAAAAGCGTGAATTCAATATGATACATACACCTTGAAAGGGCTGCTGGTCGGGTCTTAAAGTTCCCAGTATCCCTCGCGCCGGTATAAGCCGGTCGAACTGCTTTCTTGCCGCTGCCGTCAACTCGATGTCATAGACCATGTTCGGCCTTGATCGCTTTCCAGGGAATCGGGGTTTCCTCGCCTCGCTCGATACGGGCTAGCGCTGCCTCGGCTTCTCGAATGTCGGCTTGATCCTCCAGGTAATCGCGTACCACGTCCTGGATGAATTGCTCGCTATTCTTGCCAGCCAGCGCCGCCAGCCGGGCTAATTCCTGTTCGGTGTTAGGGTCGAAATGGATGGTGTGCATGAGTGATTCTCTCGACTATTCGGGGTTCTGGGTGAGGATCATAAAACCCTATGCCCAGAATTTAATATTCTCGCCCCTGGCAATTGTTCAGCGAATTCGGCGAAATACTCGGCATTGGAGATATGCTCATTCCAATCCGCTGCCATATCGGCGCCTTGCTCGAAATTTCCGCCGTAAGGAACGAACACCTTCCTTCCTGTGGTGCATCCTTGAATGGCGCTCCATTTCTCAAGCCTCCAGCCTTTCGGGCTGGCGAATATCTCAAATCCGCGCCATTGTCCATCAAATACATATCTTGCGTTCATGACTGCTTTCTCCGGTTTTGCTCATCTCAACCATCAACCCGATGAGCGGGGGTATTGCATAAAAACACCAATAAAATCAGTAACAAAGATTTGACCATGGTGGCGTGAAACATAGCCAGGCAATACGATTATGAACCTGCCGGCAAATTCGCGCCTTAAAATGGCTGTGCTAGGGCTTTGTTTTCCTCTTGCCGGTTTCTAAAAAGACAGCTTCAAGCCGCCGCCTGGTGATGGTGCCCGTACAACATGCTTTCGATGCTCAGGTGGTAATCCAGCCCTTCCCATTCGATCCCGGTGCCTTGACAGATCAAACGGTACTCGCCCAGTGTCTTGACGGGGGCATTCAACAGTTCGGGATACCAGCTTAGCGGGGTGGATATAATCCGCCCATCGGCCAACTCCACATGCAGGTAACGGTGATCGAACGTAACGGCCTTACCGACAGTTGAAATATTCATTCCACTTCTCCAAAAAGTTTGCCTGGTATTGATGGGTGATTTCCAAAGCACGCCTGATTTCTTGCGGCTTGAATGTGCTGTTGACCACTCGCAGACTTCCAAGCTCGATCTTGGCATAGTCGCCGCCCTTCATAACGTGGATGTGCTTCGGCTCGTGTTCGTTGGCGTAGAAGAAAAACTTGAAGCCTTCCAGATTCAATAACGTCGGCATGGGGGTTCTTTCGCTGATTGGGCTTCCTGATCGTTATGACCCCGCCCGGAAGGTAGCTTCATGCCGCTTGTTGCCTTTGTCGGTGAAGCAGATCAAGTAAGAACTCCGGGGCAAGGTCGGCCCCGTTCGCCCATGTCACGGTTTCCATTTCGGGATCGACGAAGGCGGTTGCAAACAAGGCTTTATCCTGCAAGGGCTCGAACATTTCCCCATAAAGCTCCCGCTCAAGATCAACCTCGCCCGACTCGCCATTGTTGAAGGCAAGCCATAAACGGTAGGGGGCAATCGGTTTTAGGTCGGTAACGTGCAAAAACATGGTCATTACTCCAAGGGTTGAATCTGCTTAGGGGATTTCCCTTCTTGTACCAGCGCCCAATTGCGCATGAGTTCATCCTGGTGGATTTGCGCCCACTCCAAAACGTGAAGCAAGGCCCGTCTTGGAAACTCGCCTTTCACAATAAAGTTATCCAGCGTTACCGATATTTCATAACTCCCATATCGGGCGTGAAAATGGGGCGGGTTATGGTCTCGCCAGTTCATGAAAATCAAGATTCCAAGAAATCGGCTAATTTTGGGCATGAATTACCCTTTCGCCTGTTTCCGGCTGGCCAGATCCACCACTTCGCAAGCCAGCTTCAGTCCTCCCGCCGCCAGCATCGCCGAAGACGCTTTTTCCATGGCATCCCTTACCGGGTCCACGGTCAGCCGTGCATAAATCTTAGTCGCTTGCGGGCTCTTGTGCCCCAAGGCTTGCCCCCTGGATCGCGGCCCAACTCCCCAGGCTTCGGCGTAGATCATGCAACCGCAGATCGGCCAGGCCAGCCCGTTGAAGCAACTCGGCCCATGGCTTGGCTGGGTTGCCCATGTGCCCGCTCTTGGAGTTGGCAGGAAATACCCACTCGCTGCCGTTACCCTGCCGCTCCCGCAACACTTCGATCGCGACGACTGTTAAGGGAATGACTAGGGCGGTGCCATTCTTGGAAACCTCGCCGGGAACGGTCCATAGGTTGGCATGTAGGTCTAGGTCGGCCCAGCGCATCCCTTGAATGTTCGAGGATCGCGCCCCCGTGCCTATGGCCAGCAAGACGAAGTGACGGAAATACTCGGGAGAGGTCGAAAGCGCTTCGAAGAACTTGGGCAGCTCTCCCTCCTTAAGGAAACGGCAGCGCTCTTTTTCGGGGTACTTGGGGGCGCCCTCGGTGGGGTTCTGGCCATCGAACAAGCGCCACTCCTTAGCTTTGCGATAGATCGCTCGCAGCAGCACCAGGCTTTTTTGGCGGTTCGCGGCCCCACGCCATCCCGAAGGCTGGCCATCATCTTGCGAACGTCCGCCGGCTTGATGGTGGATAAGCGCCTGGACTCCCAGTCTACGGAACCAGGCGCTTTCTTCCTTTCCTTGCCGTGCGGCTTCTTTTGGCCAGGGGTGACGGTGCCCAGGTAACGGGCGAAATCTTCTTGCAGTTCCTCCGCCGTGCGTTTGGCTTGCGGTTGCAGGTGGTCGATATAGTAGCGGTCGAAAGCTTGCCGTAGCGTCAGCTCTTCCGCTTCCCGCCGCCGTTGCTCCCGCTTCTCCGCCCCCGGATTCTCGCCCCGATCCAGCGCCGCCGATACCGCAACCGCTAAAGCGCGGGCCATGCGCACATTCAAATGAGGGGTGTTGCCGACGTAGGCCAAAGGATCGAGCGGTTTGCCATTGTTTTGGGTTTTGGGCAGTTCGCGCGAATCCGCCATGTCGGGGTCGAATCGTCCCAGCACACACCGAATCGGCCGCCCGCCGATCTTGCGGTAAAGCTGGAAGATTTTGGTTCCCTTGGGGGTGATGTCCAGAACTAACCCCGACTGCCCGGTGTCGCGGACATAAACCCGCCCTTCATCGGGAGGGGGGATCGCGGTCAACGAAGCCCGCGTGAATTCGATTTTTTCGCTCGCCATAGTTCAGGTTCTCCAGGCCAAAAGCGGTAGCACAGGATTCCTGTGCTACCGGAAAGGGGAAATTTGGGGTAATTTCGCCCATCTCGGTGAACTTGACTATAGCGTAAACTCGTTGAAAATAAAAGGAAATCCATCTAGGTGAAACTAGGGAAAATACCCCACCATCGGCTTCCGAAGCCGTTGGTCGCAGGTTCGAATCCTGCCGGGCGCGCCACTTCAGGCAACCGTTCATTCCCGCTCTCCTTCGTCCGTTGTGGGCGACTTCTCGTACTATTCGAAAGGCTATTTCCTCACAAGCTTCATATTGGCGAACTAAAGCCTTATTTCTGCAAGATGAAGCTTCATTTTTACCTTCTGAAGCGTGAGATTGGCAAGATATCTCATCACCTATCGGTTTCGCCGATAGTTCCCATGCTCCGCCATACCGGGGGGATCGACGATTTTTACAAATTGATAGATGATGAGGGCAAGATGTGAAACCTCAGCATTGACACGATAAATAATTTTGGATAGCTTCCTTGCCGTCTCTCCGGGAATTCAACAAAGGAGGCCGCCATGGCAAATTTCCCGATACGCGAGTTCTACATCCCGGCGCTGGCGCAAGGCTTGACAGTCTTTTCCAGCGTCCGCGCCGACATTTTCCGCTCATCACCGGTCAAACCTGAGGATCTCCGCGGCTCCCTCGCCGCGTACCATCCCACCGGCAACTCCTACACCACCGCGCATGTGCAAGCCCTGGAAGCCCGCGCGGGCAAACAGGCGGCTCTGGACCCTCTCACTGAGCCGGTGAAATCCAAACTGCGCTATGACGAGAATACCGCCAGCGGCGGCGAGCCAATGCCACCCTTCGATGGCTCCGACCGCCGCAAGTCTACCCCCCTGGGAAAATGCCGCTTGCTGGAGAAATGAACTATGAAATGCGTGGAGAGAGGTTTCAATAAACGACTAATCTGGCTTGCCATTACGTTCATCCTGACCCTGTTGCTCTCATGTTCATTAAAGCCAGAGGATGAAATTGTCGGCAAATGGAACGAGGCTGATAGCACAGCGATAATGGAATTCTTCAAGGATGGCACATTCACAGTAGCCATCCAGGGAATGTCTGTGGCTGGAAACTATAAGTTCCTTGACAAGGACAGAATAAGAATAGACCTTGGCGGTCAAGGCGCATTAAAAGGGCCACTCGTAGCAAAATTTTCTATTTCAGGCAACGAATTGACTTGGACTATGCCTGGCGGGAAACCTAGCATATACAGGAGAGAAAATACTAGCCAATCGGATCAGGACTCAGATCGGCAACGCGCACAAAGCGAGCGCAGTCGGATGGACCCTTTGACAAAAGAAGCTCAAAAAACGGCCGAGCAAACCGTCTTCGAGAGGTTACAGCAATGCGGCGATTCATGGTATTTGAAGCGCGATGATCAGGGTAATGCGTATGGAGAGATCAAGAGCCCATCGGTAAAGGTCGACTCGGAAAATGTCACGGACGTTGACAAAGCGAATGGAATCGAATGGAAGGGAAGAATGCTTGTCGTGGCAAAAATGTATAGAACCATCAACAAGAGCAATGGAGCTTCACAAAGTAATTGGGAGGATGGAGCGAGCGGGGTTCAATTTTTTTACGGGCAAGCCTTCGGCGGACTTGATCCAAGCGGTAAAGCCCGTTGGATAAGCTTTGGGCGGCAGAATGGGGAATGGGTTTTTGATCGAGATCCTACCTGGATGGGAATGTGGGGGGGATTACCGGAAAAGAGAAGTTTTAATTGTGATGAAATAGCTCCAGAACAATCCCGCTCGGCTGCCATCACTTCCCCTTCTAACTCCTCCCCTCCGCCAACCGCCACTATTCCCTTATCACTCCAATTTTGGCCACTTTTTTGCGGGTTTACCGCTTGTGGGTAGATTGCCGATATGGCGCAGGAGGTTCTGCATTGGCTCGGGGGACAGCGGTGGGCCTTGGGCGAGGCGCT
>JAQTSI010000034.1 GCA_028711365.1 Methylococcaceae bacterium
GACAAATGGGACGCGGCGGGTCACTGTACCCGTGCATGGGGCACAGGATTTGAAACCCGGCACACTGAAAAGCATCGAAAAACAGGCAGGGGTTGTTTTGACATGAAAATCGCATATCCAGCTTCGTTTGAAATGCAGCCAGACGGAGGCTTTACGGTGACTTTCCCCGATTTTCCCGAGGCCATTACCGAAGGCGACACCCTTGAACAGGCGCGTTTCAACGCTGCCGAATGCTTGTCTCTAGTCCTGGATGTGCGAATGGAACGGGGCGATCCCATTCCGTTGCCCTTGCTGTCAGAAGAGAGGGAATGCATCGAACCTGACGCTGTCACCCAAGCGGCTTTATTGGTTCATTTAACCCGTGAGGCTGAGCATAAGTCGTTGACTGACTTGGCGCGGGCATTGGGGTCATCATGGCCAGCCGCCAAGCGATTAGAAAATCCGCGCCATCCGCCAACCATCAAACAATTGGAGCGGGCGGCGGCGGCGCTAGGAAAACGACTAGTGCTGTCGTTTGTGTGAGTGGGTAATGGGTGTAACCCGTCGCCCGCTATCTGTTTAGGATCAATTGCTTATATGGCCACGAAATACGACGTCATCAATCCATAAGAGGCTAACCATGGCAGAATCTCCCCATGATGGCGACACTCAGATTATTGACTCTTGCGGTAACATATTCGCCTATTTGGGGTTTCCGCCCGAGGAAACGGAAATCTATGCGCTGCGCTCGGACTTGATGAATCATTTGGAAAAGATATTGCGGGAGCGTGGATGGACGCCAACGGAGGCTGCCGAACGCCTAAACATTGGACGCGCGCGAGCAAATGAGTTGATGCGCGGACAGTGGACGAACTTCAGCCTGGATATGTTGATTACCCTCTCCGCCCGTGCTGGTCTGAAAATTCGGCTAGAGTTGACGGAAACTACAGAGCATTCTGAGCCACTACTTTTATAAATCGCTGATTAAGGTACTTACTACAATGCAATGGGAAACTGTCATCGGGTTGGAGGTTCATGCCCAACTCGCCACCCAATCCAAGATTTTTTCCGGCGCGGCGACGGCCTACGGGGCCGAACCCAATACCCAGGCCTGCGCCGTCGATTTGGGGTTGCCGGGCGTGTTGCCGGTGTTGAACGCCGAAGCCGTGCGGATGGCGGTCAAGTTCGGTCTGGCGATTAACGCCCACATCGCCCCGGTGTCGGTGTTCGCGCGCAAGAACTACTTCTATCCCGATTTGCCGAAGGGCTATCAGATCAGCCAATACGACCTGCCGGTGGTGGGCAATGGCAAGCTGAGCATCCTGGTGGATGGCGAAGAAAAGCTCATCGGCGTCACTCGCGCCCACCTGGAAGAGGATGCCGGCAAATCGCTGCACGAGGATTTTCATGGGCTGACCGGCATCGATCTCAACCGCGCCGGCACCCCGCTGCTGGAAATCGTGTCCGAGCCGGATATGCGCTGCGCCAAGGAAGCCGTGGCTTACGTGAAAAAACTCCACGCCCTGGTGCGTTATCTGGAGATTTGCGACGGCAACATGCAGGAAGGCTCGTTCCGCTGCGACGCCAATGTCTCGGTGCGGCCCAAGGGCCAGAAGGAATTCGGCACCCGCGCCGAGATCAAGAACCTCAACTCCTTCCGCTTCGTGGAAAAGGCGATCCACTACGAAGTCGAGCGCCAGATCGAGTTGATCGAAAGCGGCGGCAAGGTGGTGCAGGAAACCCGGCTGTACGATTCGGTGAAGGACGAGACCCGCTCCATGCGCAGCAAGGAGGAAGACAACGACTACCGCTATTTCCCAGACCCCGACCTGTTGCCGCTGGAAATCCCGGATGATCTGATCGAGACCCTGCGCAATGAACTGCCGGAATTGCCCGACGCCAAGCGCGACCGCTTCAAGTCGCAATACGGCCTGAACGATTACGATGCGACGGTGCTGACCGCCACCCGCGAACTGGCCGATTACTACGAGGCCGTGGTGGAAGTGGCGGGTTGCGACGCCAAGCTCTGCGCCAACTGGGTGATGGGCGATCTCGCCGGGGCGCTCAACAAGGCGGGGTTAGAGATCGAGAACAGCCCGGTGGAGCCTGAGCGCCTGGCCGGTCTGGTGCTGCGCATCGCCGACGAGACCCTCTCCGGCAAACTCGCCAAGCAGGTGTTCGAATCCCTTTGGGAGTCGGCCGACAGCGCCGATGCCATCATCGAGAAACAAGGCCTCAAGCAGATTACCGACGGCGGCGCCATCGAAGCCATCATCGACCAGATCATCGCCGCCAACCCCGAGCAACTGGCTCAGTACCGTTCCGGCAAGGACAAGCTGTTCGGCTTCTTCGTCGGCCAAGCCATGAAAGCCACCCAGGGCAAGGCTAATCCCCAGCAGCTCAACGACTTGCTGAAGAGCAAATTGCAGGGATAAGCCACCGTTCTCCCGGCTGCATGGTCTATCTACCGCGCGATTTCATCGAAACCGGCGCAGGCTTGATATTCGCCGTCGTCGATCCGCTGATCGAGGACGGCAAGGTTCTGTGTTTCCTGCGTTATGGCCGCGAAGGCAAACTTTCCACCGGGGAAGGCAATGCCTGGCTGAGCGAGCATCAGCCCGCTTATCTGCATCATTCCACCCGCCTCGATGCCCCTCTTCACGCGGTTCCCGTTGCCGACATTCGTGCTCATCACCGGCCCAGGGAGCGGGTGCGGGCGCTTTTGACCCAAGGCCCTGGCGGTCCCATCGAGGAAAAGCTGCTACGGCTGCTGGATCTGTTGATGGAGAACGGGCAGTCGCCGGATTGCCTGGGCGTCACCGGCTCCTTGCTCATCGGCAGGCAGAGTGAGGCTTCCGATCTGGATATGGTGATCTATGGGCGGGAACATTTTTTCGGGCTACGCGCCTGGGTGCGGCAATTGATGGCGGCCGGCCGGTTGGGTGAATTGGACCAGGCCGCCTGGCGCGAAGCTTATGATCGGCGGGGTTGCGAGCTGGGCTTCGAGGAGTTTCTGCGCCACGAGCGACGCAAGGGCAACAAGGGCATGATCGCCGGGACCAAATTCGATCTCGCCCTCATCGTC
The DNA here is from genome assembly GCA_028711365.1 of Methylococcaceae bacterium. Classification (GTDB taxonomy): domain Bacteria; phylum Pseudomonadota; class Gammaproteobacteria; order Methylococcales; family Methylococcaceae; genus Methylumidiphilus. Next base: position 3,065 of record JAQTSI010000034.1, read on the forward strand.
GAGGAGGCGCAGACCGAGCCTCACGCCGTCTGGCGCAAGAGCGGGTCGGCGCGGATTCGAGCTCGGGTGCTGGACGATGACCGCGCCTTCGACCAGCCCGCCCGTTATCTCATCGATCACCCGGAAATCGGCGAGGTGCTGAGTTTCACCCATACCTATGTCGGCCAGGCGCAAACCGGCGAAATCATCGAAGCCGCCGGAATGATGGAATCCTCCGATGACGGACGCTTTCGCCTGATCGTCGGATCCAGCCGCGAAGCGCCGGGTGAGTTCATCCGGGTACTGGCTTGAACCCCTATGGTTTCATGCGGAAACCGAATCGAAAGCCAAAAAACCACCGCCAGCGGATTGCCCGGACATTTTTGGGTAGACCAGGCATTGACCGATACCTCCACGGCCCCTTTACGAAGCGCAAAAGTTTTTGGATGCCAGGGAGAAAAACCGTGGTACGACACTATCCCGCGGGGCCGACATTCACCTGAATGTCAACAAAGCGTAGCCGGCAGGGTGTGATTCAAAGCGATGCAGCGTGGAGAGGGCGAGGGGCTTGCGAGATCGTTGATGGCAGGGAAGCCATCATCGAGCCTACAGGGATGTATTCACGGCGTGTCTCGCAAGCCCCTCACCCTCTCCGCGGCATTCGAGGAGCATCACTTTGAATCGCACCCTAGCCGGCAGTGCGGGTCACAAATGGACTTACACCGAAGAGAATCAAACGGCCAGTTCTCGGCCTTATGTAACACTTCACATAAGGCCGAGAAAAGCGGCCAGTGGCATTGACCCGGTGGAAGTCTGCGAGTCGTTCAAACAGGACGTTCGACCCCAGATCCTTCAGGCGGGCGTACCGCTGCACAAACGGACCGCAGCAGCCGGCTTCGCGAGTGGCGCGGGTTCATAGCGGTCATGGTGGCGTAACCACTCCATCTTGTAGGCCACGTCGGCCTCGTTGCGGCCCTTGGGCGTGAGATCCAGCAAGTGGTATGTACCCATCATCACTTCCGCGCCGCGTCCGTACCTAGAATAGGTGTGGAAGATCTCGCCCTCATCGTCCTGGTAGAACACGCTGATGCCGGGCGTCTCCTCGCCCCTGAATGGCTGCATGACATAGTTATAGTAGACCTCGCCTTTGACCCGTTCCTCCGGTGTGAAGGAGACGCCGAAGTCATGGTTGAAGTCGCCGCCATGCGAGGACACCCACTTGAACTGCCAACCCATGCGTTGGCGAAAGCGCTCGATGTCGGCCAGCGGCGCGCGCGAGATGGCCACTAGCGTGACGTCGCGATGCGCCAGGTGCACGGTCATGCCGTCGGTGTGATCGGCCATGAAGGAGCAACTCTTGCAGCCTTCCTCCCAGCCTGGGGCGAACATGAAGTGCTGCACCAGCAGTTGGCGGCGGCCTTCGAACAGTTCCGCAAGCGTGCGGGGTCCCTCCGGCGTATCGAAGACATAATTCTTTTCGACACGCACCCACGGCAGCGCGCGGCGCTCGTTGGCGATCTGGTCGTTCAGGCGCGTCAACTCCTTCTCGCGCGCCAGCAGCGCCTTGCGCTCGGTAATCCATCGGTCCATGGACACGATGGGATGATTCACTGTGTTTGCTTTGACAAGGGTGGTGTTCATGATGTGCTCCTAGGCTCGAAGAGCCGTTCAAGGTTTGTCAATGCGCCGGTCCAACCGACGGGGTGGCTGGCGCGCTTGTTTTCGGTCGCCGTGGCGGCCAAAAAGGGTATGGTCACGATTTGATTCCTTTCGTGCGTCGCACGGCGCGAACCTTTCCGCTCGTTCCGCCGCCGCAATAAAAGAGCTCTGCCCCATCCGACTCGAGCCCGCTGACGATGGTGCCGCGCGGCATCTCCAGCCGCTCGAGCAGGGCGCCGCTGTGCGGGTCGATGCGGCGGATGTCGCTCTCGTCCCCTTCCCAGGTACCGTGCCACAGTTCGCCGTCGACCCAGGTCACTCCGGTCACGAAGCGGTTGGATTCGATGGTGCGCCGAATGGCGCCCGTCTCGGGATCGATCTGGTGGATCTTGCGATCGCGATACTGCCCCACCCACAGGCTGCCCTCGGCCCAGGTGAGCCCCGAATCGCGGCCGTGACCGGGCGCCGAGATCGACGCCACCACGTCGCCGGTGGCGGGATCGATCTTGTCGATACGCGCCTCGGCGATCTGGTAGAGGTAAGTGCCATCGAAGGCGGTTCCGGCATCGCAGACGCGGTCGAGGGTACGCATGAGCTCGCCGCTCTCGGGATCGAAGGCGACCAGCCGGGTCCCATTGGCGGCCCAGACGTGTTGTCCGTCGTGAGTGACACCGTGCACGTGGTCGGCTCCGGCGAAAGGGCCATACTCGCGAACGATCTCGGCCGCACGCGCCGGTGCCTGGGGGCTGTGTTTGCTTATCTTATGGGTCATCATCTGGCTCCTTACGGCGCGACTGGGATTGGCGCCTGGGGTCAACTCTACTCGTGCGGGAGCGCAGTGGTGAGTAACAATATCGTCGTGAATTCTGCCAGCGGCGGTGATAGCCAACGGCGCGCCCGCGCCCGTCCGATCGAGCGCACCCGTCCGGCAGTCTCCATCTCGACGAGCGCCCGCTGGATGGTGCGCTGACTGGCTCCCAAAGCCAGCGCCAGAGCCGAGGTCGACCAGGCCGCACCGTCGGCCAATAGCGCCACCAGCGACGCCTGATCGCCTTCGATTGGGGGAGCGAGCACGACGACGTCACCCGCGGCGAGCGGTTTGAGGACGAAGCCCCGTGATGTGGCTTCGATGCGCGCCAGCGGTTCGGCGAGCTCGCGCAGACGGCCAATCTCGACCCGCAAGCGAGCTCGATGCGACTCGTCGGGGCGGCGGGTGCCGAACGCGCGCGCTATCAAAGTTTGCCGATCGAGATCGCCAGGCCAAGCCTCGGCAAGCGCACACGCCAATGCGAACAGCACCGGCCGACGCGCCAGTGGCAGCCACGTGGCTCCCGTGCGGAGCCCGCGACGGCAGGCGTCGACCACCAACGCACCCGATACCAGGAGCGCTGCGGCTTCGTCGAGGCGTAGCGTTTGCTCGTCGCCAGCGAAGAGGCGCCGGGCGGCGGGACGATCGAGCGTAGCCCTAGCCTCCGCCACCTCGGCCAGGAGGGCCGGTATGCGTGAGCGATCGGCGGCTTCCAGGGCGCGCGCGAGCGCCGCCTGCGCCGGGCCGATACTCAGCGAGCGCAGCGCCAGCTCAGCCGCTGTCAGCTCGAAGGCCGCCGCGAGCGATGGCGACAGGCCGCGCGTATCAGGGAGTTCCAGCGCGGCGGTGGCCTCGTCGAGGCGGCCGAGCAGCAAGAGTCTGCGCGCCACGATCAGCCGTGCCTGCATCGCGTTGGCGCGATCAGCATGCGCTTCGAGCGAGGCCAACGCCGCTGCCAGCGCGCGGGGCGAGCCGCCAAGGTCCCGCATAGCCAGCGCCACCTCGGCCTCGGCGACCACACAGCGAGCCTGCGCCACCGCTTCGTGGGCACCGAAGCCGCGGGCGGCGCGGCGCAGGAGTTCGCGAGCTCGCGGGTATTCGCCGAGCTGGGCCATAGCGATGCCGCGCAAGGCCAGCGCCGGCGGATCGTCGCGCAGGCCCACCCGCTTGAGGGCACCGAGCGGGTCGCCGATGGCAAGGGCGCGCGCGGCGGCGGTAATCAAAGAATCCATGACGACAGGCTACTCCGCCGCGCCGATTTGGCGTCGCGCTAGTTTCTTGAGATCAAGCTTCATCTGATCGAACTGAAGCTTGAGTTGAATCCGAATGACGTTCATATTGGCAAAATGAAGCTTCATCTTGCCGAGATGAAGCTTCATATGGACAAACTCAAGCTTCATTTTGCCGGGATGAAGCTTCATATGGGCAAACTCAAGCTTCATCTTGCCGGGATGAAGCTTCATATGGACAAACTCAAGCTTCATCTTGCCGGGATGAAGCTTCAGGTGGACAAACTCAAGTTTCATCTTGCCGGGATGAAGCTTCAAGTGGACAAACTCAAACTTCATCTTATCGAGATGAAGCTTGAGTTTGCTGATATGAAGCTTCAGATCGAACTTAAGGAAGCGCCAGACGGGCGTGATCGGATAAATCTCGCTTGGCGGCTTGGATATTCGTCGCATCCGGCGACATGAACGAGGCAATAAGGAGTTTCCATGTCCATGACTCGCCGCATGGCCTTGTGCGAGAATACCGCCGCCAACTGGAGGAACCTGGTAAAACCCAGAGGGCGCCGCGGGATGTACGGCCCGGCGCCAGATGGCTAGCCTCGATTCGCCGGCCCATCCCTGATTCGATCAGGCCGAAGGCACAATCCAGTTGACTAGTCATTGGTTTTGATTCGATACTACGGCTGACCCGACGCCGGTAGGGTGGCGCGGGCATCATTCTAGGGGGAGAACGATGAAAAATAAAACCAACCTGGCGCTGGTGGCTATCCTGGCGCTGCTGCAATATTGGGGGGGCTTGACGTTCGCGGCGGCCGAGCCCAACTATCAATCACTCAAAGACCAGTATTACCAGGACCATCCCGGCAAGGGCAAGCATGGTCAATACTGGGAGGCGATCCCGATCCAGAAGTACTGGAATCCGAAAGATTTCTATAAGCCGCCCACGACGGTGAAAGGCGAGGTGAGCCGGGAGATGTGCATCACCTGCCATCAGGCGACGACGCCGGGGGCTTTCCATGCCTGGCAGGGCAGCGGCCACGCCAATCTGCAGAAGATCCGCGATCTGACCAATGGCCAGGATGCGCGTTTCTACAAGAAGGAGAAGCTGGCCGAGGTGGAAAAGAACCTGATCAAACAGGGCCTGTTGAAGGAAGGCGAGCCGCTGAAGGAAGTGGGCTGCATCGATTGCCATGGACCGGTGGGCGCCAAATCCATCCAGCACGACAAGGATCTGGTGATGCCGGATCGCGCCAAATGCGGAACCTGCCATGTGGGCGAGTTTGCCGAGGCCGAGGAAGAGAAGAACCAGGAATGGCCGCAGAAGCAATGGAGCAAGGGCCATCCTTCCCATGCGGCGGACTGGCAGGCCAATGTGGAGACGGCGGTGTGGGCCGCCATGCCCGAGCGTGAAATCGCCCAGGGCTGCGACCAATGCCATTACCAGCAGAACAAGTGCGACGGCTGTCATACCCGCCATACCTTCTCGGCGGCGGAAGCCCGGCAGCCGGAAGCCTGCGCCACCTGTCACAACGGCGTGGACCACAACGAGTTCGAGAATTTCATGCTGTCCAAGCACGGTACGGTTTATCAGACCTTGGGCAAAGCCAACTGGAATTTCGAAGCACCCTTGAAGGACGCGCTGACCAAGGGTCACTATACCGCGCCCACCTGCCAATACTGCCACTTCGAAGCGGAGGGTCAGTTCTCCCATAACCTGGTGAAGAAGGTGCGCTGGGCCTTCAACCCGACCCCGGCCATCGCCAATAACCTGAATCATCCCTGGTTCGAGGACCGCAAGGCGATGTGGGTCAAGACCTGCTCCAACTGCCATTCGCCCAGCTTCGCCGAAGCCTATCTGAGCGCCGCCGACAAGGGCACGATCTCGGGCCTGAAGGTGGAGCAGGAAGCCAAGAAAGTGGTCGAGGCCCTTTACAAGGATGGTCTTTTGACCGGGCAGAAGACCAACCGGCCCGCACCGCCCAAGCCCGAGCAGGATGCCGCCGGCGGCTTCTTCCAGTTGTTCTGGGCCAAGGGCAATAACCCCTCCAGGGTGGAGCGGGTCTACGCCGACCTATGGGAACATGATCTCATCAAGCTCTACAAGGGTCTGTTCCATGCCAATCCGGGCGGCTTTACCTATACGGAAGGCTGGTCTCCGCTGATGCGCGATTATGCCGACATCATGGACGAGAACACGCATTTGCGCGAAGGCAAAACCAAAACCAGCCTGAACGGCGCCGCCGATAAGTCGGTATTGCACGCCTACGTGGAAGATCTGAGCAACCGCTATCTGCTCGGCGGCTTGCTGATCGGCGTGGGTTTCATCATGATCCGCCGCAAGCCATAGCGGTTTATCCTGATCTAGGATTGTCAAACCCAAAGGGGAAGAAAGTTCTCCCCTTTGGGCAAGTGTTCCAGCGCCCTTGTCTTCCCTCGGTCTTCGCGGCATATTGCTTCCCAAAGCGGGCGATTGCCTTCCGCAACCGCGGGAGTGCAGGAGACTTTCTCGTTCACACCGGAAAGAAGGTGGCAGTGGGGCAATGTTTGATCAAGATTCGACGACTCTGGTTTGCATTCCGAAGAAAAAGCCGCAGAACGCCCAGAACTCCTATCTGGCCGTCATCCTCAACGATGCCGTCGGCAAGAAATTCAAGCTTGCGGGAAGCATGATAATCGGCAGGAAAGAAGATTGCGAGATCAGAATCGACCATCGATCCATTTCGAGGAAACATGCCAGAATCATGCTGGAAGCCAACGGATATAGTGCCATGGTCGAGGATTTGGCAAGCCTCAACGGCACCTATTACCGAGGAAAGCGGATTCAGAAAATGCGGATCCATGACGGAGAATTGATCGAATTTGGCAATGTCCCTTGCAAATTCTTCACCGATACTCATGCGGAGCACGGCCTGCTGGACATGAGTTCCCTGGATCAGATGACCGGCATCTATAACAAGCGATATTTCCTCGATAGCGTCAATGAGCGAATCCGGCAGAGTGCAGGGCATGATACTCTTCTTTCCCTGTTGACATTCGATATCGACCACTTCAAGAAAATCAACGACACTCATGGTCATGTCGCAGGAGATATGGTCCTGAAAAGAATATGCCGCATCGTTGCCGGGTTATTGCCGGAGACCCTGGTCTTCGCCCGCATCGGCGGGGAGGAATTCGCCATCATGCTTCCCGGTTCCGGAATCAATGACGCCTTGTCCTTGGCCGAGACCGTCCGGGGGACGATCGAAAACTCCGATTTCGAGTTCATGGGGACTCAGATACCGGTCACTTTGAGCGCGGGAGTTTGTGAATATTCAAAGGATATGAAGAAAGCCGAACAATTCATGCATAAAGCCGATTGCAAACTTTATCTCGCCAAGAATCGGGGCAGAAACAACGTCTGTGCTTAATCTTAAAGAAGTGAATCCGAATCGAAACTACCGCGGCATCATTCGGCAGCCGTGGTTAAAATCCGCCCTAGGCGTTATCTTGGTGTTTGCCGGCGTGGCATTGATCGTGTTCGGTGTGCCGGATTTTTCCGACAGGGAGGCCGTGAGCTATGAAAAGATCGCCGAGTCGAACAGCGGAGAGGCGGGTTTTCCCGCCATCGGCGGGCGCTTTTCCCCGCAGCGCATCGTGCGTTACCGGATCGGCCGGGAGGAGACGGGGGGCGTGGAGCTGAATCAGGCACAATACCAGGATGGCCAAAGCCGGCGCAGCGCCATCGTGTTTCCGCCGGCTTTAGGCGAGGGCGGGCTGCGCCACGATTTGTGGAAGGGGGCGGCGGAGGCCATCCTGGCCCACACCGAAGAAAACGCCCTGTTCGTTTCCTGGTGGGATGACGCCCAGCGTATCCATTTCCTGAGCGGACGCAACCCCTGGGTGGAGGCTCCGGTTGCGGCGGCTTACCCCGATCGCAAGCAGCGCGATTTCTGGGAAAAGACGGGCGGCGGCTTCGCGCCGGATGAGAGCAAGCTGAAGCAACTGGCGCGCTGGTTGAGCATGGATGCGCAGGCGGCATTGCGGGAAATGGCGCAGGCTTTGCCCAAGGGGGCGCCGATTTACTTCCTGATTTGCCTGGATGATTTGGCCCGCTTGGGCGAGATCGAAGCATTGAGCGGGGTCCATCTGCCATTCGACCTGAGGAATTTCCCGCAATCCGGCAATGTTCACAGCCAGATCGCCGAGGTGAAGCGTTGGGCGGGGGAGAAAGGCCCCGGTTCCTACCTGGTGCAGCAATTGCCGCAGTCCGGCGTGCGCGCCTGGCGCATCGGCACGGACGAGGGTGCCAGGACTCTACTGGCCAGGCTGTTGCCTTTCACCAGTTCCCTGGAAAAACCGCTGGAAGGTCAGCCTCTGGTCTATCAATCCGGATGGGGCGGTTATCTTTCCGTCTATGAATGGCGCCCCCGAGAGGGTATCATTGAGCCCCTACGATGACCGCCGCCGACCGAGGCGGCGGGTCATGTTCTCCGTCATGGGTGCGAAACACGCCCGCGAGGAACCGAACCCTTTCCGAGCTTTCTTATTGTCCTCATCGAATTCCCCCCCCATCCTGGCCATCGTCGATCTGGAGTGTTACCGAGGCGATAACTTGCTGTTCACCGGTTTGGCCTTCCAGTTGAGAGAAGGCCAGTTGATGCAGATCGAAGGCGCCAATGGTTCCGGCAAGACCAGCCTGTTGCGCATCCTGGCGGGCCTGAGCCGTTCCAGTGAGGGCGAGGTGCGATGGCGCGGCCTGGATATCCTGCGGCAACGCGCGGTCTATTTCTCTGAAATGGCCTATCTGGGCCATGCCCTGGGCGTGAAAGCCGATTTATCACCCATCGAGAATCTGAAAATCGCCCTGGCCTTGGCCGGTCTTCCCTTCGACGAGGATGCCGTTTACCGGGTGCTGGAGCGTACCGGATTGCAGGGCCGCGAGGAAATCCCCGCCCGCTCGCTTTCCGCCGGCCAGAAACAACGCGTCGCCCTGGCCCGGCTCCTGGTCTGTCCGGCGAAACTGTGGATCATGGACGAGCCTTTCACCGCCTTGGACGTCGACGGTGTCGCCCTGGTTCGAGGGCTGCTGGAAAATCATTTGGAGAAGGGCGGCATGGCGGTGTTGACTTCCCATCAGGCGGTGGAGGTGCGAGGGGATGTGGTCAGGCTGAATTTGTCCGATCGATGAACCGCGGGCCGGACGAGCTGAGTTCGAACGACGTTTCCAACGGGGTCAAGACCATAAATCCGTCAGGGAGAAAGTCACGGCGTCGAAGGGCGGCAGTTGGACGGGGTCGTCATCCTTGAGAGTGGCCAGCAGTACCCAGCGGTTTTGCTGCAATTCAAAAGCTTCCAGTGTGTGCGCCAGAGGGTCCACCAGCCAAGCGTGGGCGACGCCGTAGCGGGCATAGACCGGCAATTTAATGGCGCGGTCTTTTTTCACGGTGGAGGGAGAGAGGATTTCACAAAGCCAGTCGGGGACCACCTCGAAACGGTGATCTTCGGGAATGGCGGGCATCCGCTCGCGCCGCCAGCCGGCCAAGTCCGGCACGGCGACTTCGGTATCGCGGACGAAGTGGACTTCAGGCTCCGGGATGATCCACCAGCCGCCGGGGCCGCCTCGTCCGAAGTCGAAGGGGCCGCCCAGGTCGATATTGAGCCCTCGTTCCGCCAACCCATGTAGGCCACTGGGCCTGGGCTGGGCATACAATTCGCCATCGAGGATTTCGCCGGTGACATGTTCCGGCAAGTCCAGCAGTCGTTGGTAGGGTGTAGGTTTGATGACGGCGTTCATGACGATTCTCCGGCAGGTAGACTGGTGGGGATTATAATCCTGCTTTTAGCTTGAGCGGTGTCGGCGCTGGCGTCGGGGTAAAATACCGGGGCGAGATGGCTTTGGACATTTGGCCCTTCAGGCCCCCTCCTTTTGAGAAACGAGTCATGTTCCAAGCCTTTTATGCCCTGCTGAAGCGCGATTTGCTGCTGGCCTTCCGCCATCGCGGCGAGCTGGCCAATCCCTTGCTGTTTTTTCTGATGATCGTGACGCTTTACCCCTTGGGTGTCAGCCCGGAAACGGAGATGCTGCGCAAGATCGCCCCCGGGGTGATCTGGATCGCGGCCTTGTTGGCGGCCTTGTTTTCGCTGGAAAACCTGTTCCGCTCGGATTTCGAGGACGGTGCGCTGGAGCAGATGCTGCTGAGCGCCCAGCCATTGTCTTTGCTGGCCCTGGCCAAGGTATTGGCGCATTGGCTGGTGAGCGGGGTGCCGATGCTGCTGCTGGCGCCTGTGCTGGGCCTGCTGCTGTCCATGCCGGAAAAAGCCATCCTCGCTTTGGAGTTGACCTTGGGGCTGGGGACTCCGCTGTTGAGCCTGGTCGGCGCCATCGGCGTGGCTCTCACCGTGGGCCTTAGGCGGGGCGGCGTGCTGCTGACCCTGCTCGTCATGCCCCTTTACATCCCGGTGCTGATCTTCGCCACCAACGCCGTGACCGCGGCGGCGGCGGGAATGCCCATCGCCGGGCAGATCTATTTTCTGGCATCGCTGCTGATGCTGGCCTTGACCTTAGCCCCGGTGGCCATCGCCGCGGCCCTTCGAATCAGTGTGAGTTGAACCCTATGTGGCAGTTTTTGCATAAGCTGGCTTCCCCCAAGTATTTCTACGACATTTCCGGCAAACTCATCCCCTGGCTGGGTGGTTTGTGCCTGATTAGCCTGTTGGCCGGCCTTTACCTGGGGTTGGTGAAGGCCCCGCCCGATTACCAGCAGGGCGAGAGTTACCGCATCATGTTCGTTCATGTGCCGGCGGCCTGGATGTCGATGTTCATCTACATGCTGATGGCGGTGTGGAGCGCCATCAACCTGGTCTGGAACATCAAGCTGGCCGATGTGATGGCGAGCAGTTCGGCCGCCATCGGCGCTTCCTTCACCTTCCTGGCGCTGGTGACCGGTTCGTTGTGGGGCAAGCCCATGTGGGGCGCGTGGTGGGTATGGGATGCCAGGCTCACCTCCGAGCTGATCCTGCTGTTTTTGTATCTGGGCTATATCGCCCTGGTTTCCGCCATCGAGGATAGACGCACCGCCGCCCGGGCCGGCGGGGTTTTGATTCTGGTGGGCGTGGTCAACATCCCCATCATCCATTACTCGGTGGAATGGTGGAACACCCTGCACCAGGGTGCCACCGTCACCAAGATCGGCAAACCCTCCATCCACCTCAGCATGCTGATCCCTCTGCTGATCATGGCGGTCTCTTTCAAATTGTATTATCTGGCCGTGGTGCTGATGCGCGCCCGCATCGAGGTGCTGGACCGCGAGCGCCGCGGCGCCTGGGTCAGGGAGATGTTCGGCGAATCATCGGGCCGTTAGTCGGCGGGATTTGGCTGGAGCGGGCCGGGATATATAACTTCCGGCCCATCTGTATACGTCGCTCACGCCATGGCGTAAAAGCTTGCCGACGGGATATCAATCCCGACCGGCTCTATAGAGAGCTTAGATCGCGCGGCGCCGGGCGAAACCCAAGCCGGCGAGGCCCATTCCGAAGAGAGCGAAGGTCGCGGGTTCGGGGACGGATGTTGATGAGTTGTCAACCACGATATTATCCAACTGGAGAAAGGGGCCATTGGTTGTGAGCGGCGTCCAGGAAACGCGGGAAAGATCGGCCAGATTGAAGGTGAAGGTGTGCAACCCTGCCAGGTCGGGAAGGGTTACGGTGGACTGGCTGGTCGTCTTATTGGCAAACACAAAATTGAACTGTACATCACCTCCCCTGGGGGCATTAAAGACATCCGCCAAGTCAATCGAGTTGAAGCTGAACATGCCGCCGTCGATCCGGGTCAGCGTCATCGTCGAATTGGAGTAATTGTGGCTGAGGGTATTGCCTTTGGGATCTGCGTTATAGCTGAGATTGCCCCAAAACAAGAGCGCACTGGAATTGCCTCCACTATTTGAAATTTGAAAGCCGGACTCTTGATAAGGATTGCCGTTTCCGTATGAGATCGAGGTTCGGGGCACTTGATCGAAATTGATGACCGTGGCCTGTGAGTTGCCCGCAAGGGCCGCAAGAGACAAGAATAGGTGAAGCGGGATGTATTTCATGGGGGGCACTAACTTTTTGCAGTTCACGTTGATGGAGAAAAATGCCATAAAGGCCATGGTTATTCAGCAGGATGGATGCCAAACCCTATTATCCATTTGATTCAAATGCTTATGCCAGAGCGTCAAACGCTCGTTTCTGGAACTGCAAAAAAAGCCGACAATTTCTGCAACAACGGACGCCTTACCGCTCCGGCTCCCGGGCCATGGCGCTGCTGAGCCGTTCTTTTAGCTCTTTTCCTTCCCCATAAATAAACAGGGCGCGCAGCTGGTTCGCCTCGGCGGCCTGGTAGCCTTTTTCCTCGCCCATGCACAGGAGGGCGGTGTCCCAGGCGTCGGCCCAGGTGGGATCGTCGTGCAGCACGGTGACGGAAAGCAGGTGATGGGTGACCGGCTTGCCCGTCTTGGGGTCGAGGATGTGGGAGTAGACCTGTCCCTTTTCCTCGAAGAAATTGCGATAGGTCCCCGATGTCATGATGGCCAGGCCATTTTTCTGGTGAATGGAAAGCACCCGCTGGACTTCCCGGGTGAATGGAGTCGGCTTCTCGATGGCGATTCGCCATTCATCGCCGTTGGCTTTGCGTCCCTTGACCTTCATTTCCCCGCCGATTTCCGCCATGTAGTTCTGGATACCATGGGATTCCAGCAGTTTGGCGATGGCGCCCACCGTATAGCCCTGGGCGATGGAGGAAAGATCGATGGCCAATTCCGGGTCCTGTTTGCGGATGCGTGAATTGGCCTCGTCCAGTTCCAGCTTTTCCAGGCCCACATGGGTCAGTGCCCTATCGATATCGGTTTGCTCCGGCACCTTAGTTTCATGGCGGGAGAAGCCCCACAGGTCGAACAGGGGTTTGATGGTGAGATCCAGACAACCGTCCGATTTGGCGTGGACTTCCTTGGCAATGGCGATATTTTCGGCGATTTCCCTGGAAACCGGCAGCCATTGGGTGGATTTTTGCCGGTTCAGGTTGGAGATTTCCGAGTCCTCGCGATAATTGGACAGCTTGAGGTCGATGTCGGCGAAGACTTTTTCCACCTCTTGGCGCAGTTCTTCCGGCTTGGCCGGGAGGCCGTCCAGAACCAGCTTGATGTGGTAGGTAGTGCCCTGAATGTCTCCGGACAACTCGGTTTCTCCTCCTCCCGGCTGACAGGCCGAGAGGAAAAGCGCCGTGACCAGGGGGGCGAAAAAACGGGGGATTAGGCTCATCATGTTGGGGTCATGTCTGCAAAGTTGAGGGAAGCGCGTCCCGAACTGGCGAGGAAGCGCAGGTAGAGAATTTTCGGATTCATGGCTCCGCCGCGCAAGCACCATCCGCTGGGGGAAGGGCAACCGTCTACTGGTTTATGGCCAGACGCGGTATGATTAAGATCTAGCCGCTCTTTGCGAATGCTCCGCCCGCCGGACATGCCGCAGACCAGACTAATCGAGAACCTGAAGAGGAATCTATGCGAAATTGGAAACGCCTGCTGACGATCACCGCCATGACGCTTGCCGTCCTGGTCGCGCTCGTTCTTGCCTTGGGCATCTCCCTGACCAATTTTCTGGTCGACTTCTGGTGGTTCAGCTCCTTGGAATACGGCAGTTATTTCTGGCTGCGGGTGCTCTATCGGTACATTTTCTCGGGCGGGGTCACGATATTCTTCTTCCTGATCTTTTTCCTCAATTTCTGGGCGGCTTCGCGTTATCTGGGCGTGGACCAAAGCGCGTTTTCTTCCCTGGGGCAGGAGTCTGGCCGGCAGTATCGGAAATTGCTGCAGATGTTCCAAACCGGTTCGATGAGTGTCTACATTCCGGTTTCGCTGATCTTGGCGGTTTGGGTCGCCTCGCCCTTCTACCAGCAGTGGGAGAGCGCCCTGCTGTTTTTCTTCGGGCCCGATTCGGGGGTGCAGGACCCGGTTTACCGGGAGGATATCAGCTTCTATCTGTTCCGTCTGCCGATTTTCGAATTGGTCCAAAAGAAGATGCTGATCACTTCTTCGGTGTTGGTGTTGGGCATTGCCCTGCTTTATTGGCTGGAACATCAGCTATTGCCCGTTGAAAAAAGGACATGGCCGCGCGGGGCGAAGAATCACTTGAGCGGGCTCGTTTTGGTGACGGCATTGATCGAGGCATGGGGTTTCATCCTGGATCGGCATGATCTGCTGTATACCTCCGTTCATGAACCGAGCTTCTTTGGCCCCGGTTTCGTCGAACTGCGCTACCTGTTGCCCCTGATTTGGTTCGTGGTGGTGTCCCTGATTGCGGCTACCGGCAGTGGCATCCTCTGGGCACATACCGGCAAGGGATTAAAATCGACCATCGGTTTCGCCCTGGTTTTCGTGGTGGCTCTGGGCCTTAGGCAATCCAGCTTTCTGCCGAATCTGCTCGATCGATTCCTGGTCAAGCCGAACCCGGTCAAGATCGAAAAGGATTTCATGGAGAATAATATCAAGGCGACCTTGAAGGCCTACGACCTCGAACAAATCAAGACCATACCGGTGACGGCGGCGGTGGGGCCCGAGATGATCGCGCCGGATGTGCGGCAACATCTGCACAATATCCCCGTTTGGGATCCCGAATACCTGGACGATGTCTACCAGCAGTTGCAAGGCATCCGCCCCTATTACAGCTTCACCGATGTGGATGTGGCGCGTTACCAGATCAACGGCCAGACCGAGCAGGTCAACCTCGCTGCGCGGGAAATCAACATCGACAAGCTTCCTGACGCCGCGCGGAATTGGGAAAACCTGCACATGCGCTATACGCATGGTTTCGGTGCGGTGATCACGCCGGCGGCGCAGAATGGCGATACGCCGATGCAGTGGTTCCTGCGCGATTTGAACCTGCAATCCGATGTAGGTTTCAAGGTCGAGAAACCGGACATCTATTACGGCACGGAAAAGCTGGATTACGCCATCGTTCCCAACCGGCTGAATATTCCGGATATCTCCAGTTTCGACATGGACTCCAGCCAGAATTACAGCGGCAAAGGCGGTGTGCAGATTTCCTCACTATTTCGCAAGCTCCTGATAGCGCTGTATTTCAGGGATGAGAAATTGTTTTTCTCGGTGAATATCGACGGCAATAGCAAAGCGCTGTTTCGCCGCAATATCGTCGATCGAATCAAGACCCTGACCCCTTATCTCGAACTCGATCACGATCCTTATATCGTGGTGACGCCCACGCGGGTTTATTGGGTGCAGGATGCCTATACCACTTCCTCCTGGTATCCGGTTTCCCATGACTCCCGTTTCGCGTTTGCCGGCTATCAAAACGAAGAAGATAAACGTTTCAACTATATCCGCAATTCGGTGAAAGTCGTCGTCGACGCGTTTGACGGTACGGCGGATTATTATGTGGTCGATGCTTCCGATCCCATCATTTTAGGGTATCAGAACGCCTATCCCGGCTTGTTCAAGGATGTCGCCGAGATGCCGCCGCTGTTGCGCGAACAGTTGCGTTATCCCAGGGATATTTTCCAACTGCAGATGAATATCTACGCCAAATATCATCAGACCGATCCGGCCCTGTTCTATCAGCAGGCGGAGACTTGGGATTTCGCCAAGGTGGAGGACAAACCGGTCAGGCCGTATTACATCACCATGATCATGGATGGGGCCGAGGAGATGCAGAACTTCATCCTATTGAATCCCATGACGCCGATCGGACGCAATAATCTCAGCATGTTGGGTATCGCCGGTTCGCTGAAATCCGATAATGCCGGAAGGCCTTATTCCAAGCAGATCGTGGTATACAAATTCAGTCGGGATGTGCAGGTCGACGGGCCATCACAGGTCAGCGCGCTGATCGACCAGGATCCCGAAATCGCGCGCCAATTCGCTTTGTGGGATCAGAAAGGCTCCCATCTGAAACGGGGCCGGATCATCATGTTGCCGATCGGCAAAGCGGTCCTCTATGTGCAGCCGGTATATATCGTTTCGACGGGCAATACCAAGATTCCGGAACTGGCCCGAGTGATCCTGTCGATGGGCAATGTCGACGTGATGGATACCTCCTTGGAAAAGGCTTGGGAAAAGCTGGAAGAAAGGCTTAGAGAAAGCAATCTGGTCCTCCATCCCGAGCCCGCCGCGCCATCCGAAATCGAGACGACACCACCACCCGAGGAAAAACGGCCTTCGGTGGGACCGATGCAATGATTGGCAAGCCGCAGGGCCATTCAGGGCACCGCCCGTGAATGGCCTCGATTCGCGGGAACCTATTGCGAATTGGGTGTGGGTGTTTCTTCGTTGCCGGTGGGGGCAGGGAATGGAATGGGCGAGGCCGGGGTATCGGGCGCAGTTGCAGGGAGAGCCGAAGGCGATGGAGGACCGACCGGGGCGTTCTCCTCCAGGGATTCCGGCACCGCCATGGTATCCAGTTTGTCCGCTAGGGTAGAGCCGGAATCGATGGAAATGGTGTTCCTGTCGTTCACGGTAAGCTTTTGTCCGGCCCGGGTGAAATAAACCTTCAAAGCGCCTTTCAACTCGCGGGGGCCGGCGATGAGATATTGTTCTTTGGCGGAATACTCGAACACGGCCGAATCCAGGTCGTCGCTCAGGCTCAGGTGATAAGGCTCGGCGATGGTATCGTCATGGCCGGTTTGTGAAAAATAGGCGGTGAAGGAAAGCTGACTGCCGTTGGGAACCCCTACGCCATTGGCAGTGCTGAAAAAGCCCTGCAGTTTGGCGCGAGCCATGACTTTGCCATTGATGCCGGCCGGGAAGCTGTGCTCGAATTTCAACCAGATATCCTTTTTGATGGGATCGAGTGCGACGAAGGTAGCATTCAGGATGGTAATGGAATTGATCTGGGAGCTGTTGTTGTAACAGATTCTGGGGGTGGATCCGGCTTCACTGGCTTCGATTTTGAGTCCGGGATACACTCCGGCGATTTCGATGCAGCTGGCACCCACGAGTTGCGGCTCCAGGCGCTGTCCCTGGATTTCCACCACCAGGGCCGAAGCCGAAACCGGGATGAGCATGCTGCCGAGCAGACACGCCGATGACAAGCGTTTGGATCGTACCATGGAGTTCCTCAAATTGATTAGAATTGTGATGAAATATTCCCCGAGCAGGCGGGTTAAGGACCTGGTCGTGACATCCGGTATGGTAAAGAATAACCAAGCTTGTCGTGAATGTCTTCAATCAAAAGGCGCGAAAATCTGGCGACGAGTTGCTTAAGCGTTTGCAAACACATCACATGACTCAACGCGACTCGAAACTGACTCAGGCGGACGTCATCGTCATCGGCGCAGGCATATCCGGCCTGATGAGCGCACGTGAACTTGCCAGGGCGGGCGCCCGGGTGATCCTGCTCGAAAGACAGGGAATCGGCAGGGAATCTTCATGGGCCGGAGGAGGCATCCTGTCGCCGCTTTACCCCTGGCGGGCAGCCGAGCCGATTACGGCCCTTTGTCGCTGGAGCCAGGCCGAATATCCGCGTTTGGCCGCCGAATTGCTGGAGAGCACCGGCATCGACCCGGAATGGCTGCCCAGCGGCTTGCTGGTCGGCGATTGCGAAGACATCGGTAGGGCCATGAGCTGGGCCGAAACCTACGGGGTGCGACTGGAAACATCGCTGGTTGGAGAAAGGCAGGGTTTGGAGCCGGCGATCCGCATCGGCCCAGATTCGTCGCTGTTCTTGCCGGACGTCGGCCAGATCCGCAATCCCCGCCTTTTACGCGCGCTGCAAAAGGATTTGGCCAACCGCGATGTCACCCTGCTGGATCATCATCCGGTCGAGCAGATCAAAACCGAAGCTGGGCGGGTAGTCGGCGTCGTTACCCGGCAAGGGCAGTTCCGCGCGCCGCAATACGTCGTGACCGTCGGTGCATGGTCGGGACTCATCACCCGCGATTTGGGCAGGGGGGAACTGCCGGTTATGCCCGCGAAAGGCGAAATGCTGGTCTTCAAATCCGAGCCGGGTCTGCTGAGGCATATCGTTTTAAGTCGGGGGCATTATCTGATACCGCGCAAAGACGGTCGGATCCTCGCAGGCAGCACCCTCGAAAACGTCGGTTTCAACAAATTCCCGACCGAAATCGGACGCGAAACCTTGCTGGATTTTGCTTATGGCATCATGCCACGGCTTCGGCAGTGCGAAATCGAAAAACACTGGGCGGGACTGCGTCCCGGCTCACCTCTGGGCATTCCCACCATCGGCGTCCATCCTAAGATCGACAACCTGTTTTTCAACTGCGGCCATTTTCGCAATGGATTCGTGATGGCCCCGGCCTCGGCCCATCTTTTGGTCGATGGTATCCTGCAACGCCCCCCCATCGTCCCCCCTGAACCTTATTTCTGGCGCGGCGATAGTAAAAGCTTGTAGCCATGAGTTTTCTTTTCCTATAATATGCGGCTCAAAGCCGGTGTAGCTCAGTCGGTAGAGCAGCACATTCGTAATGTGCGGGTCGTAAGTTCGATTCTTATCACCGGCTCCATAAAATCAAAGCCTTACAGCATTTCAGCAGTAAGGCTTTTTTATTGGGGACATGCCGGGGACATGAAATTGATAAGCTCATGTCCCCAAGCTGCTCTATCCGGTGCCATGCTCTCGCCAAACCCGCCCACAAAAAAACCGCCCCGTAGGGCGGCTGGTTTCCTGTTCTATCAGGCAAGCTTTTTCCGTTTCCTGCTTTCTGGTGGGTTTTCGGCATGACTAGCCGCCTGGCGTGTCGCTTTGATTTGCGCGTTAGCGGCCTTGCGAGCCATGTCTTTCATTTCTGAGTCGGCAAAACGTGCCAGGATTTGGCGCATGAGCGTCTGATATTTGATCCCATGAAAATCGCCCAGGAACTTGTAGTCTTCGATAAGCGATTTGGGGAGACGAATGGAGATCATCTGTAGCGCAACGGAATCATCAATCGCCTGCTGCTGCTCCAGGCTTAAATTGATCGCCTTTGTCGACGCTTCATCTTGACCCAGTTCCCCGGAATCCCATTTTTCGTCCCCTTCAATCATTCCAATAATGTCGGTCGTATTCATAATTTTTACTCCGTATTTTTAGAGCAGGTTTTTCAACAGTAACTGTTCAGTCACCCCTGCCTTTTCCTGGGAGCGCGGTTATCTTGACCGCCATTTCTGCGGGCGGGACGCCCGCGCTCCAAAGGGTGTATGAACGGTTACTACAGTTTTGCCTACGGTTCCTCAAATACCACGGTGACCGATCCGCTCGGAAGCAGCCGGGTCTATACCTTCCAGAAGGGCAGCGGCGGTTACGTCCTGCCGACCTCCAAATCGCAGCCCGGCGGCAGTGGTTGCGGGCCGGCCTCGGCCTCCACGATCTACGACTCGAAGGGCAATCCCTTTTTGAGCAAGGACTACAACGGTACTCCTATAGTGGACCCCAATTTCTGGACAGTTATTTAAGATGGTGGCTGGTGATAAAACGGGGTTTATGGTGAGCGAGAAGAAACGTAAGGTTTTTCGTCCGTCCACTCCAGCGCCGTGTGAACCCCAAAGGCCAGAATGATGAGACTGGCCAACAAAGACGACCAATGCGGCTGACCATGACCCAAATGATGTTCAAAGTG
This sequence comes from Methylococcaceae bacterium, assembly GCA_028711365.1. Lineage (GTDB taxonomy): Bacteria > Pseudomonadota > Gammaproteobacteria > Methylococcales > Methylococcaceae > Methylumidiphilus. Next base: position 22,317 of record JAQTSI010000034.1, read on the forward strand.
ATAACCCTGGGTTTTCAAGGTGTTGTTGTTTTCGTTTTCGATCTTCCAACGGCTGCGTCCGGCTTCGCCCCCCTCCGCCACGTTGTCGCTATTGATCGCCAGTGAGGTCGCAAAGGCATTGTGATACCGCCTATCCCCCTTCTCGTCGGTGGTGGTGATCTCGCACCAGTTGACCCTCAGGGCATCCTCCCCATCGCGCAGGGGAATCGTTTCTGCATAACGATAGGTGTCCGCTTCGCGCCGCTGGCCGTTCCAGCGCGTGCGGACCACGGCGCGGACGGCGCCATGAGGCTGCAGAGACTCCAGCCATTCGTAGACGGTGGCATGGGAATCGGGCTGGCAGACCAAGATGAAGCCAAAGCCTCGGCTCAGCAGTTCGAGGCAGAACGGCTCATGGCTGTACAGGTCGTCGCCCAGGGACGGTGACCTTCAGCGAGCGATAAACGTCACCCCATTCGGCCAGCCAACGCTTGGCCGCGTTGAATTCACAGTCTTGCTTCTCGGCGCCGTCCTGCGGCTGGACGAACTCGGGGGCCAGCGGGATAACCTTGTCCAACCCCGGTTTGACGAGTACCGAGGTCAGGGCCGTGGGGAAATAGGTCACCTGGCCATGTTCCGAGAAGCCCAAGCGTCCAGGCGCACGACGGTATCGCTTTGGGATCGCCTGCGCGCCCTGGTGACTACTATTTATTATAGCGAGCCGGGAGGAGTTGTGGGACAGGATTATCAATGCCAAGAAGATTACTCCCTTATCCCCCCAATAATGACTACACTTAGGGTCGCGATGGCGAATCGGGTAGGAGGGTGTCATGAACCGAAGAATCCGCATCCAGCGTTTTGTCCCCCAAGATCGGGAGCGATGGCAGAAGCTGTACT
>JAQTSI010000312.1 GCA_028711365.1 Methylococcaceae bacterium
CTGTGGATTTGAGTGATGGTGAAAACGAGGCGGCAAGGCTGTTGTGCTTAGTGAGCGAGGACTTGGTTCAGCCCAGCAGTTGGCCGGCATTTTATGATGCCCTGGCCGATCCCTTGCTGGCGGAGCTGGCTTGGCTGGACGTGGAAGCGGTGCGGCAGAGGGTAGGCCAAACGGCAGGGCTTTTCCTGCCGGCCAACTCGGCAAGTTGGTTGGTCGAGCGCATTGCCGCGTTTTTCATTCCGGCAGAGGCGTTGGCGCACCTAGCCCGGCATAGGCTATACGAACATTTGCGCGGCTTCATCCAGCGCCATGGACTAGCCTTTGCCTTGCCCGCGAGGGTCGAGCCTGCCGAAGCGCTTAATGCCTTGCCCATTTGGCCTGTCGAGCTTAGCGTCGTCGGCGAGAAGATAGCCTCCGACTGGCACACGGTGCTGGAGAAGGCCGTTCACAAGATCGAATGCGGCGATCTTAAAGCCGATGTGCTGGCCGAATTGGCCGTGGTCGATTGGCCTGGTTTCATGGATTCTCTGAAGAATTGCTTGGATGAGCAGCGGAATTTGGCGACGGCTGCCTTAGCCGATGCGCTGGAGGGTTTAAGCAGCGAAGCAGCGGCCCGGCTTGCTTGCTTGATTAGAGAGCAACTGGCCGCCTGCGAGCCGTTGCCTGAAAACGCCGATATTGAGGCAAGCCGGTTATGGCTAAAGCGTTACCTCGACTATGCCTTGCGGCGTTATACGGCGGAGCAAGAACCCGACGAGGCGGTGAGCATGAGCTTCTCCCATTGGGTGGTGCGCCAACAGGCCCGTATTGCCCGCTCGGACCTCGATTGGCGTCGCGTCGCCCGCCAGGTTGAACGGCATCTGCAGGATAAGGATACGCGAGTGATTGTCTGCATGGTCGATGCGTTAAGCGCCCTTTACAACGCTAGGCTGCGGGATGCTTTGCACGAGTCGGCCTGCGATGGGGATTTGGCGCTAGAGGAAGATTTTCTGATCGCCCCTTACCCTAGTCTGACGGAAATTGGTAAGAATGCTGTGTTGACTGGAAAACCCGCCGATCAGACTAGCGGGACTGTGGAGAACCGGCTTTACCATGCCTACCGGCAAGTCCTGGATTCGCCCCAATCAATCCATGTCATCAAGAGCTGGGAGAGCCGCAATGATCCTATTCCTGAACAAACCCGCCTGTTAGTTTACTTGGAAAACCGCATCGACGAACGCCTGCATAACTGCGTCAACTACGGAAAACACCATGAGGATGTCGAAGTCATCATCAAGCAGCTTGTGAAAGAAATCAAACGGTGGACGGTCCAAGCCCGCAAGCACGGCTTTGAGCCGGTAGTGTTTGTCACTGCGGATCATGGGGTCGCCTGCATTCGCACCGTAGAACGCGTACTCCACGAAGGCATAGGCATCTGCGGCGAACGTGACATTCGCTTTACTGGATCGCCAGGTAGGCGGGATGGGTTTGAAATCGCAGAAGCTTGCGGCACCCATTATCTTCTTCCCCTTCGACGGGTTCGACTGAAAGGCGACACGCCCTTAGCCCATGGTGGCCTGACACCGGAGGAATTATTGATTCCCTGCTTGGTGATGCGTAGCCCTGTGGTGGCCGCCCCATCCCCGCAGCCTTTGACAATCCGTTTGGTGAATGACAAGGCCATCAGTATTTCAGACGGATGGCAACTCAGGTTTTTGTTGGTCAGCGCAGATACAGCCCAAGGGATTCGGCTTGAGGTAACCCCCCCCTTTCACGGCAAGTCCGGCCCTTATGGCCCGCTACAAAAAGGCAAAGATTGTGAGATTGGCTTGAATATACAAGCTGATATTCCTCAAGAGGGGCTAGTCAAGCTGGAGTTAGAGGTCAGTTTCACGCGTGAAGATTCTAATACGGAAAAGCTCTTCCTTAGCTTTGATGTATCCTTCCCTCCTAAATTATTGGAAGTCAGCAATGAGATGGCCGACTTTGAAAGCATGTTTTAGCCGCCATGATTGAATCAAAAATACAGCAGCAACACTTAGATCAAAAGATATTAGAGACTTTTGGCGAGTTGACAATAGATAAAAAGTCGGTGCGCGAATTAAAAATTCGTGAGGCGCGGACGATTACCAGTTTTGTCGAAGAATGGCTGGTTTCAAGATACTTATCCAAGACATCGGACAAGTCTGAGCTATATCAAGCCATCACCGATTTTATGAGCAAGCACCTGCCCAAAAAAACCGAAAAGGAGTCCATCAAAAACAGGCTTTTAAGCGGTGATTCCATCGTGCTTTTGGATAAGTTTTCTGTGAGAATTGATGTTACCAAGGGCTTGCGGTTAGTTAGCATACCATGTCTGGAACTCAACGATGCGCAAGTGATACCCGACATTCTCGACAAGCATGATGAATTGTTAAGCGGTGGGCAATGGGGTGCGGGACGGTTACATCTGCGGGAAGAGAAAGGCAAGAACGTTATTGAGTTGATCGAATTCAACCCGATGCAATCAGGGCGGGTAAGGTTGGACAAAGTCGTCGAGGCTAGGGGGGAATTCACTACGGAGGAGTGGATCTATTTATTGATCCGCACCATGGGTTATGAACCTTCCGCCTATACTCCCCAACAACGCCGGATTCTATTGTTGCGTATGTTGCCGCTAATTCACAAAAACATCAATATGATGGAACTAGCTCCAAAAGGCACTGGCAAATCCTATATTTTCACCAATCTAAGCCGTTATGTTTGGCTTAATAGTGGTGGAGCACTAACCCAAGCACAGTTATTTAAAAACCTAAATACAAAAGAAATTGGTCTTTTGGGTAAACATGATTTGCTGGTCTTGGATGAAGGCCAGTCAATTAGCTTCAAAGGGGCCGATGATATTCATGCAAAATTCAAGGACTATTTAGAATCTGGTCGCTATTCCATCGGTGGGCATGAGGTTCCAAGCGAATGCGGGCTGATGATTTTAGCCAATATTGAAATATTCGATGATAAGCCTTTACGTGAAGATTATATTCGGCATTTGCCTGAAATGTTCCATGATGATGCGCTGATGGATCGTTTCCACGGCATAATTCCAGGATGGGAAATACCAAGGTTTACAACGGAAAGGGCCGCACAGGGAATAGGGATTAAAGCTGATGTATTTGGAGAGTATGTTCATCAATTAAGGACGGTCAGTGCTTATGGGTTTAGCTATGGTCAAGCACCTGAACTAAAAGGAGATATACGTGATGTTAAGGCCGTGCAGAGGCTAAGCATGGCGTTATCAAAATTATTGATGCTGAATTCTGGTGATCCCGATTATCAGCACCATGTTTTTGAACCCGCCTGCAAACTCCGTGAGCGGGTGCGCAGCCAATTAGCCGCACTCAATCCTAATGAATTTAGCCCAGGTTTAAAGATCACCTCTTCCCAAGGTTAAAGCATGAACCTAGCGAAAAGCCCTTGGCACCCGTCTCCCCCCAACCTCCCGCATTTCCCAAGCTTCTCTTGCGGGCGTCAACGAATAGCTGACATGCACGGGTCGGTCTTTGCCGTAGAAATACAGCCGGTCGAAAGGCAGGGTGGTCATGATCCAGCGGGCGACTTCTGCCATATCTTCGTCTTCGACGATGAAATCCACCGCCGCGCCTAGCCTCGGGCAGACCGGTTCGCCTTTGCGGTTTAGTTCGCAGGCTGCGTGTTGGTCAAGCTTGGGAGCGATGCGGCCTTCGATCTTGCGGGCTAGTTCGGGGGAACTGAAGCCGTAGGTCAGCCGCACCATGCCGTAATAGTCGATGACCGGATCAAGGATGTTGACGGCCAATTCATACAGGGCGGTGTAGCTGTCGGCTTGTTTGGGCAGGTTTTCAAGGCTGGTGCGGGCTTGCGTTTCGCCGCATTCGATCAGATCCCGATAGGTGAAATGCTGGCCGCAGGGGCTGTCGAGATTAGGGATCGTCTGGCTGCGAATCAGGCTGAAACCGTCTACGGCCCAGCGGGCGGCTTCGAGCTTGGCATCGAACTCGGCGGGCTTCGGGCCGTAGCCTTCAAGATCGAATAGCCCTAGATTTTCCAACGCTTCGTCGAAGGCGAGTTGTTCGGCATAGTTCGGCATCTCTTCATTGAGGTAGCGGGATTTGCGGTAGAGATAGGTCGGCGGATAGTCCCCACCATATTCAAACAGGTCGAAGTCTTGAGTCCTTAGCTTGAGCTTCACCCGTTGCAGCAAGCGGGGCAGGGGATTCCCTAAGAAGTCATCGAAGCGCATCAGCGTGAGCTTGCCGGAGCGGATGTGGATTTTGATGAGGTCGGCTTCGCCGGGGTCGCCATAGAGTTTCAGCCCGCAGCCGACATATACGCGCAGCAAGGGCGAAAGCTGGGGAATTAGGCTGGTGTGTAGTTGCAAGGAATGGCCTTCCTCCAACCAGCCCAAGCCTTGCTCGGTGGCTAGACGGCAAGCCTCGGCCAAATGTTCCGGGCTACCAGCGGCGAACAGTAGCTCCCGTCCGGCTTCCATGGCATTACGGTAATCGCCGAAGAAGGCTTTGACATCGCGTTGCAGGCCCGCCTCCAAATGACGGTAGGGTTTGCGCTGCTGGAATTGGAACTCGGCGAAGTAGATTTTCAGGTCGTCCAGCCGGGAAGCCCTAGCTTGTTCGAGGATGGCCTCGGCGTTTTCCATTCTCGATTGGACGAAGCGCAGTGCGGCAGGCAGCGAGCCGAAGTGGCTGACAATCGCTTCCGCCTCGGTGACTTCCCCGCGCTCAGGGTTGCGCCCCAGGCGGAGCCGGGTTTCCCACAATGCTTCCAGCAGTTCCCGGTTTTCTTGGTATTTGGCTTCGGCCCTGCCGACGGTCAGCGGCTTTGCCGGGCGCGACAGCGCGGTGAATTTCAGCACATTGCGTCGGTTGGACTGCCGACCCAGTTGGAAGCGTTGTTCCAGATCCTGGCTTTTGAACACATAGAAAATGCCGGGGCCGACCGGCACCGGCTCCGACCCTAAGGCTTCCGCCAGCCAGTCGCGCAACTCGGCTTGGGCAAAGTATTTCTGGAACGTGTTGCGCGATGTCAGTACCCCGTCGCCGTAAGGTTTGCCGCGCACCGCCTCCGGGTTGGCGATCATCGCCGACACCACCAGCAGCTCTTCCGCCAGGGCATAGGCGCCTTGCAAGGCTTCCAGCCGCTCAACCGGGTCTTCGATGACATTGATGACGAAGCCGAGGTTGACGATGTGCGCCGGGTGTTTCGGCTCGTCGGGCGCGAAATAAGGATCCCAGCCGCTGACGGTAAGGCCGTTTTCCGTCAGCCCGCGCACATCGCAGCCCCGTCCGCAGCCATAGTCGAACACCGTCTTCGACCC
>JAQTSI010000313.1 GCA_028711365.1 Methylococcaceae bacterium
AAGAACTGCGCGGAGCGTTTCTTGCCCAGACCCCCGAGGCCTTGCTGCTCAACCAATGCATCTTCTCTTATTGGCGATCGAGTTCCAAAGGGCGCGCGCACTCCATGGCTTTGCTGGCCACGCTCGATAGCAGCATTTTTTCCCTGGCCAGCCAATACGCCCTGGTGGCGTTGCAAGCCATCCGTTTGTTCCCGAGTTGGTTCAAGGACCATTCGGCGCTCGCCTGGCATAAAGGCATCTTCAAGCTCCTGTGCAAGAGCCTGTCGTTCCAGCAGGCGGCGGTCGGCCTTTGGTTCAAGGAATTCAGGGCCGACCGCCTGACTCAGTGAATGATCTTGGCGGCCACGGTCGTCGAGATGGCGGCGCAGACACAAGATACCGACCGGCGTTTTCCTCGTCAGGGTGGCTTGCCGAACTCGTTTCCAGGCGAAAGACGGTGCCCCTGCTATCCCTGCACCACGGTATCGATTACAAATCGAATCGTCCCGACAACCCGAAAACGATTTGGTGGGTAACCGATTCGGCGCTGATGGAACCGCCGCCTTTCAAGTCAGCCTGGACATCGTTATAACTCAGTTTGTATTCCAGAAAGCCGGACAAGAAACCATAGAGGTCGTAATTGACCCCCATCATGCCGTTGACGACCGCGCCGGTGCCCCAGTCGAACCGATCGGTATTCACGCCGCCGACATCGGCTTCCACATGGGGAACGCTGAAACCCATCCCTAAACCGGTGTAAAGCTGCATGCGGCCCAGCAAGGTCTGATCCCGTTTGCCGGCGGGGAACCAGCGATGCAGGCCGTTGAAGGTGATCATGTTCAGCCCGTGGGACATGGCGAAATGCTGGACGCTGTTGTTGATCGGTTCGACGCCATTGACCGCCGCGCCGCCACGCACGCCGCTCACGCGCACGGCGTCGCCTTCGTATAGATAGGTTTTGGCATGGGTGAAATCGACCGATACGCCCCAGTTGGGCATGGCGTCGAACCAATAGCCGATTCTCGCCCCGTAATAGATCGGGTCTTCGAAGGAACGATCGTTCCAGCGTACATCCTTGAAATGTAAATTGGTGCCGTCTTGCTTCAGCGTCAAATCGCCATCATCGGTGATCGACTTTCCGGAGAAAAGACTGACAGTCAACTCCGCTTTGGCCGGCGTTGCCGTGAACAAGCCCATGACGATCAAGGCGCAGGCCAAGCGGCTTAAACGAATTGCGGAACCGTTCATTGTTTTTTTCATCAGTTGCCCCTTCAAGACATAAACACCGCGGTCGCGACGACACTGGACTGCAGGAAAACCCAATTCTGGTAAGCCTGAATTTTGACATGTAGAACCCTTTTTGCCTACCCCAAGCCTGTTCCAACGCCATACCGAGTGGGGGCGCTTTCGGTTTCAAGCCAAATTCATCGAAGCTTAATCTTTTATACCATTGTCGACCCACAGCCATCGGGTGTAAGCTGAGTCATCCGCCTTCGCAAAGCTTTGCCCCCGAGACCTGAACCAAGGGCGGTGGCTTGCCTATTGAAACCCCGCGATTTTCCCTGTCAGGTATCCGCATGAAGAGTGACTGTCATTGAGGTGTGCTCATGAAGAACATACTTTTACCCGGCCTTGCAATCAGCCTATTATCATTACTCGCCTCCCCCGGTTTCGGACAACAGTCGGATGAGAAAGTTATTTCGTGTATTTATGGCCATAAGAAACCCATGACCAGCGGTGAAGCCAAAATCACTATCCGGGATAACAAGATCGATAAGATCGCCTTCAACAATTATTATCCCGGCATGAGAGGGTCGCTGGGATATACCTGCTCGATCGATGTGAGCCGGGAGAATTCCGATTACGCGTGGCAAGATATGGATACCGGCGCCCGCGTCTCGACCAAGGATGCCGGCGATGCCTTCACCTTGAGCCGCAACAAGAAGGGTTATCTGCTCAGCTTCAAGAGCATCAATACCCTATCGAGATTCTGCGGGGCTGGGGCGGAACTTCCGGATGACGTGTTGATTCCCCACTCCGGAAAATCCTGTATTGCGAAGATTCCGAAATGATTCCCTACCGAGATTCCATCCCCTGCCAATATACCCCCTGGGTGACTTGGTCGCTGGTCATAGTGAATTTCGCCTTGTTCCTGCTGCAATGGTTCCTTCCGGAGGCCATGCAGGTTCATCTGTTGTACTTCTACGGGCTGGTTCCCGCCCGTTACGCATCACCCGAATGGGCCGCCTGGGTAGGGCTGCCGCCGAACGATTACGCTCCCCTGATCACCCATATGTTCCTGCATGGCGGCTGGCTGCACGTGATGCTGAATATGTGGATGTTGTGGATATTCGGCGATAATGTCGAAGACCGTATGGGCTCCCTGCGCTTCATCGTGTTTTACCTGGTCTGCGGCTTGGCGGCGGCGGGCGCGCAGATTTACGCCAATCCCAATGCCGCCGTGCCGGTAGTGGGCGCTTCCGGCGCTTTGGCCGGCGTCATGGGCGCTTATTTCTTCATGTACCCCTATGCGCGCATCGTCATCTGGGTGTTCTTCCTGCCTCTATTCGTACAGGTTCCGGCTATCGCTTTCCTGGGCGTGTGGGTGATCATCCAGCTTTATAAAGCGACCAACGGTCTTGCCGGCAATGAACCCTATGCCGACGTGGCCTGGTGGGGGCATCTGGGCGGCTTCATCGTGGGTGTATTGCTGCATCGTTTGTTCCTGTTACAGGAACGGGGCCCTCCCCCGGGTTTCGACTTGAGCCAAAGCAAGTCATCATGAGCTATCGAATCCATCCCTCCGAACGCATCGAGCATCGCATCAACAAACCGGCATTCGTCCGAATGCTGGGGGAGCACCTGAAACCGGAGGGACTATTGTCCGCCCCGGAAGATCTCAGTCCCTACGAATGCGATGGCCTTTCCGCCTACCGGACGCTGCCTTGGATCGTGGCCTTGCCGGAAACGGTGGAGCAGGCCCAAGCGGTGCTGCGGCTATGCCATAGCCACGGCATTCCGATAGTGACGAGAGGAGCGGGCACCGGACTTTCCGGCGGCGCCTTGCCGGTGGACAACGGCGTTTTACTGAGCCTGACCAAACTCAATCGCATCCTGGAAATCGACCCGAGCAACCGCATCGCAAGGGTACAGCCTGGCGTGCGCAATCTCGCCGTCTCCGAGGCTGCCGCCCGTTATGGATTGTATTATGCCCCCGACCCCTCCTCGCAAATCGCCTGCACCATCGGCGGCAATGTGGCGGAAAATTCAGGCGGCGTGCATTGCCTGAAATATGGCTTGACCGTGCATAACATCTTGGGTCTGAAGATGCTGACGGTGGAAGGCGATGTGGTCGAACTGGGGACGGGCGGACTGGATGCCCCGGGTTACGAGCTCCTCGCCCTACTGAGCGGATCGGAAGGGCTACTCGGCGTGATCGTCGAAATCACCTTGAAATTGCTGCCGGTGGCGGAAACGGCACGCACCCTCCTGGCCGCTTTCGACAGCGTGGAGCGGGCGGGTCAAGCGGTGGCCGATGTCATCGGAGCGGGATTGCTTCCGGCAGGATTGGAAATGATGGATCAGTTGGCCCTGCGCGCCGCGGAAGACTTCATCCACGCCGGTTATCCGGTGGATGCCACCGCCATCGTGCTATGCGAGATGGACGGCATGGCCGAACAGGTGCAAACCGATCTGGCTAAAGCTAGGGTAATCCTGGAAAGCAGCGGCGCCACCGAAGTGCGCCAGGCCGATAGCGAAGCCGAGTGTAAGAAATTCTGGGCCGGCCGCAAGGCCGCTTTCCCCGCCATCGGACGCATCTCTCCCGATTATTACTGCATGGACGGCACCATTCCCCGCGGCCGCCTGGCCGAGGTGCTGAAAGGGATCGCCGGCTTGTCCGAACATTACGGCATCGGCGTGGCCAATGTCTTCCATGCCGGAGACGGCAACCTGCATCCGCTCATTCTCTACGACGCCAACCGGCCCGGCGAATTGGAACGCGCCGAAGAATTCGGCGGCAAGATATTGGAGTTGTGCGTGACCTCGGGCGGAACCATCACCGGCGAACATGGCGTGGGTATGGAGAAAATCAACCAGATGTGCCTCCAGTTTTCAACCGCGGAACTGTCCCAATTCCATGCGGTCAAGCAAGCCTTCGACCTTAAGGGATTGCTCAACCCCGGCAAAGCAGTGCCGACCCTGCACCGCTGCGCCGAATTCGGCGCGATGCACGTGCACCAGAGCGGATTGCCCCATCCCGAACTGGAACGGTTTTGAGGACATAGCCGATTGGAGCGGTACAGCGGTAATCTTCTAGGCAAGGCTCGGATTGGGCCAATTGGGCATCGATGATTCGCTCGGCCAGCCCAAAAAGCTGAGGCGCAACAAACGCCTCCTGAATGGGGAGTTCGACTCGGTCGGGCCGTGTAACCGTTGAGCAGATGTTGCGGCGGGCTGTTGCGCAGCACCCGAGCGATCACCTGAGGATCCAGCGCGTCGCCGCCCACGATCAGATAACGCAGACGGACAAACACATCGCCCAGGAAATCCGCATATTGGTTGAACAGGCCGACGGTCAGCCATAGCACCGTGACTCCCTGCGGCTTCAAGGTCTGCCCGAACCGTTCCGGATCGAGCAACACCGCCTGGTCGATCACCACGATGCGCCCACCGTTGAGCAGCGGCGCCCACACCTCCAGGGTCGTGGCGTCGAACGCCGGATTGGCCGCGAAACCCACCCGGTCACTGGCATCGAACTGCGCATAGCCATTGTTCAGCACCAGCCGCCCGATCGCCCGATGTGGCACCACCACCCCCTTCGGCTGGCCGGTGGAACCCGAGGTGTACATGAGGTAAGCCGCCGCCTCGCTGTCTACCATCCCTGCCGGATTGGTGGAGTGCCCTTCATTCAGCATCGCTTCATCGAGATCGACTCGCTGCGCCGGGAGCGTTTCGGGCAGAACGGCTTCCGCAGAAGCCAGAGCGATCCTCGCGCCGCAGTCGGCGACCATATGAACGATGCGCTCGTCGGGAAAATCCGGGTCGATCGGCACATAGGCCGCGCCGCACTTGAGGATGGCCAGTTCGGCCACCACCAGGTCCATCGAGCGCTCCAGCAGGATCGCCACGCGCTCATCCGGCCCGACTCCCAGCCCGCGCAGATGATGTGCCAGTCGGTTGGCTCGATCATTCAGTTCTGAATAACTGAGCGACTCATCTTCATGCACCAGCGCAATCGCCTCAGGCGTTTTTGCGGCCTGTTGCTCGAACAAACGGTGGATGCACTGGTCCTTCGGATACTCCGCTGCGGTGGCGTTCCAGTCGATGA
>JAQTSI010000314.1 GCA_028711365.1 Methylococcaceae bacterium
GAAGGTGCTCGCGCACAAGGGAGGGATCGGTGTGGATGAGCGCCATTATGTCCTGCAACTGATCGCGAAAACCGAAAGCGCCCCCGGACTGGTAGTAGCCGCTCCGCGCCCACATGCGGCATGCCAGTGTCTGGTACAAGAGCCAGCCGTTGGTCAATATATTGAGCGACTTATCCGGTGTTTCCACGTTCACTGCGCCGAGCGTGTGTTGCCAGTATTGCCAGACCCCTTCGAGCGCGGTGCGCGCGGCGGCAGATCCCCGGAAGCGACGCACCAGGTTGCCGGCGTCCTCGGCGTCCCTTCCTACGCCGAGCCTGAAGACAATTTCACGTTCTTGCCCATCGGCCAGTTCGAAGGGAACCTGGATCGCGGCGCAGGGGTCCAGGGCGACTCCTGTCCTGCCGGAGAGCCGCACCCGGGTCATCGCTGCCGGACTCCGAAGCGTGCCGTTCCTCCCCAGGAATTCAGTCCGGTCGCCGCTTACCGTCCGGTTCGCATCGTCCACGTCGAAAAAAGCAGTCCGGTCCGGGAACTCCGTATTGTAGGGGTTCCACGCGAAAAGAGCTCCGCTTACCGCGTCAATTTCGGTGATCACGTGCATGGCCGATTTGGGCCGCAGATCTCCCAGAACCCATTCCGCATATCCGGTAACAGAGAGCCTTCGTAATCGGCCCGACTCGTTTTTTACTCTCAACACCGTAAACTTGATCGATGCGTTCATGTCCACGTAAACCAACATCTCGGAGTTGATGCCGCGCTCAATGTGCTCGAAGACGGTGTAACCGAATCCGTGCCGGGAGGCGTAGGGCGTCGCCCCTCGGCTGGGCAGCGGCGTAGGGGACCAGAAGTGGCCGCGCTCTTCATCGCGGAGGTAGAAGGCTTCTCCGCTCGTATCGCTCACGGGATCGTTATACCAGGGAGTGAGGCGAAATTCGTGGGCATTCTCCGCCCAGGTGTAGGCAGAGCCGCTCTCCGAGATGATGGTTCCAAAGTGCGGGTTCGCCAGGACATTCACCCATGGCGCCGGCGTCACCTGATCACGCGTGGTTGTTATGATATACTCGTGGCCATCAGGCGTAAATCCGCCGAGTCCGTTGAAAAACAGCAGATCATGGCGAGGCAAGGCGGCAATAGCAGGGGGGGCGGCACTGTCAGTCCGGGTCGGAGTAAGGGGAGTAAAGAGCGGTACGGTAATTTCCCCAAGATTTCTGCGTTTGATCTGGTCCGCCAGCATTCCCCGGCTGTCGGTGACGATGGCGCGGGCGACCGTTTGGAGCAGGATGCGTTCCTCGTTCGATATCTGATCAGCAGGCCTTACGAAGATACCGCCCGGTTGATCCGTCACGTGGGCGCCTTCTCCTGCGGCAATGAGCCCCATGATTTGTTCCTGGAGTTGCTGCCGGTAACCGGCGTGATCTTCGTTCCAGATTACCAGGTCTACCGCGAGTCCTTTTAAACGCCAGTACGTGTGGGCCTGTATGAGTTGACGCACCAGGTCAATATTTGCCGGATCTTCAATCCGCAGGAGTATGATCGGCAAATCGCCGGAAATGGCGTAGCCCCAGAGACCGGATTGCCCGCGATGATTCTTGATAATGACGCTCGCATCGGCGCGCAGCGAAGCATTGGCATAGATCATCGAGCCGGCGAGGCGTCCGTAGAGTTGCGCGTCGGCCTCCGTGGCATTGATCTGCCGTAAAAAGACATCGCTGTGGGTCCACGCCAGATAGAAGACCCGATCCGCGAGACGACGATCCTGGTATTTCTCGGCCAGGCTTAAGGCTGCGTCGCGAGTCTCACCGATGCCGGAGACAATATTGACCGTTGCCGTTTCTTCCGCATCGAGCGTGATTCGATAACGGATCGAGACGATCGGATCCAGCACGGAGCCTTCGCTGCCGGATAGGGCCGATGCATCACCCATTGCTTGCGGGTCGGCAACAGTATGGCCGCGGCCGATGAACCGCAGGCGGTCGGTCTCATAAGAGATTTCTCCGATGTCCGCGCCGTGTACGGCCATCAAATGAATCATCCAGGGAACCTGCTCGCCCTGGGAGCGGGGCCGGCGTGTGCAGAGAATCGCCCGCTCACGGCAGAGGACCTCGGTCTGAACAAAGAGATTGCCGAACGCCGGATGCAATGCATCCGCCGCCGGCGGGGCGAGGACGACCTCCGCATAACTTGTGACGTCAATGGTTCTGCGCTTCCCGGAACGGTTGATGATGGTGATGCGGCGCAGCTCGATGTCATCCTCTGGCGAAACGGCAATTTCCGTATGCGTGTCGAGGTCGTGGTCGCGGCAGCGGAACTCCACTTTCGCCTCCGAGAAGATCGTTTCGTACGAGTCCGCTTGTTTGAGCGCCGGCTGATAGGCCGTTGACCAGAACTCCCCGGTCGTCACGTCGCGGAGGTAACAGAAGGTACCCCAATTATCGCAGGTGCCGTCTTCTCGCCAGCGGGTGACGGCAATGTCCTTCCAACGGCTGTAACCGCCGCCCGCGTTCGTTATCATCACGTGGTATCTGCCGTTTGACAAGAAGTGCACTTCCGGTTTCGGCGTATTAGGGCTGCCGAACAGGCGTACCGGCGCCTCCGTGCTCATGGATTCACTATGGCGGTCGGAAAGCTCGGCGGTGTGGGCATAAAACGCCGTTGCCTTGGGGATTTGCTCTTGGAGCAACAGCATGGTCGCCTTGAACATGGGTTCGGACTCAAATCGCTTCTGCATCGGACGGTTGAGGAGCACAGAAGCCAGAGAGAGGAAACTCATGCCCTGATGATGTGCCATGAAGGATTGAACCACGACGTTTGATTGTCCGCGTGGCAGACGTGAAGGAGTGTAGTCGATTGCCTCATAGAAGCCATATGTTCCCATGACGCCTTCAGATGCAAGACGTTCGAGATTCAGGCATGCCTCTTCGGGCGCTATCATCAGCGCCAGTGCTGAGGCATAGGGCGCAATGACCAGATCCTCGGCGAGCCCGCGTTTGAGACCCAGGCCGGGTACGCCAAAGGCGCGATACTGGTAGTTGAGATGAACGTCGATGGCGTTGTAGCCGGATTCCGAACTGCCCCAGGGCGCCCCGCGTTTCCTCCCATACTCGATCTGCCGGGCCACCGCCACCTTGCAGGTCTGGTCGAGCAGTGTGTGTTCGTACGTCGGCATCACCAGGAGCGGCATGAGGTATTCGAACATCGAACCGCTCCAGGAAAGGAGGATCTGCTCTCCGCCGGCAGTGGTAAGCAGACGCCCCAGGGCGAACCAGCTCTCCTGCGGCAGTTGTCCCTGCGCAATCGCTATGAAACTGCAAAACCGCGCTTCCGAAGCCAGCAGATCGTAGTAACTCGGGTCGCGCCGGCGTTCACCGACATTGTACCCGATAGCCAGGAGATTGCACGCCTTGTCAAACAGAAAGTCGTATTCCATTTGGGCGAGGTCGTCGATTTGCCGTGCCAGTCCTTCGACAGCTTCGATTCTTTCCCCGGCACGTCGGCTTGCCTCCGCAATGTCGGGGTACAGGGCGGCGTCCACTTCTCCATCAAGGTTGGCCAATTGGCGCAGCGTCGGGATTCCATCGCTATTCGGCATCTCGTATAGCCCGTCCGGCGATGCCGCGAGAAACGTCAGTTCATCAAGTGCGACCCGGCATTGCCCGGCAAGGGCATGCGCCCACCACTGCGTCTGACTCTCGGGGTCTGCGTCGAGAACATTGACGCCGGTGACCACTTCCGCGGCGGAGGTTGCCAACTGATCAAGGCACAGCAGCGCCGCTGCAAGCGTGGTAGGCGGGGAATCGATTGCGGGCTTCAGCAGTTTTTTCAGTTGCACGAGTTGGTCCGAAGCGGTTCCGCCATACGTTTCCTCGAGGACACGGATGGTGTCGCTGATTCCCTCAAACACTCGCGATCCCAGAATCCGGTCGTCGGGAAGTGCGAGCAGTCCCTGCCGCAGTGTCAGCAGATGGCCGGCAAGGTTTCCGCTGTCCACGGTCGAGATGTAGGCAGGTTGCAGCGGTTGCAGAGATTGCGTATCATACCAGTTGTAGAAGTGACCCCGGTGACGTTCCAATGCTTCCATCGTATGGAGTGCATTTGCCGTGCGTTCTATGAGTTGCCCCGCCGGGATGTAGCCGAAGTCGTAGGCGGACAAATTTGCGAGAAGGGCCAGACCCATGTTGGTCGGCGACGTGCGATGCGCAATTACGGCAACGGGATGCTCCTGGAAATTGTCTGGAGGCAGCCAATGATCTTCCGACCCGACGAATGTTTCGAAAAATGCCCAGGTCTTGCGGGAAAGCTTCCGGAGAAAGACGATCTGGTCAGTCGTCAGTCTTGCTTCGCGGCGAGCAAGCGGTCGGCCGATCCACCAGGCGACAAAAGGAGAGACAAACCAGAGTCCCAGTATGGGCCCGGCCACCGTTAATGCCACCGGCCTCGAAAGCGTCAGATCGATAGCTGCGGCGACGGCAAGCATCGGAGCGATCCACATGGATCGGCAAAAAGAACCAAGATCCGTACGGGCACTACCATACCGTTCGTCCGACGTACTCCATTCGAGAAGTCGCTTGCGGGTGACCAGCATCCGCCAGCCCGTGCGCACAATCGCATCGAGACTGAAAAACGCCTCGTAGGGAAGGCAAATGAGCATAAATGCCGCTTGAGCGAAGTACCGTTTGACGGAGTTCAGGTTGGCATTAAGGTGCTGACTCAGAAGCACATCGTCCGGCTTCCGAAGAGCTTGCAAAAGAGAGGTAATCAGAGAAGGGATCAGGATAATTCCGAGCACCGACAGGGTACAGAAACAGGCCTCTGACAAGACCGCCCAGCCCAGCAGTAAAAGGAGTGTCAACGCCGCCGGCACGAGACTGCGCCGCAGGTTGTCAAATATCTTCCATTGGGACAGCCATGAAAGCGGATTCTCTTGCAGACGCGCATCAGGGCCGGGAACACCCGACAGCAACCAACGCAGGAGCTGCCAATCACCGCGAATCCAGCGATGCCGACGGTTCACATCCGCATTGTATTGAGGCGGATATTCCTCATAGAGCATTACATCGCTCAACAACCCCGCCCGCGCATAGCAGCCTTCCAAAAGATCGTGGCTGAGGATTCGGTTCTCGGGAAAACGTCCTTTGAGCGCTTGCTCGAAGGCATCAACCTCGTAAATGCCCTTGCCGATGAACGAGCCTTCGCCAAACAGGTCCTGGTAAACATCGGAAACTGCACGCGTATAGGGGTCGATACCGGGCTCGCTTCCGCACATTGCCGCATACCGCGACCGATTCATGCCGGGCAGGCTTAG
>JAQTSI010000035.1 GCA_028711365.1 Methylococcaceae bacterium
CAAGCGGACAGTTAGGCGAACACCAGAACATCAACAAAAGCTGACACTCGTAATGAGACGGAGATTTGGTGATCCAGAGTATCGAAAAAGATTATCTAGGGCACTCAAATCCAAATGGGAAGAGAGAGCCTATAGAGCAGAAAGAATTCAACGCTATCGACAGGCAATGGCTTCTAAAGAGGAGATGCGAAGAGAAAAAATACGCAATGCTCATCGCAAACTTTGGAAGTCTAATCGAGCTGAAATGCTCCAGCGTTATTCTCACCTAAACTGTTCATCGCGCAAAGAGATTATAAGCGAACAGCTTAAAGAGCAATGGAATTCAGGCAAGCGCGGAGGGCTGTTCAAATCGAATAAATGTAAAAAGATTTTCCCATATCGATCTCGATCCGAACGTTCTGCAATGGAAAATCTTGAATACGATGACCGAGTTGCTTCATGGGAATATGAAGCGGTCAGAATCCCTTATCAATTTCAAGGGGAGACTCACGCTTACATTGTTGACTTTGTTATTCTAATGACAGATGGGCGGAAATTCGCAGTAGAGATTAAACCGCATCGGCTTATTTTGTCAGAGCAAAACTCGGCAAAGTTTAGTGCAGCGAGGCTCTGGTGTGATGATACTGGGATGCAATTTAAGGTGTTGACAGAGCAAGACGACTTTCGATTATCGGACCGCGACTTTCTTGAAGGTCGATTGGAATTTAATATCGAGAAGGTGCCGTGATGGAAACCCAAGGCGTGCTGTTGCCGGGCTACACGACCGCGGCGCAACGGAAGTTTCGCAAGCGGGCTCTGCAAGTAATCCAAAACCTCAAGACCAGGATGCTCAAGGCCGGCTTCACGCTAGACGGTTTCAACCGTGACGCCCTGCTGGAGATATTGGCGGCGGGGATTGGTAATCCGTGTCCCTACTGTGGTGAGTCTATCAAGACGCGGACCATGAGCCCGGACCACCCTACGCCGATTTCCAAGGGTGGAGACCCGTGGGTGATTCAAGTGTGTTGCCAGCGTGACAATCGGCGGAAGGGTGAGATGGATGATGCGGAATACCGGAAACTTCTTACGCACCTTGAAACTTATTGCCCAGAAACCAAGGCGTACATTCTGCGGATGCTGTCGGCTGGGGCAGCTTTTCCGATGATGCAACGCGGTATCCTGAGCATGAAGGCAAGATTGACATTTGCCGGAGGCCAGAAATGAGTTATCGGGGGGAAGAGCAGGCCAAACTACGGCTACCTTCCATTCTTCAGGGGAATACCCCTGCGAGTCACATGGAAAACGCATGGCCACCCAGCTGTGCAACTATGCGCCGCAGGAGTTGCAGGAGACTATCGGGCAGGTATTGCTCAACGCGTACAAGATTGGGCTGGGGGTAGGGAGTTTTACCGAGCTGGACGAGGCCTGGCTGAAGAAAGTGGCTGAGGCACAAGGAGCAACTCTACTGAGGAAGGCACAGCAGGTACTGAACCTGGAAACGAACTTCGCGACAGTAACGGGGGCAACCGTGGGGTTTACCGCGGCACTGATAGACGGGGAGCTGGCGCCGAGAAGGAACGGGGTAGAAGATAGGAGCCTATTGGTGAGTTTTCGAAAACCGGCGAAGAAGGAACAGGGGGAGAACAATGGGTGAGTCTGACGCAAGCAAAAAGCTGCGGGAGTTCCACCGAGTTTTTGAGCTGCCGGCCTATGACCTGGTGGGGATACCGTCAGAGAAGAGGCGGAAGCTCAGGGTGGCGCTGATCAACGAAGAAGCGAGGGAGTTCCAGGAAGCGAGTGAAAAGCAAGACCCTGTGGAGGTGGCGGACGCGCTGGCGGACCTGTTGTACGTGACGTACGGAGCAGCCCTGGAGTGGGGGATTCCGCTGGACGCAGTGTTCGATGAGGTGCACCGATCGAACATGACGAAGAAGTGGCCAGACGGAACCGTGCACCGGAGAGCGGACGGGAAGATCCTGAAGCCCGACACCTATTCACCTGCTGATGTGGCGGGCGTATTAAGGAGTGCTTGGCGAATGAAGTTAAGGGCTGAAGAAGAGGGTGTAACCCCAGAGGAAGAACATCTTAATAGATGTAAGACAAACTCAAGGGGAGGGAGCAGGAAATGAGCCAAAGACTTCCGAAAGATTGGACAGGTTACAGGGGTCGGACTATCCTGGCCAAGGTGTCAGAGTTCGACGAGCGGGACACGAAAAGTGTCGAGGTAAAGATCCTGGCGGTGGGTAGGGTTGAGTTGATAACCCACGAACCGAATGGAGTGCTTCTGGAGTGGAGGGAAGGTCACATTCGCAAAAGTATTTTTCTAGCAAACCGAACCCTGGCGGCTGTTCTCAAGGGTGATACTATCGCCGAAACATGGAAGATAGCGGCCGAACGAGTACGGCTGGAGCAAGCGAAGAAAGCAGCGAAGCCGAGATGACGGGGAGCCAACTATGAAGCGAAAACCGATCATGAAGCTCAAAGACCTGCGGCCAGACCCAAATAATCTGAACAGACATACCGAGCGCGGCGCCGGCATGATGGAGCGGAGCATCCGGGACCTTGGCTTCGGAGATTCGATGACGGTTGACCGTGACGGAGTAGTTCTAAGCGGCAATCAGAGGCTGGAAACGCTTGCTGACATTCAGATGGACAATCCGATTGTGGTGCAGTCGGACGGCACGCGGCCGATTGTGCACCAGCGGACAGACCTGAGCGCATCCGACCCGCGAGGGGTTGCGCTGGCAATCGCTCAGAATCGCGTAGGTCAAGTGAATTTGGAGTGGGATATTGCGGCTTTGCTGGCTATGCCCCGCGAGCAAACCGAGGCGTGTTTTTCGGAGAAGGAGTTGGAAATTCTTGCGGGAACATTCACGGAGCCAGCCGTCACACAGGCAGAGGCACGGAAGACCTTGGCGGAGCGATTCATCGTACCGCCGTTCTCGGTACTGGACGCGCGGCAAGGATACTGGCAGGAGCGGAAGCGCGCCTGGCTGGCGTTAGGAATACAAAGCGAATTGGGTAGAGCGGAGAATCTTCTGGAGTTATCGGAAGCGGCGTTAGATGCTGGAGGTGGTACTGGAACTGGAGTGTTCGACCCGGTACTTTGTGAATTGGCTTATAAATGGTTCTGCCCATCCGGCGGAACTATTGTTGACCCATTTTCCGGCGGCTCCGTGCGTGGAATCGTTGCGGCTTTTCTTGGGTTTCGATACATCGGACTAGATATACGAGCGGAGCAAGTTTCCGAGAACGAAGCACAAGCCAAAGCCATTAAGAAGTTGAAGTCCTTGCCACGGTGGATGTGTTCTGATAGTCGGATGTTTTCCAAGGTGGCGGGAAACATAAAGGCTGATTTCTTGTTTACCTCTCCCCCATATTTCGGGCGTGAACATTATAGCGACTTGGAGGATGACCTAAACAACTCGCGTTCATACAAGGATTTCCTGGAAGGGTATGAAAGCTGTTTGAGTCAGGCCGTGTCCTCGCTGGAGGCGGATCGGTTTGCTGCTATCGAAGTAGCAGAATTGCGGGACCCCAAAGGAATCCAAGTTGACTTTGTGGGGGATACAACAAGAATCTTTGAACGGCATGGGGCAAACTTCTATAATCATGCCATCCATTTGAAGCCGTTGGCGAGCGCGGCAATACGAGCAGGTAAGATGTTTTCTAGTGGCCGAAAGTTGGTTCCAGTCCATGAGCATGTTCTGATTTTCTTCAAGGGCGACACAAGGAATATCCCCAAACAATTTCCAGAGATTGAAGTTGGCGACTTGGCGGATATGGATTTTGGGCCTCGGCTGGTGAAGTGAAGATTCAGTCCGATAAACTGGAAACTATATGGAAGACCTGGTTTTCACGATGTACTTCATGGGGGCGGCGGCCCTGGCGCTAGGGGTGCTTGAAGGGCTGCGCAGAGCATGGTATAAACTGAGGCGTGCCTTGACTCGCGCGCATGGTTCGAGAGGAAGCTCATGGTTCTAGCGCATGGCAAGAAGAAGGCACCCGCGACGCCGCGTTATCGCGATGGAAAGCTACTCTGCAAGGCCACGTCGAAACAGTCAGGCGAGCCATGTCGAAAGTTCGCAATGGCGAACGGCTCAGGGGTCTGTGACATGCACGGCGGCAAGTCATTGCGTGGGGTAGAAGCGCCGAGTTTCAAGACCGGCCGATACTCAAAATGTATGCCGGAGCGTCTGGCAGCATCCTATGAGGAGTCACGAAAGAACCCGCAACTCTTGAACCTACGTGGTGAGGCTGCACTCCTGGAGACCCGCATCACTGACCTGATTGAATCTCTGCGTTACCAGCCCACAGAGGCAAGCTGGAAGGCGGCCTTGGGATACTGCGAGCAGTTCGATGTCTGCCGGGAAAAGAAGGACGGCCCCGGTATGGCTACGGCGTGGGCCGGTCTGAAAGAGACGCTGACGAAGGGCGTGGACTCGGCGGCGACGTGGGACCGCATTCAGGACACGATTGACGGCAAGCGCCGCGTGGTGGAAACCATTGCCAAGCAGGACTTCCTCGGGGCGGTAGCAATCGAGCGGGTGATGACACTCTTCGTGGGAATGGCTGAGGCCGTAAAGGACCACGTTACAGACTTGAAGGTTCGGCGGATGATCTACCAGCGGTTTGAGGAGATGGCCACGCGGAGCGGGATTGCCAAGCCGCAAGAGGCTGCGCAGACGCTGGATACAAAGGCGCTGCCTACCTAGCAGTTTTGGTACAATGCGCCAATTTGGTACGGTGCGCCACAGAATTATGGTACAATGTACCAATGAGGAAAATGGCTGAAGTAAATCACTGCGATGAATGTCACCACGAATGGATGGGGGACCCTAACGCGAAGCGGTGTCCAAGCCGGGAGTGCCGGTCGGTGAAATGGAACGCTGGTTCAAAGGACAGGTCGGTAGGACAATCCGGTAGTCTAGCGGTCTCCAAAACCGTTGATTCCAGTTCAAATCTGGACCGGCCTGCCAAGTTTAACCCGAATGCCACTGTGTACCCCATTCCCGTAGCCCGGCGGCCCGTGGTGCAATCAGCGAAGCCTGAGCCTAGCGATGTATGGGCCCCGGGGACCTCACGCAAGACGAAGGCTGACTTCCTTGAAAAGTACGGACGCCCGCCGGCGAACAGGACCGAGGCGGACGGGTACGCCAAGCGGGGGTATTAGATGGAAGGCTGCGGGCGAAAACTCGGAGCGTAAGCGCCGATGTGGGCCGGCAACCCAAAACCGTTGGTCGCGGGTCAGGCTGTTCGCGCAGTCTGGCAAAGGGAACCGGCCCTACCCGAGGGGAAGACTGTATGAAGCGAGTCTCAACTCTATCGCTCGATGACGTGCGGGCCGAGGTGGGCCGCATTTTGGTTCCCAGCGAGGAGGAGGAGCGCACGGGCATGGATGCGCTCAAAATCGAGAAGCATCTGCATGAATTCATGCTGCGGGGCTGGCATGTTCTGGAACCGGCAGTGGCCTTCAAGGACAACTGGCACATCGGCTATCTTTGCGAGCACCTAGAGGCAGTGACGGCCGGAGAAATCAAGCGGCTGCTGGTCAATGAACCTCCCCGGCATTCAAAATCCCATTGTGCGGCAATCTTCTGGCCTGTCTGGAGTTGGATTAGACAGCCCGCGCTGCGCTATATGTACCTGAGCTATGACGCGCAACTGGCGACCGAACACTCACTCAAGCGGCGTGACTTGATAACGAGCCGATGGTTCCGGAATCGCTGGGGGCAGAACTTCCGCTTGCGCGGCGACGCCAACATCAAAACCCACTTCGAAAATGACCGGACGGGCGTCATGTATTCGGCGCCGCTATCCGGCTCAATAACCGGGCACGGGGCAGATGTGCTTACCATCGATGATCCGCACAGCCGGGATGACATGGACAATGACGCAGCGATTGAAAGCGGAGTACGTGCCTACCGGGTCAACGTCCCGCAGTGCGTCAACGATCCTGAAAAGGCATCCATAGTGGTGATCTGTCAACAACTGAACGAGAAAGATCTGAGCAACTGGCTCTTGAAGCATGAGCCGGATCAGTGGACGCATGTGAAGCTAGAGGGCGAGGCGACCGCTAGAAAAACGTATGTCTTCCCGATGTCTGGCCAGAAGATCACACGGGAACTCGGGGAGGCGCTCCACGCTGATTACTGGTCCCTACAGAAACTTCATAGCATGATCCCTGTGCTGGGCCGGCGGGGTTATGACGCACAGGTCCAGCAATCACCTTCTGGTGTAACCGGAGGCATCATCAAGCGCGAATGGTTTCGCTTCTATCGCCTTGATTGGTGCCCCGATCCGAAGGGCCTTATGCTCGTGTTGCCGGTCCAAGGCGAAGAAGACGTGCAAAGCTGGGATATGGCATTTAAGAGCCACTCGGATAGCAGCTATGTGGCCGGCCAGCGGTGGCGGCGGAAGGGAGCCAATAAGTATCTGCTGGCAGAGATACATGAGCATCTGGATTTTCCAGGAACATGCCGCAGGATGGAGGAATGGAACAAAGACTTCCCGCGCGACGGGGCTCGTTGGGTGGAAGACGCGGCCAACGGCCCGGCGGTCATCGCGCAACTACGCCACGTGGTGCCCAGGCTGATTCCGGTGCGGGCCAAGGACAGCAAGGCGGCGCGCCTAAGTGCCGCGAGCCGCGACATCGAGGCGGGAAATGTCTACCTCCCAGACCCTGAGATGCCCGGTTATGGATGGGTGAACGAGTTTATCGACGAAGTATGCAAGTGCTACAGCGACAAGTCTGGGCTTTGGGATCGGGCGGATGCGCTGAGCCAAACTATCAACCAGTTTCGGACTGGCGCACGGCAGGTACTTTCGGTTCCCACAGCCCTGCCGAAGGAAGCATACTGGACGTCATTGAGGTAAGGAGGAAATGGAGATGATATGTTGCTCACCCAGGCGACTGAAAATCAAGTTGACCAAACCCGCTAAAGTACTTATCTGGCTGATCCTTACGATGCTTTTACTCGGTTTCTGGAAGTGCTGCGCCCTTTTCGGGCAGGTTGTTCCGACCTCGCTGGTCCGTGGTGATATTGTCGTTTTGCCGGGGTCGGGCGGTGTCTGGCGAGAAGTTCCAGGAACTAGGGTGCCTGTCCCCTTACAAAGTTCTCCGAAAGCGATGATCAGACCGTCGGATTTTCTTATCAGCCATTCGCTAGTGACCAAAGAGAAACCGGATTCGCCCGGATTTTCTTGGAAACTGGCGCTGGTGGACGGGGGAGTTACGACAGCGGATTTTGTCACTACGCGGATGATTTTGGCGCGAGGGGGACAGGAGAGTTGGTCTGCTTGGTATTATGGCCGCCATCCCAGCGCCGCGCGCGGGGGATTACAGATAGCTGCCTGGTACATAGGTTCGCAACTACTGGCCAAGTGGTTCGACCTTCGCGGACATCATCGGCTGGCCCGGACGATCCAATGGCTGAAAATCGGCGGCGAGTCCTTCGCTGTTATAAATAACGCCGTCGTGTTGCGGAAATGAGAATTGCGCTTAATGAGAAACTGTGAGACGATGCGTGCCAGAGTCCAGGCAGTAAGCACGATTGGCGCTGGAACACTGAGGTGAGACAATGGCGGAACCAACTGACATTCTCAAGCAGCGGGTGCGTGTTCTCTCCCCGGAGCTCGGGACTACCGGGTTGCCGACGTGGGGCGGGGTAGTGGCCGATGAATTCCTGCGGCAGTTACAGGGCACGCAGGGAATCAAGATATACCGCGAGATGCGCGATAATGACGCCATGATAGGGGCGCTGTTGAATCTCATTGACCTGCTGATTCGGCAAGTGACGTGGAGATACGATCCGGCAGATAGCTCTCAGACAGCGGGCCGAGCGTGCGAACTTGCGCAATCATCTCTCAACCAAATGGCCTTTACCTGGCGAGATACGGTGAGCGAGATATTGAGCTTTTTGGTCTATGGCTGGTCGTATTTTGAGATTTGTTACCAGAAGCGGGCCGATGGTCTCATTGGGTGGAAGAAACTTGCCATTCGCGGTCAGGACACTCTTTCCTCTTGGCGGTTCGATGACGAGGGCGGAATTCAGGCGATGGTGCAGGTGGCGCCGCCAACCTATAAACTTGTTACGCTCCCCATCGAGAAGAGTTTGTTGTTTCGCACCAGCCTAGAACGCAATAACCCAATGGGGCGTTCTATTTTACGGCCTGCGTTTAGAACTTGGTTTTTCAAGCGCCGCATCGAGGAGATTGAGGGTATCGGCATCGAGCGTGATCTAACGGGCATTCCCGTCTTGACACCGCCAGACGGATTGGATCTCTGGAATGCCAATGATGCGGATGCGGTCAGCAAGCGCGCTGAGGCGGAAAAGGTTGTGCGCAACCTTCGGCGTGATCAGCATGAGGGCATCGTCAAACCTTTCGGCTGGGAACTGCAACTCCTGACCACGGGCGGCCGGCGGCAGTTCGATATCACTCAGACTCTGAACCGCATGGATGCCAGAATTGCCATGACGTCGCTGGCCGAATTCCTGCTGTTCGGAACGCAGAATGTAGGGAGCTTCGCACTGTCATCGAGCAAGACGCACTTGTTCTCGGTAGCTACGGGTTCCTACCTCGACATCATTGCCGACATCATGACCCGCCACGCGGTGACACGGCTCATGGAAGCCAATGCTATCCCGATTGAACTTTCACCGAAACTCGTGCATGGCGATATCGAAACGGTGGACATGGCCGAACTGGCGGACGTGCTCTTCAAGTTGGCGGGAGCCGGGATGCCAGTGTTCCCAGACGGCGGCCTGCAGAAACATCTGTTCGAATTAATGGGATTGCCCCAGCCGGAGGGCGATTGATATGCACACTAGAGAAATAGCCAGGGCAGAATTTCAAGAAACTGCAAGGGAATTATATAACAAGCGCCAGTGTCCAGGCTGTGGACGAAAGATGAGTCTGTGGGAAGTGTTAGCGATGCTGAATGGATCGGGTGTTCGTGAATATCTCCAAGTACGACACACAGATGGGGCGAAAGAGTTTTTGCCCATAGAAGAAATCAATCCTCAGATGATGGATGTCATCGAAGAGTAGCGGGATACCAGCGAAGGACATGGACGAGCAGGCACACAACCTAATCAAGCCGGCACCCAAACCGTTCTTGGTCTGGAAGCAGGAAATCAAACCCCGCCCGGCAAGTCGTGACCGGTCCAGCGTTCCACAAGCAACCCTTGACCGCCTCATAGAATCCTTCGGGCTAATTCGGGTGAACGAAAAACGGCTGCGCGAATCCTACGAGCGCGGCGATTTGTTCGGGGCGGCAGAGGCCGTCGAGTTCGGTTTGGCCGAGGAGAGCCTATGGCACGCCCTTCAGGCGATGATCCTGCTTCAGGTAGAAGAGGCGGGACGGAAAGCGGCGGCGGACCTGCGGCGGCTATTGCGAAATCGGTCTGAGAAACGAATCACTAAACAGGAAGGCGTAGCTGGCGAATTCAACCTAATCAACGAGAGTTCGGTTGAATATGCGAGGCAAAGGTCCGCATCTCTGGTGACCCGTATCACCGCCGATACTCAGGCAACTATTCGTGATTTGGTCGGCCGGAGTTTCCGGGAGGGCAGAACCGGGGAGCAGTTAGCGCGCGATATCCGAGAGGTGGTTGGCCTGCTCCCACGCCAAGCCACAGCCCTGGTAAACTTCCAGAGGAAACTTGAACAGGAAGACCGCGCGCCAGCAAAGATTGCCGACTTGACGGAAGCTTACCGGCGCCGCCTACTCTTGCAGCGCGGCCGAATGATTGCCCGCACGGAAATCATCGGCTCCTCCACGCAGGGGCAGCAAGAGGTCTGGGGGCAGGCAGTCGAACAGAATTTGATCGGGCCGAAAACGCAACGGGTATGGATTGATACGAGCGATGATCGTGAATGCCCGCTCTGTGCTGCCATGCATGGGAAGACGGCCACGTTGGGCCAGCCCTATGACAATGGAATTATGGGGCCTACCCTACATCCCGGGTGTCGTTGCACTGAGGGGATTTCTGAGATTGATACGGCGGAATAATTATGAAATGTCCTGAGCTTTTACCGTCCGGAAAGGTGTGTGGCGCCCAAACCCGCGTCCGCGGGTCTGTGAGCGGAGTAGGCTTCACTTGCCGATATCATATCTGCTCGGGAGCCCAGAAGCATGAGTTCTTCACGGAAGAAAAAGTAGGAAAGCAACGGGCGTGGAAGGTTCTTCGAGCCGAAACAGTCCGGGAAAGCCGTTGCCGCTTTGTTACCACCCATACGCACAACCAGCCTTCCCCCTCTTGACGCTATGAGCCGCGCAGCCAATAGTAGAAAGCGTGGCTGAGACTACCGACCAAACCATCACGTTTGATATCGCCAAGGTTGACGCGGCGAAGCGTCTTGTTTTCGGTTGGGCTTCTCTCTCCGTTAACAGTGAAGGCGAGCAAGTCACCGATCTGCAAAAAGACCTGATTGACCCCGAAGAACTTGAATCCGCCGCTTATGATTTTGTGCTGCATTCTCGTGAAGCCGGGGAGATGCATGAGGGCGAGGCTGACAAAGGTATCCTCATCGAGAGCTTCATGGTCGATTCCGGTAAACTGGAGAAGATGGGGTTGGTTGGCTATGCGACACCGCAAGTAGGGTGGTGGCTCGGTTTCAAGGTTAGTGAGGACACGTTCAAAAAAGTGCAGGACGGCAAGCTCCGCATGTTCAGCATTCAGGGCAGCGCCCAGCGCGTACCGATTGAGGAGGCCGCCTGATGGCCGATAAACCCGCAACCCGTCTCCGCAACCTCCGTATCGACCGGGTGGACTTGGTTGACAGCGGCGCGGCTTTCGACAAGGCGACCGGTGAGGGGGCGTTTGTGCTGTTGTGCAAGCGGACGGATGAGCTAGACAAGGCCGAAGACATCAGCAAGCCTTATCCGAATGAGCACGCAGCGCGGATGACGGACCCCGGCAAGTATGATCGGGTGCGGCGGCAGAACGATAAGTTGGGTCCGGGCGTTGCCGCGATCTTTGGGATTAAGTCTGGCGGCGGAACTGAATTACAAGCCGTCAGGTTCGATAGCACAAAGTTCACGGCTGCTGAGGCGCAGGCATGGTTGAAAGACCACAAGTTGAAGCCGACGAAGTTTGAGCCTGCCGCTGAAAAGACCTCGAAGCAAGCCGCGCGCGCGATTCAGTGGGCACTTGCTGGGACCTGGGAAGAACTCCAGGAAAAGATTTTAGAAGCGGCAGAGACGAAGTTCGCATCCGGCAAGGACGCCTATGTGAACTTGCTTGCAACCTTTGATGATTCGGTTGTTGTTTGCGTGAATAAGCCGGACTCCGCGAAAACTTATCAATTAAGTTGGTCACGGCTGGATGGCGAAATCACGCTTGGCGAACCCCAGGAAGTTGAAGTGCGGCGAGAGCTGAAAGAGATTCAAAAATTCCGGGCCGCGGCGATGCGCACGGCCAAGACACGGAGGAACAGGAACATGGACAAGGACACGGTTATAAAGCGGTTGAAAGAGATCGAAGGCATGGAAGATGTAATCGCCTTCATCGAGGAAACCGTTGCCAAGGCAGCGCCCCAAGAACCCGCGCCGGAAGATGTGCTCAAGACATTGCCACCTGAGATCCGGGAACGGATCGAGAAGGCGGAAGCGAGTGCGGCTGAGGCCACGGCTCTTGCAAAGAGATTGCAGGACGAGAAGGAACTGGACGGAATGACGGCGGTCTGCAAGGCTTGGACGAGCATCTCTGTCGACCTGGCAACTCTGCCTAAACATCTGGTCACCATCAAGCGGGCCGACCCTGCGGCCTATGACGCTTTCGTCAAGCAGATGGATGCGGCCAACAGCGCATCGAAGCTCACCAAGGAAATCGGCCGGGCCGGCGATGGAGGCGACACGGATGGGACCGTCGTGGGAGAGGTCGAAAAACTGGCGAATGAAATTGTCGCTAAGAACGCCAAGGTGACCAAGCAAGAGGCGATTGATCAGGTATTCCGAGCCCACCCTGATCTCTACGACCGGTATCGGGCGGAAAGCATCGTGCGCGCGTAACGGCGGCGGAATCTTGATTGGGAGGTATGACGATGGCAGGAGCAACAGAAGTTGGAGTTTTGGATCTTACCTTCACGGCAGAAAATGATCTTTCGGCCAAACAGTTTTATGCTGTCGAACTCTCTGCTGCGGACCAGGTTGACCTGTGTGATGGCGCCACCGATACCGTGATTGGCATTCTCCAGAACAAGCCCACGGCGGGGCAAGCGGCAACTGTGCGCGTCCTCGGCAAAACCAAATGGGTCTGCGACGGAAATGCTGCGGCTATCGTGGCTGGATACTGGGTCGGCACGGATGCCAGCGGGCAGGCGGTGCGCAAGAGCACCGACAAAGACAAGTCGGCTGGTATTGCTTTACGCGGATCGACCACGGCCGGAGACGTGATTGATGTTCTACTGACTCCTGGTTGCACGCTGAGCGTATAACCAAGTGAAGAGAGTTCTGCGGGAGGCGAGTAATGGCAACAGAAATTGTGGAACTTGATCTTAGCTTCAAGGCCGAAAATACCTTCGCAGCGAAGCAATTCTACGCTGTCGAGATGTCAGCCGATGACCAAGTGGACGTATGCGATGCAACTACCGATACGGTTATTGGTGTCATCCAAAACAACCCGGCAGCGGGTCAGGCGGCATCCGTCCGAGTATACGGAGTGACCAAGTGGGTTTCGGATGGCACGCCCACGACGGTTGGAGATTATGTCGGCACGGGCGCAACTGGCCTGGCCGTCAAGAAGAGCGCGAATACGGATAAGATCGCAGGGATTGCGCTTTCGGTAGCAGCCGCCACTGGCGATGTTATCAGCGTGCTGCTGACACCCGGCGCGACCTTGAGTAAAACATAGTTTGAGTAAGAAAGAGAAACTTTTTCGGAGGTAATAATCATGGCCATGCCAACAGCAAGCGATGTGCACGTGGATGGGTTGCTGACCAACATCAGCATCGGGTACGTCAACAAGAGCTACATCGCGGACCAAGTATTCGGGATCGTCCCGGTGCAGCGCCAGTCCGACATTATTCCGCAGTACGACAAGTCGCACTGGTTTCGGAATCTGGCGAAGCTGCGGGCACCCGCCACGAAGTCTGAGCGGTCCGGCTACAAGGTCACGAACACGGCCAAGTATTTCTGCGACCGTTACTCGTTCGGGTTTGAAATCCCGGACGATGTGCGGGCCAATGCCGACGCGCCCTACAACATGGACCGGGACGGCGTGGCCTTCGCCACGGATAAAATTCAGATGGCGCGGGAGCAGAAGTTCGCCACAGACTTTTTTGTGACGACGCCGTGGACTACCACCGTGACGGGCGGGACTGACTTTACGCAATGGTCTGACTACGGTGCCTCGGACCCGCTGGGCGACATGGAAACCAACAAAGAAACCGTCGAAGGCTTGATTGCGGATAGCCCGAACGTGTTGGTCCTTGGTCGGCAGGTCTGGTCGAAGCTAAAGTGGCACCCGGACCTGATTGACACCATCAAGTACACGCAGCGCGCGCAGATGACGATTGATCTGGCCGCCGCCCTGTTCGAGTTGGAGTCAATCCTGGTTGGCAAGGCGCTGACCACAGCCACGGCTGAGGGCACGGCGGAAGGCAGCGTCGTGTATTCGCGAATCTTCGGCAAGCACGGCCTGTTGCTCTATCGACCTCCGTCTCCTGGCCTGATGACCCCTGCTGCCGGCTACACTTTTGTGTGGCAGCGTGTGCCGTCAGCCATCCAGTACATCAAGCGCATCCGAGATGAAGAGCGCGAGGTGGATATTATCGAGGCCAATAGCTTTTTTGATCAAAAAGTTACTGCCGCAGACTCTGGGCTCTTTATCTCTGGGGCGACAGCCTAAGCAAGTCTCAGTTGAGCCGGGATAACCCCGGTACTTCGGCGGGAGTTACAGACACGATGAGCGAGCGCGACATTTCGAGGACAATGGGGTCCGCCCTTTGCGATAGGGACCAAATGATCAAGAGACATCTGGTTCAAGGGAACATGCTTTTTACAGATGTGGCAGACCCCACCATCGCGCCGGTAAATTTCCATGCGGTCGACGGGTTCAATGGTAAGTCCTCGGATGCGGGCACGCCGTTGCTGGGCCCACTCAGCAAACTTCGGAAGATTGTTCTTGCGATAGTTGAGGCTCCTCAGCTTGTAATGTTCCGGCCGCTTAAGCATAGCGGCTTTGCGCTGTTTCCTTTTAAGTTCAGGATGAAGTCCTGCATAAGCGCGGCCGCATGCAAGTCTCTTTTCTCTATGTTTCCGATAGGAGCGGCGATTGCGTTCACGTGCTTTCTCTGGGTGCTGTTTCTGATGGGCGCACACGGCATCAATGATTTTCCGTCGATGCCGTTTGTAAAACTCAGCCTTGACCATGCGCACGCATTGGCGGCAGCGGGCATCCTTGCCATCTTTGTTGCTGCGATCTTGATTGAATTCAGACAGCGGAAGTGTCTGTTTGCAATGACAGCATCGTTTCATGATTTGGATTCTATCATACTTTGACCAAGAGGAGAGTCAAATAAGTTATGGCGCGAAGAGGAAGGCCAAGAAAGCAAGGCTTTGAAATTCCCGAAGGGGCCAAGATGGAAGTCGGCCCAAAGCAGCCGGAGCGGGCAAAGCTCTACTGGTGCCGTCGACCTTTCGATTACGACGGCCGGCCCCGTTATCGGGGGCAGATCATTAAGCTAGTCGGATTGCGGAATGACGAAAAACTGGTCCGGCTTGGTTATGCGGCGCCCCACCCGGTCGGAACTGATGTGTGGGAGTGCGGGCAATGCGGCGAGAAGTTCATCGATAAGGGCAGCCGCGACGGGCATGTCAAGGCGCAGCACCTTCGCGCGAACGAACCGTTGCGCGTGGGAATGTCCGGTCCGGCGCCGATTGACGTAGAGGGCGAGGCGGAAGAAAGGCACCTGGAAGCCATCGCTCCCTTGCATCTGGATCGGACGGCGGCAAGTTTGGCATAGCTGGAACGTGCGGAGACTAACAAAGACGCTTGGTCGCTGACCAGCGCACGGAGGGATGATATGAACAGAATCACGCGGGGCGAGGGATTGTTCGGAGCAGTAACCGCTGACAGACTCCGGCTGGCGGGAGCGGACTTGCCGCTGTTCTTCGGCAACAGTTATTATGTCGATGGCACGAACGGGTCCGACACCAACACCGGGCGCACCTGGAATAAGGCGAAGGCTACGATTCAGGCGGCGATCACGGCGGCCAGCGCCTTTGATACGGTTTTTGTCCGCGCCAAGACCATGGCGGCCGGCGCGACCGATCCCTCAAATTATGCGGAAGCCTTGACCATCGCGGCTGGGAAATCCTGCCTGCGGGTAGTGGGCGTTCCCTATGCGGTGGCTCAGGGTGCCCAACCGCAAGTGAAGAAGGGCAGCGGCACGGCCGCGCAACTTACCGTGAGATCGCCGGGCTGTGTGATTGCCGGGATTTCTTTCAATGGCGGCGACGCTACGGGCGGAGGCATCCTGCTCGATGACGACGCCTCCACGAAGTCCGCTTTCGGCACGGTGATTGCCAATTGCTTCTTCAAGAACTGCGTGGGCTCCGGGAACGCCGGTACGGGTGGAGCGATTCAATGGTCAGCGGCCGGAGGGGCGTGGCAGGTGCTCATCCAGGGATGCCATCTGTACAGCAATCGCGGTGGCATCGTTCTTTTGGGAACCAGTGGTTCTCGCCCGACCGATGTGGTCATTGAGGACTGCTCGTTCGGGTCGAATGCCAACACCGACATTGATTGTGACATCTATCTCGCCGGCGGTTCCGGGGCGCAGGGTGTTATTATTCGCCGCTGTGCTTTCCAGACCGTCGACGTTCCGGCCTATGCCACTTCGCCGATTGCAGCCCGGTATCTCGACTTGACTGGGTGCGAGGGTCTCATTGAAGATTGTTCTTTTGCCTGCATCGGTCAGGGCACGAGCGCCAAGACGTTCGGCGCGGCAGGCGATGGGGCGAAGATCCCGACGACCGTACGCATGGCGAACTGTTACGGGGAAGTTGGCGCGACGGCAACGACAGGTGAAATTCTGAGGACCTAATGGGCACGCTCTTAGCCAGCGCAGCGCGAACAGCCAGCGGAACGCAGGTTCTCACTGGTGACATGACCCTCTTGGACGCGGCGGCCTTCCTGCTCAGCGTGACGGCCGCCGCAACCGAGGTAGACGATACGCTCGATGTCTACCTCCAGCATTCCCCGGACGGCGGCACGAACTACGATGACTTCGTTCACTTCACCCAGGTGCTCGGCAACGGCGGGGCCAAGAAACTGATTGCGGAATGGTCCGGCGAGCAGGCAGTCGAGAGCGAGTTGCACGCCTTGGCGGATGCGACCCTGGCAGCCGGAGTACTGCAAGGCCCCAAGTCAGGCACGTGGCGCCTGAAGTGGGTGATAGCCGATGCGGGCGGCGGAGCCGCGAGTTTCACATTTTCGGTTTCCATGTCCGGGCGTCGCCGCCGCCGTTAGGAGACGGATATGGCGTGGAGTTATTCAGAGGATCCCACATCCTCAAATCTCGATGCGGTACGCTTTCTCGTCCAGGACACGGACTCCACCCGTCCTCTTTTCCAGGATGCCGAACTCAACTTTCTAATCGGCTCAGAGCACAACGTCTACATGGCTGCGGCTGCGGCCTGTGATATTCAGGCGGCCCGGCAAAGCTCAGTCAAGTCGAAGTCGGTTGGCGACCTCAGCCTAAGTTACTTCGGGCCGGAAGAATGGAAGCGGCGCGGGGAACTGTTGCGGGCACGGGGGAGCGCGCATCAAGTGCTGTCAGCGGGCGGGATCACGGTCGCCGCCCGGGAGGCGCTGGAAGAAGACGATAGTCTGTTGCAACCGTATTTTACGTTGGGGATGCACGACAACCGGTCGGCCCCCACGGGTGAGAACGAAGAGGAGCAGCCCTGATGGAAGCGGAGTTGCTGGAATTGATGCCGCATACGGTGACGGTGGCGCCCTATAGTTCTCAGGATCGTTACGGGGCACCCTCGTACGGGACGGCCGTATCGTACACGGCTCTGGTCCAGCAGAAGGTGCGGCAAGTGCGGAATCTAGCGGGGGAGGAGCGGGTGTCGATGGTAACGGTGTACGTGAACACGACGGCGGCAATCACCCCGCGCGACAAGCTGACGCTGCCGGCTGGCTTCACGCCGCAGACACCGCCGATTATCTCCGTGGCAAGGCAGTCGGATGAAAACGGCTTACACCACTCGGTGATCTATGCCTAAAGACCTCGCAGTGCAGATCCACGTGACGCTCGCGCCCGGCACCCGGGCGACGATGGAAGCGTTGAAGACGTTCGGGGATATCTTGCTCAAAGAGGAAGAGTCGCCGAAAGTGGTGCAGGCCTGGATCACGTGCATCGAGGGTGTCGCCAGGGCTATTAAACCGGTGCCGGTTGAAGCGGAAAGTGCGAGGCTAAATTGAATATGGACAGCATCGAAATCAAAGGCTTGGACGAGGCACTTCGCAAGTTGCACGCGATGCCGGAGAACGTTAAGACCTTCGTGGGCCGGGGGCTATACCGTGAGGCTGAGGCGGTGATGACCGACAGCAAACAGAACTATGTGCCGGTCGATACCGGAGTTCTACGCTCCAGTGGATTTGTCAAGAGCCCGACCGTGACGGCGAATGAAATCAGCGTGACTTTAGGGTTCGGAGGGCCAGCAGGTACTGGCAATCAAGGACAGACGAACAAGAAGGACGTTGGGTATGCGTTGGTGGTTCACGAGAATCCGCGAAGTGGTAAGACTGGAGGATTTTCGCCGTCTGGCAAGCCGTACTTCACGAAGCGGTCACGGCGGGGTGGGAAAAAAGGCTCCGGGTTTAGCCAGGTCGGGCAGTGGAAGTATCTCGAAATTCCGCTCTTAGCCGCAGAACCCAAGATTAAGGCGGTGATCACCGGGGCGGTTGGCGAGGCGTTTGAGAAGGGGTAGAAGCGATGGCCGTGCTGGAGGATATGGGCGACTATCTCGAAGCGGAAGGCGTGGGAACCCAAGGAAGCACAATCTTCTTGGGCGAGATACCAGACTCACCGGATGCTTGCACGGCGCTCTATCTGTACTCGGGCGGTCCATCCGTGCAAGCGATGGGCCTGGCGGTTGGCAAATCGGTGGTCGATTTCCCCCGGCTGCATGTGGAGGGCAGGGCAACGACGCTGGCGGCGGCGGAAGCGAGAGTGCAGGCGGTGTACGATGAGCTTCACAACCTTGGGTCGGTCACGATCAACACGACCGTGTACAAATCCATCACGGCCCTGCAGCGTCCATTCCAGTTGGGCGTCGATCAGAACGAGCGGCACTTAGTAGCCTGCAACTTTGAAGTTGCCAGGGATGGAGGATAAGCGATGGCCACCGAAGTCTTTAAGGATGCGAAAGTATGGCTCGCTCAATACGAGTTGACGAGTTACCTGAATGAGCTGGCCATCACGCACGGCGTGGATGTTGGCGACGACACGGCCATGGGTGACACTACCCGGTCTTCCATGCCAGGGCTAGAAACCCTCGATCTCTCCCTGCAAGGTTTCTTTGACGTTGCCGACAATGCTCAGGATGAGATCATTCGAACGCGAGTTGCAACACAGAACATTCCCATGAGTCTCGGCATTCAGACAGGCCTAGAGAACACGCGGGCTTACTTCTTTCAGGGCGGAATTTCAGGCTACGACAAAGGTGGGGCTGTAGGGGTTCTGGCCCCCTTCACCTTGAAGGGGTATGCCAGCGCTGGACAGAAAATCATAAATGGCTTGATTCTGGAAGACGGCGTAACCCCGCGGACCGGTGCTGGTAGTGGAACCCAAAGATTAGTGGGCACCGTGAGCGCGACGCAGAAAATCTATGCGGTCCTGCACGTCCTGGCCTTCACGGGCTTCACGAGCGTGGTTATCAAAGTCCAGTCGGATACGACTGGATTTCCTTCCGCGGCTGACAAGATAACATTCACGACCGTGACTGGTCTGACGAGCCAGTATGCGACGCCGGTAGCTGGCCCGGATACGGATACGTACTGGCGCGTGAATTGGGATGTGACAGGCACGGGTTCGATTTCGTTTGTGGTTGCAATTGGAATCAAGTAACTGAAGGAGAGGAGCTTATCATGGCAACGCAGGTGTGGAAAAATGCTTACTTTTACGCCGGGAGTGTCGATCTTTCGGCATACGTCAAATCACTCACTGTCAATGAAGGGTCGGAAACCGGGGATGATACGGCTATGGGCGATTCAACGCGCTCGGCCATGGCCGGATTACTGACCTATTCGATTGACGTAGAGTTTCACCAGGACTTCGCAGCTGGTACGGTAGACGCCACGCTGCGCGCGCTCGTAGGTGCTGCCGCAGACACCGTTACCTGGCGACCTGATAGCGGAGCCATCGGCGCGGACAATCCGCAGCGCGATTGTGAGATGATCCTGGCCAGCTATGTTCCGGCTTCCGGCTCCGTCGGCACGGTACCCTTGGGAGCGACCGCGAAGTTCGTGGCAGCCGGGGACGTAGAAATTACTACAAGCGCATAAAGGAGGGACAATGCGAGCAGCTATTGGCTATCAGCCGGATAATACTCCGGTGCTGGAACTAACCGCAGAGGAACTGATATTCCCGGTGAAAGTGGAACAAGGCAACGCAGAATACGTCGCCTTATTTCACATGCGGCCTTACGAGGAGCGAGACCTGATCGCTTTTCTGGATGAAAGGGCTGGGGAATTCACCAGCAAGGGCAGAGCTCGATTGATTATCGAGCCCTCGACCAAGCCCGGATTCACCGAGCTGTTTGACCGCTATTTTGTGCGGCTGGGGGGCGTCGAGGGTGATCCGTCCATCGAGCAGCAGAAGGCATGGCTCGCGCGGCATGAACGATTGAAGCAGCGGGTCATTCAGGAGGGCTATGGAGGCGGGGAGATTCTCGCACCCGAGAATGAAGGTGTCCCTCATCTGCATGGTCTTCGGCTGGCCGACATTACTGCTAACCGCATTGCCATTGGCTGCACTCTCTGGTGCGAGGAAACATCGCGGGCGGAGCGCGTCACGGTTACGCACGTGTTGCGCGCTGAGACCCCGGAGGACAATCGGAAGTACGCGCAGGCGACGGGCCGGCTGGAGAACTATACGCGAAAGGGAACCTGGAAAGTGCTGATTGACCATGCCGCGCTGTGCTCGCTCTACGACTCGATGGTCGAAGAAGTTTCCGGCTATGTGCTGGACGGCGCCCCTTGCTCACCAGAAAACAAAGCGGCTTGGCTGGCGCTGATTCCCGCCTGGCACAAAGTGGCAGTCATCCAGGAAGTCTTTGCCGGAGGATCAGTAAAAAACGGCTAATCGCGGGCGACTTCCAGCGGGTTGTCCGCGCGATGCTGAGCGGCGAAGCCAATGCCGGCTGTTCACGGGAAGAAAGTTTTGATGAAATCTATGAGGCCCTGGGCGACGTGCAAGCTCAAGAAAAAATCCGCAAAGCATCACCCGAGAAGGGCCATTGCAAGCTATTGACCAATCCCAGGTTTGGCGCTTCATTTTGCACGCAGTGTCCGAATAATCCCCGCCTAGAAATTGACCTCAAGACCGGGCAACCGAACGCGCGGGCTGAGCTCATGCGGTTGATAGAGACGTATCGCGGTGTGGCGGACGACGTTCTAGGACTGGCCATGCATGTGCGTTACGGCATGATGCCGATCCTGGAATCACACATCGAGATTGAGCTGGTTGTGCTGGCCTGCTATGAATTGGAGGCGGCGGCTGAGCGGCGCGGGCAGGACCACTTGGCCCAACGGATAGCAGAGATGATGGCGGCCATGTTCGGAGGGAAGGCATAGAATCATGCCAGACCAAGTTATTCAATTCACGATCCGCGCTGACACGGCGCAGGGCAAAGCCTCGGTCGATGCCTTCACACGCAGTTTATCTCAGACGGGGCCGGCGGCAGAAAAGAGCATCTCGGGCTTCCGACAATTCGAGGAGGGGCTCAATCGGCGCGTGGCGCAAACTGCTAAGTATGCTGCTGCTGCTGCTGTTTTAGCAATGGCGGGCATTGCCGCTGCGAGCGTGAAGATGGCAGTTGAGGCCGTAGAGTCAGAGAACCTTTTTGACGTGTCGATGGGCCGCATGGGGAAGGCGGCGCGTGACTGGTCGAATGAAGTCTCGGCGGCGCTCGGCATGAACGCCTTTGAGGTACGCAAGAGCGTTGGCACCTTCAATGTCATGCTGTCATCGATGGGGCTGGCTGAAGATGCGGCTTATGACATGGCAAAGGGGTTGACACAACTCTCCTACGACATGGCCAGTTTCTACAACCTAAGTCCAGATATAGCTTTCCAAAAATTGCAGTCTGGCATTTCCGGGGAGATCGAACCTCTGAAGCGGTTGGGCATCATCGTGAATGAGGAGACGGTTAAGCAGGCAGCCTATGCGTCGGGGATCGCCAAGGTCGGGCAGGAGTTGACGAACACTCAGAAAATTCAGGCGCGCTATATTGCCATCATGCAACAGACCGCTGTAGCACAGGGCGACATGGCGCGGACGATTGACAGCCCGGCGAATGCCATGCGGGTTTTGCAGTCACGGTCCGAGCAGTTGATGATTCAGCTTGGGACGGCGCTCATTCCGACCCTCCAGGGCGTCATCGTCATCATGGGTGATCTAATCCGCTGGCTGCAATCCGGCGCGGAAAACCTGCAACTGGTGGCGAAGGCCGTGATTCTTCCCATCCAAGCTTTCCAGATTTTGCGCGGAGGCATTTTGGGGCTCATCACCCTGTTCTATGCGGAAATTAACGCGCTGGTGGATTTAGGCGCGACGGTAGTTCGCACTGTCGATATGTTCAATCTGTTTCCAGGCGTGCACAAGTATCTGCAAGAGGGCGTAGAGGGCAGCCGGGCGAAGATGCTGGAATTCGGCGTGGCCGGCCTGAAGGTACAGGATGAGATTGCTTCGCTGCAAGGTGCGGTCGATAATCTCAGCGGCGCAATCGGTTCAAGCGCCCACCCGGTGCGCGGCCTTTCGACGGATGTGGACAAGTTAGCTGAGAAGCACAAAAAGGCGGCAAAGGCTGTCGATGAGCACGCGGAAGACTTGAAAAGGTTTCGCAGCATATTTGTGGAGGTGAGGCCGGAACTGGATGCAACCGACCAAGCCTATCAGCGTTACCTGGATGCGCTCCTACAGATCACCCAAGTACAAGACCCGTTGCGCAATGCGGAGTTGCAACGGCTGAACCAACTCCGGCTGACGAAGGAACAGGCCACGGCCACGGCGGAGGCTGTACAGAAAATCAATGAGAGCATGGTGGTGCCGCCGATGGACGAAGGCTTCATCGATGTATTGAGCCAAGCGCCGCCCTTGCTGAATGAATCTCAGTTGCGAATGCTGGACCTGTCGAACGCGGCGCGGAGTTTCGGCGTCCAGATGTCTTCGGCCTTCACCCAGATGGTTATCTATGGCAAGGGATTTGGGGATGTGATGAAGAGCTTGTTGGTGCTCATCGCCGAGGCCATTATCAAGGCTTACGTTTTCAAGTCGATTGCCGGATCGCTCTCTGGGTCAAGTGGCTTTTTAGGTGTTATCGGTTCATTCTTCGGTGGATTGGGGGGAGTTGCAGGCGAAGTCATCCCCGCCGGAGGTGGAGGATATGGAGCGTTCCAAACAGGCGGACGGCCACCCATGGGTGAGCTGTCACTTGTTGGGGAGCGCGGCCCGGAATGGTTCGTACCTGATCGGCCCGGGACCATCGTACCTATCGGCCAAGGCCGCGCACTGGGGCCGACAACCGTCATTAACAACTATGTCGATGCACGCGGGGCGGATGCCGCCGTCGAGTATCGGCTATTGCGCGCACAGCAGGCTTCAGAGGCAAGAGCTATCAGGACGGCGCGGCTCCAAATGCAGCAGGCGGCGTTGCGGAGCTAAGTGAAGGGCGCGCAGATTTGACCAAGGTGGGGTTGAAATATGGCGGATAAGGCGGAAGGGCGGAAACCGAACGGCGGCGCGGGAA
>JAQTSI010000315.1 GCA_028711365.1 Methylococcaceae bacterium
GTCAGGCCGACGAAAACTTCTTCGAGACGACGACATCGGTAACGATCTCTGCGACTACGGCCCCGAACAAGTCCTCAATAACCCTGCCGGCCGACTTCGCAACCCTCCGGAATCTGAGCATCACGACCGTCGGCATGGAGTCAACGCAGTTTTACTTTATGAGCCAGTCCGATCGGCGCTTCCAGGAGGCCGCTATCTCCGGCGGATCCTTCGCCAATGGCGGGAGCGCGTTTTACTACGACTTCGTCGGGTTAAACGAGATTATCCTTTCGCCCGGCGCCGACGTGGAAATGGCATGCCGGATGGATTACATCCGAATGATCCCAGACATGATGTTCCCGAGTTCGTACCCGGAGGGAGTGCCCCCGGAGCATTACGATTTCATCGTGACATGGGCTGTCTGCGAGGGTCTTCGGGCGCAGAACGACGCACGGCTCGGTGACTATCTCTCAAAGTTGGAGTGGCAGAAAACATCGCTTATCAACTCCGTGAATACCCGACAGTCGAAAGAACCGAAGTTCGTCCGGGGATACATGGAAGATGAGGGCTGGGAATAAACCATGGCGACTCAGGAATATCTCGAAACCTCAAATGACAGCCTGGGCGGGCTCGTCAATGGAGCGAACGTGCTGTTCACGCTTTCCCGGGAGCCAGACGCGGGGTCTGTCATCGCCATCGTGAATAATACCGTGGTCGGCTTTGCGCGGTCCGGGATGGAGATCACGCTTGGAGTCGCGCCCCAGGTCGGAGATACCGTGGTCGTGCGCTACACGACAAATGCAACCCCTGTCCCGGTCGGACCGGCAACGGATTACACAATCGGCGTCGGGTTTCTGCCGACGATTTCATAGGAGCGAACATGAATCCTTACCTTGTTTTGAAGCCGCTGGCCGAGGTTTACGGGACC
Source organism: Methylococcaceae bacterium (assembly GCA_028711365.1). Classification (GTDB taxonomy): domain Bacteria; phylum Pseudomonadota; class Gammaproteobacteria; order Methylococcales; family Methylococcaceae; genus Methylumidiphilus. The sequence goes on from JAQTSI010000315.1 coordinate 908, forward strand.
ACCATCGGAAACACAATCACGTCTCTGCCGAGCATACCGGCGAATGCACAGAAAGCCCTCGTCCAAGTCGAGACCGCGCAGATTCGCGCCCGCTTCGATGGGACCCTGAGCGTCACCAACGGAGTCGGCGGAGGCTTCCTGATGGACACCAACGTAGACTATTCGGTGGAGGGATGGGACAACCTCTATCGCATGCGGATGGTCGCAAGTTCCACCGTGACAGCCGGGAAAATCAACGTGATTTACTTCGGGGAAGGACAGCCGGCGTAATGGGAATCGAACGCATAAACAGACGGGCGAGCGTTATCGGCGGAACCGGGCTTGGCGGGCGGCAGCAATCGCCGGTCGTTGCGCGGGGACCGATGTTCGCTGGCTACGACATCCCCCCGCAAGAGGTCGCAGAGCTTTACAAGCTCTACACCCAAACCGGCGGCCCATCGTGGATCAATCACACCAACTGGTTCGAGAACAAGCAATGCGCCACTTGGTACGGCCTGACCGTTGCGGGTGGGCGGGTTACTGCAATTGACCTCAGGGATAACAACCTCGCCGGGGTGACGAGCTTCAGTCCGAAGCCGTTTTTGGCGTTGACGCATCTTTATGCCCATAAATCTACTTCGAATACAACGCTCTCGCTACGGTTTGCATTGGCTGATCTTCCGGCTAGCATGCAGCTCTTTTATGCCTACGCCACTGCGTCTCTGATTACGGGAGCGACATCCGATTTTCCCGCTACCATGCATTCTATTTCCATTCGTAACACCCCATCCATGATAACTGGACCGCTAGCAGACCTTACTGCGAATATGATCAATTTTTCCGTATCCACAACCCAATCTCTCATCACTGGCGGCGCATCAGCAATGGCGGCGATAGCCATCGACGATATCCGGCTGCAAACTTGCCCCAACATGACCATCGCCGCCAAGGATGATATCATCAACCGGCTCTATGCCGACCGCGCACTGTTCACCAATGCCGCTCACGACCTCAATATCTCCGGTGGCGAGGGGCCATTGACGGGCGTCTATCAGACCTCTGCCGCACCCTCGACGCCAGCGGAAAAGGCGTACGCGCTGGTCAATGACCAGAACGCAGAGGGCTTCCTCAAATGGGCTATCACTCTATAGGAAGTATGTTACAATAGTGGAACACACGGAGGATGATATGTATACATGGATTGCAACGCAAATGTCTGAGCAGTTAAAGCCAAACCTTGACCTGAGCCAGTTGCCCCCGGTAATGCCGCCGCTTATGCGCCTCTGGGAGACAACGTGTACCGGCTCGTTGGAATCGTTGGAAAAATTCTTTGGGGGTTCGGAATGCCAGTAACCTACCTGCATATCCTCAACGGTGAAATCGTCGGGGAGATAACTTCTGACGAGAAGTCGACGACTCACCTCCCCCCGTTCGACGGGAAGTATTGCCATGAACTGATAAGGAAAGATCGGGTGGAGACCACGCTGAAAGAGAGCCTCGCCTTGGCAACGAAAGAGGCGGCATTCCAGAAAATTGGGCTGGTGGATAAGAGGGCGGAGGTCGCGCCGATCGCGAAAGGGTAGTCAATGGCTGGCTCAGAGTTCTTCACCGTAGAGCTTTCTGGATGGCAGGGGCTTGATACCCGCATAGGGATTGCGGACAAGAACCCGAAGTCGGTCGAGGACTGCCTGAACGTGGACTTTGAGCAAGGCGGGGTGATCTCCAAGCGCCGCGGATTCAAGAGCGTGCTACAGGGTGACGGATCCAGCCCGGTAAATCTGCTGTATGATTTTCAGTCGGCGCAGGGCTTCTCCACGCTGTCGGACAGTCATCGCATCATTGTTGCCCGGGGAACGACGTGCGCGGTATACACTGAGAGCTTCTCGGCTATCCATGCCACGTTCACCGTAACGGACTGTCTCCACTATGCCGTGTCATCGGACAACGGCGCCTGCATTGTCACAAACGAATGCGCGGGAGAGCCAAAAATCATTGGGTACAATGGCACCTTGTCTTCATTCTTTCTGGAAGCCCTGCAAATGATGCCGCCGTCTGGATGGGAAACCGGGTTCACCGGAACCGGCCCCCTCGTATTCTTCACGACATTTGGTTCGCTTACGGGCGTGCAGAATTGGGAGCTGCGCTACAGCTATGTTGACAAGTACGGGAATGAGTCCAACCTGATTCCTACGGGGAAAACGAGCCAGACCTCGGCCAGCACCTATGCTATTGGAGTAAACGCGGCCTACTGCTCGCCCTCCACCCTTGGAAGCATCGTGCAGATGAATCTGTATATGCAGAAAGGCGGGGAGACCGACTTCTACTTCCTGGGGACGATCTCAAATACCACCTATGCGTGGGGGACCAAGTTATTCACGATAAGCGACGAGACCACACTCAAGGCGACCACGCCGATCGTGGAGGACCAGTACGACTCCGTGCCTTCCGGGAAGTACTTGGCGATTTACGCCTCCAGTCTTGTGATTGCCGGAGACGCGAGTTTGCCAGACTTGGTGCGCCTTTCCTACCCCGGGTTTTATCGGCAATGGGACATCAATTCATTCGCCCGGGCCGCAAGCCGAGACGGCCAGCCAGTAAAGGGGTTACTGCCGTACATGGATACCCTCATCGTAGGGAAGTCCGGGTCGATTCATTCCGGCCTTGGAACGAACGATGAAAACTTCCTGATAAAGACACTGGATAATGATTACGGGGTTGCGGGCCAAGGGGGAATGACAACAGCCCAACGGCGCTATGTCGTTATGGCGGACGACGGCATATATGTCGGCTATGGGGGCAATGTTTTCGAGGAATTGACTGAGCCGATCCGTCCGACGTATACAGCACTTTCCAAGGCGGCGCTCAACGCCGACCCGTCTCGGGCGTTCTGTGCCAATTTCAGATTCGCCAAAAAGCTCCTGTTCGGGGTTCGGAAGGCAACCGGCGATGGAGCGAACGACACTATTCTTGTTTGGGACTACGGAGCCGGAGGGGCGTTCACCATGTATTCCGTTTCCGGATGCCGCTATCTGGCACAACTCCAAGATGCAAGCAAGGGCCGGTATCTATACGGCGGAGACGATGTGGGGAATATCTGGCTGTTTACCGCCGCCGGGATGGATTCCGTCGAGAACAACGACACGAACAACGTGACAGGGGCGAGCGCGGCCATATCGGCCTATTTCGAGACCCCCTGGCTTAATCTCCCTCGCATGGCTGGCGCACAGTGGCCGAGGTCTCTCACGGAGGCGGCTTGGGCGCAGATTTGGGCTGGCGGCGAGCCGGCATCCGGCAACAGCACAATAACGCTACAGACGACGGTATACACCGATTTCTCAAGCACGGTGAAGGGGACATTCTCCACGACCCATGCTGCCGTGGCATATCCCGGGGTGTCCTGCGACCCGAAGATCATTTCAGGGTTTGCCGGCGATTCGGACGTTTTTGAGATGATTAAACTGCGAATCTCGAATAACATTACAGGGGAACACTTTAAGGTTCACAAGATTATTTTTGGGTTCCGGGCAAGGCCGACAATAGGGAAGTAGCCATGGACACGACCAGCGACAAAGACTTGAGGGCGGATTTCAGGCGTCCCCGGGTTGACATTCCCGAGCAGAGGGACGCCGAGCTTGCCAACCTTGTCGATCAAATTCAGGCGCTTACCGACAAATTCAACGCATTTGTCGAATACGTCAACGGGAAGTTGTCGCAGATTTAGGGGGCAGTAATGGGAAGCGATGCAGGGTACATGCAAAAGAACCGGGATTACATGAAAAATCTACTGGCCCCGCAATACGAGCAAATGATTGCGGACCAGGGGTTCTCACAGGATTACAAAAACAAGCTCGGGGGGAGCGTCATCGGAACCCTGGCCGGGGCAAGGGGGCAGTATGACGCCGATCTCGGGAAGGAGGCTGCCGCCCTTGGCATGACCAATACCGGATTTAAGCGGCGCAACATGAACAAGTTCAACCGGGACTATCTGCGGCAGATTTCCGATGCCCGAACCGGGGTTGACCTGGAATCACGCAACGAGTTCTGGCGAGCGCTCCAGGGCGCACAGGGCATGGCCGAATCCCTGCATGGCATGTCAGCCGACTACACCCGGGCGAAGCAAGCAGACGACGCCAACTCCTTCTGGGGGACGTTTAAGCGCGGGCTGGCCTCGGGGCTGGCCTCGGGGATCACGGGCGGCATGAGTGGATACGGGCAGAAACAATAATCGGGCGGGAAAACAATGGCGACTCCGAAAAAGACACGGTTTGAGGCTCCGGCCATAGACTTCGCGCAAGCCCTTGGTGCCGGCCAACAGGCGGAGACCGCCCTTGAGCCCCAGCCGACCGTTGGCGGGGCTCTCAGGGCGAATGCACCAGCCCTGTACATGG
>JAQTSI010000316.1 GCA_028711365.1 Methylococcaceae bacterium
ACTCGAAGCCGTCCACGTCTGCCGGGGACGCAGAAAAGGCCTGCGGATCAAAGTGATAGACAACCAACCCGACCTATTTAACCCGATCTCATGAACCTGGGGGCATTATGAAGCAGCATACAAGAAGGCTTCGATGTCCAGTTCCAACACCCACCCACCCTGGCTGGCGCTCAGTTCCCGCCAGACCGCATCCAGCGCTTGGTGCGCCGAACGACCGGGGCGGAACCCGTAGGAACTGTCGGAGAAACCTGTCCTGAGCTTGTCGAAGGGTCCTGTTCAAACACCGACTCCAATACCATCGCCACCGCCCGTTGCAACACTTTGTCTTCGAAGGTCGGAATACCGATGGGACGCTGTTTGCCATCCCCTTTCGGTATCCATACCCGCTTGACCGGCGGCGCGTGGTAGCTCCCCGATTTGGCCGCTTCCAGCAACCTCCCCAGATTGTCTTCCAGGTCTTGTTCGTAATCCTTCGCCGTCGCCCCATCAACCCCCGCCGCGCCGTCCTTGCGCGTGCGCAAATAGGCGCGCTTGAGCCACGCCAGATCGATGTGATGCGCCAGCGAGGTGAACGAGCACCCCGGATCGCGTTGGGCCAGCTCCGCTATTCGCTGGCATTTCGTTGACACGGTATCGAGTTCCTGTGCACTCATCGTGTGGCCTCCCAGTGATCATCTATAACCGACGACCGCTTCCCTCCACCGGGTCTTCGTGGGGCGAATTCCCCGGCTTCATCGGTACTATCAGCCGCTCCGACAACTGCCGTCCTTCAGCCTCGGCTTCGGTTTGCCCTCGCCTCGGCCTACTACCGTTTGCGCTGCATTTTTTTTCTCGGTCCCGCCAGCGCCACGGGCCGACTCGGTGATTTCGGGTTCGGACTCACCTTGAAGACCCATGTCACGATAGAGACGGCAGTCTCTCCCAAGTTTCCGGGGAACCCTCCTGTGCACATGCCCCGCTCTCGGACCCCGCCGGGACTTCTGCGCCAAGCCATTGCGGCGCTTCGGTGCAGCCTTCCGTCAGCATTACAACGTCGGCTCCCGGGTACTCTATTTCGAGGCTCTATCACGCGGCCTATACACTCGCTGTTTACGCTTCGCCCCGCCTGTCGCCAGGTCAGAACGCAAAACTCGCTTCCGGTGGGTGGCTAACCTTTACCGGGTGGGACTCGACCCACGGGGTTCCATGACTATCTTTCACGCCCGCCTCCGGCGAGCGCTCCTGAGCGCCCGGACTTTTCTTGGCGCACAATGCTATGATATTTATGAAATTCCTTCTTGTCCCACAGTTCACGGCATGAATACAGCAGTAAGAGACACGATAGCCTGCCGATTGAAGCAAGAAATGGCTCGCAAAGGGTTTACTACGTCTTCCCTAGCGGCTAAGTCGCGACTGTCCATGGATAGGGTCGAAGGCTATCTTTCTGGAGCGAGGGAAATCCAGTTCGACGAGCTTCGACCTCTTTGCAGCTCCCTATCTTTGGCCTTGATGCGGCTTCTTGCCCCTGATTTTGCCGCTCCAAGGCTTCAATATAGAGCCACTGGAGCAAATGATCAGGCTAAGGCCGCTAGGATCGAAAACGCTTTTCTCCTCATAGCTGATTTCCTACCCAAACCGAAAAGTCTGCCGGTTTTAGCCTTCTGTGACCAACACCGGGATATAGGCATGCTGCTGGCCGAGATCAGCAACCTAGTGGAAAACCTACGTTCCCGCTATACAACAGTGGAAGCACTTTATCAAGCCGCCTGTCTACCGATTCTACCTATTCATGCCGGTTCCGAAGCCTTTGACGCTTTTCTGATGAGTGTCGGGAACCGTGCTCTCGCTTGCATCAACGCTGACAAACCACCGATTCGGATTCATTTTTCGATGCTGCATGAAATGGCTCACTTTCTCCTCCACATGAACCAAGAGATCCCCATCGACGTTCTACCATCTAACCTCTATTCAGATGTTATTAATGATAAGGAAAAATCTGAATATATCGCTAATAAGTTTGCGCAGCTATATCTCATTCCTTTTTCCGAGTCCGAGCAACTAGCAAGACGTTTTTCAAATCTTGAAGATCTAACGGCATACTTGGCCGAGCATCGCACTGGCCCAGATGTTCTTACAAATTCCTTGTACGACTATTTGAGACTATGTGATCCGAAAGTGCGGTATGCCGATATACGCCGAGTGGTTGACCAATCAGTATCATCTGGTTTTGGTCGCGCTACTTCCATTATCGATTTTATCGCGATTCAGGGAAGACAGCTTAAAGAGAAAGTTATCGCCGAACGCGATAATTTTTCCGATGAAGTTTGGGCCGAAATAGCTGAAGCCTGGGAAATGCAGAATGACTGAAGTGAAGCCTGTTGTCTTAGATACTAATTTTCTCGCCCTCTTAAGCAAAATCGACGTGGATTGTGAGTTGGTCGATCTTATTATATGGATCTATGGAAACACTGGGATAGCAGATCATCCGCAACTGCTAAAGATGGATTATTGTCAGGGCTTGCCTAAGCTCTTAAACCATCATGGGATTAGTGACGAACAGGTTGCGATTTTTCTATGGACTTACAAAGGCGCTGTGAACCTGCAACGAATCAAGAAAGACCCCGTAGATTTGAAACTAATCCTCTTCGCAATCGACAATCCGGGCGCAATGTTTCTCACCTGTGAAACGGGTCTTTTGGCCCTTGCCGAGGATCAAAAAGTTCGTCATGCTTGTTTCAAGGCTGCAACCCATAAGCTGGATACGTCGATTGGCGGCGGGCTATTCGCTGATCCTGCTTACCGAACCTCTCTCATGTTTGAGTCGGAAGGTAATCACCCCTTCTTTCATTACAGTAATAACAAAAGGTGCCCCAAGTGTGACGCGCTAGGCCGGTGCGCAACGAGGAAATCTCCCCCAAGAAGGGATGTTAGTAACTGAGTTAACGGATGGTCTTTGCGCTGGGTACACCAACGGTGGTAAGAAGCCCCCCGTGTCAATGTGATCTGAGACACCTACCCCTCGGAAATTAGAGTAGAACGGTAGGTCAGAATCATGATCGAATTGCAGGAAAAGACGATGGAAACAGCACCGGTATCTGCGCCCGAGGGCGCGTTGGAAGACGCCCGTAGGGCGACTGGAAACGCGCCCTCGGGCGCACAGCACGACCCGGAGGTCATTGCCACGGCCAAGCGTCGGCGGTTTTCCAGCAGCGACAAGCGCCGCATTCTGGAGGCCGCCGATCGCTGTACTCAGCCGGGTGACATGGGTGCTTTGCTGCGCAAAGAAGGCATTGACTCCTCTCATCTGGCCACTTGGCGCAAACAGCGTGCGGCTGACGAGCGGGCCGCGTTGGAACCGCAAAAGCGTGGACGCAAGGCCGATCCCGCCCTAGCCGAGGATCGTCGCGTGGCCGACCTTGCCAGCGAGAATGACCGCCTGCGCCGCCAATTGGCCCAGGCCCTCACCACCATTGATGTCCAAAAAAAACTTTGCGCCTTGCTCGGACTGCCAGCGGGCGAGATGCCGGGCGAGGGGTCCTGATGCAAGCCCTCAACCCATTGGCCTTGGAGGTCGGCCTGGCCCCGGCTTGCGCCGCCCTGAATCTAAGCCGCAGCGCGATCTATCGCGAGGACGCCCGTCAGCGCCAACTGACACCAGCCCCAGTCACGCCAGCACCCCGGCCGCCAGCCCCATTGGCGTTCTCGGCCCAGGAACGGCAGCGGATACTGGACGAGCTCGACAGCGAACGCTTCGCCGACTGTTCGCCGTATTTTGTCTACGCCACCCTGCTCGACGAGGGCCGGTACATCGGTTCGGTACGCACCCTGTACCGCGCTCTGGAGGCGGATGGCCAGTCGGGGGAGCGCAGGCGCCAGCGGATTCATCCGGCCTATGCCAAGCCGGAACTCCTGGCCACCGCGCCCAACCCGGTCTGGAGCTGGGATATCACGAAACTCAAAGGCCCCGCCCAATGGACCTGTTTCCACCTCTATGTGATCCTCGACATCTTCAGCCGCTATGTCGTCGGCTGGAGGGTCGCCCCCCAGGAAACCTCCGAACTAGCCGAGCAGTTGATCGCCGAGACCGTGGCCAAGCACCACATCCCGCCGAATACGCTGACGCTACATGCCGATCGGGGCTCCAGTATGCGTAGCAAGCCGGTCGCCGCCTTGCTAGTCGATCTGGATGTCGCCAAAACCCATAGCCGGCCCTATGTCTCGGATGACAACCCTTATTCCGAGGCCCAGTTCAAAACCCTGAAGTATCGGCCCGATTTCCCGGCCCGCTTCGGCTGCATCGAGGATGCCCGCAACCATTGCCAACAGTTCTTCCATTGGTACAACCAATCCCATTGCCACTCGGGCATCGGTTTCATGACCCCGGCTACCGTTCACTTCGGCCTGGCCGACACGGTATATCAAAAACGCGCCGCAACCTTGGAGGCCGCCTTTCTTGCCAACCCCAAACGCTTCAAAGGCAAAGGCAAATGCCCCCAACCGCCTAGCCTGCCCACCGCCGTTTGGATCAATCCGCCTAACACCGATCAGGAGAACAACACCCCATCAATACACAACGATTAGACACTAAATAAACCCACTTTGGTGTCTCAGAGTCATTGACACATTCCGGAAGTCGCAACAGTTGCTTCAATTTGAAGACTGTGCATTAGTGATTGACGGGACTATTCGAGAATGCCTCAACTATTGTGGTGCAAGAGCACTCCGGTTAATTTCTGCGCAGTAAGTACGCACCGAGAACCAGAATAAAACCATATAAAACAATTCGTTACAAAAGTCGAACCATTGGAAAAGCAAGCCATTTCCACGCAGGCTTCTGCACGTTACATGGTAACGAAAGCATGTTCACGCAATGTTTCACGCTAGGGCAAACACCATGAGTTCATCCGCACGACAAGCCGCTTTTCGAAAGAGCCATTTGAAAGACAGATCGCGTTTGAACCTGTTGATCGACCACCAAGCCAAGCTCGCATTGACGAGACTGGCGAAGCACCAGGATGTCACTCAAGGCCATCTACTGGAGCAGCTCATCCTGGAGCGCCAGCTTTTGGAAACCTACCGGATGAGCACCAAAGAGCGGAACGCTTATTACGTTAGCTTGACGCCATAACAGATGCACTGCCAAACCACCGAGCACTCCGCTTTATATAGATGCCAGAATTAATTAAGATACACAGAAACTTTTTGCATAAATATTTGTCTCATGTGATTATATAGGTTATTGGAAAAATCTTGCGAGGCTTGTCATGAACTTCGATTGGTTAGATGATG
>JAQTSI010000317.1 GCA_028711365.1 Methylococcaceae bacterium
AATCAGGGAAGTGTTGATGCCGCCAAAAGCGAAATTGTTGCTCATGACATATTCGGTGTCGATGGGCCGCATGTCCCCGCAGATGTAATCCAGTTCCGCGCAGCGCGGGTCGACATGATCGAGGTTGAGGGTGGGATGAAACCAGCCTTCCCGCATCATGTGGATGGCGGCCATCGCTTCCAGTGCCCCGCAGGCGCCCAGGGTATGGCCGGTATAACTTTTCATGCTGCTGGTGGGTTTGGCGCCCATGACCGAGGCGGTGGCCTGGCTTTCGGCGATATCGCCCTGTTCGGTGGCGGTGGCATGGGCGCTGACATAACCGATTTCGGCAGGGGAGATGCCGGCATCCTGCAAAGCTAGCTGCATGGCGACTTTCATGGTGGCGGCGTTGGGCTGGGTGATGTGGACGCCGTCGGTATTGGTGGCGAAGCCCATCACTTCCGCATGGATTCTGGCTCCCCTGGCCAAGGCATGCTCCAGTGCTTCCAGCACGAAGGTGCAAGCGCCTTCGCCGACGACCAGTCCGTCGCGATCGCGGTCGAACGGCCGCGGAGTCAGATGCGGTTCATCGTTGCGGGTGCTGGTGGCATACAAGGTGTCGAACATGGCGGCTTGGCTGGGGCACAGTTCTTCCGCCCCTCCCGCGAGCATCACGTCCTGCAGGCCGAATTTGATGGCCTCATAAGCGAAACCGATGCCCTGACTGCCCGAGGTGCAGGCGCTGACGGCGGGGATCAGGCGGCCTTGGGTCTTGAAAAACAGGCCCACATTGACCGCGGTGGTATGGCCCATCATCTTGATGTAAGTGTTGGCGTTGAGATTGCCGATGTCATGGTTGAGCAGCATGTAGCCGTAGTCGGCGACCGCGGGGGTGGAGCCGATGGAAGAACCGTAGGCGACGCCGGTGCGCCCGCCGTTCACGACGGGATCGCCGAGCAGGCCGGCATCTTCCAGAGCCAGTTCGGTAGCGCGCGTCGCCAATAGGGAGACCCTCCCCATGCTGCGGGTATTCTTGCGGGTGTAATGATCGGGCAGGATGAACTCCGCCGCCGGCGCCCCCAGCCGGGTGATCAGCCCGGAATAGCGGTCCCATCCTTCCATGCGCTTGATGCCGGATCGTCCTAGTCGCAGACTTTCCCGCATGCTCTTCCAGTCATTGCCGATGGGAGAAATCCCCGCCATGCCGGTGACCACCACGCGTTTCATCAGCAGATTCCCCCATTGACCGAAATGACCTGCCGGGTGATATAGCCGGCTTCCTCGGACATCAGAAAAGCCACCAGGGCGGCGACCTCTTGTGGGGTTCCCAGCCGGCGCGCGGGGATGGTTGGGATGATTTCCTTCACGGTCAGATTCTCCAGCATGTCGGTCTCGATCAGCCCGGGGGCCACGCAATTGACGGTGATTTTGCGTTTCGCCAATTCCACCGCCAGGGCCTTGGTGGCGCCGATGATGCCGGCTTTGGCCGCGCTATAGTTCACCTGGCCGCGATTGCCGATGAGCCCCGAGACGGAAGACAAGGTGACGATGCGGCCGGGTTTTCGGCGCTGGATCATGGGCATGACGATGGGATTGAGGACATTATAAAAGCCGTCCAGATTGCTGTGCAGGACCAGATCCCAGTCCTCTCCGCTCAAGGCCGGGAAGGCATTGTCCCTCGCCAATCCGGCATTGCAGACCACGCCGTAATAAGCGCCATGCTCCTGCATGTCCCCGTCCAGGGTGTCATGGGTCGCTTCACGGTCGAGCAGATCGAATTGCAGGATTCGGCAGCTTACGCCCAAGCGGAGGATTTCCTGTTGGACCTGTTCGGCGTCGGTGCGGCGTTCCCGGCAATGCAGCGCGACATCATAGCCGTCTTTGGCCAAGCGCAAGGCTATCGCCCTGCCGATGCCGCGGCTGGAGCCGGTCACCAGTACGCTAGGCCCGCTCATAAGCCCTTTCCCGCCAGATAAAGGCCGGCATCCTTCGGTAACAACAGATTCAGTTTCGAGGCTGCATGGACCTGTTCCCCCTCGATTTGGCAGTCGAACACCGACATATCGTTGGCGCCCTCCATGATTTTTTCGGCGCGTACCCGCAACTGAGCGCCACAATCGAAACGGTCCACGGAAGATTCGTAATACCGCGTTCCCAACAAGAAGCCCAATTCGATGCCCAGGCCCCGTTGCTTGCGGTGATAGCCGGAGAATGCGGCTACCGTTTGCGCCATATATTCCATGCCCACCCAAGCCGGCACCTTATGCTCGGGATCGGAAAACAGACCGTCGTCGCGCACGGTCAGTTCGGTGACGATATGTTGCTCGCCGACCTCCACCAGCTTGTCCAGTAAAATCATGTTTCCTGCGTGAGGCAATAGTTCTCCGACGGGGTAGGGCGTGAAAGCGAGGGGTTCAGGGGTGGCCGATGACCAAGGACACATTGTTGCCACCGAAGGCGAAGGAATTGCTGAAGCAGTATTGTAGTGGTTTCGCCGATACATTTTCCAGCTTGACAAATGCAAGCGCAGGCAAACCCGGATCGGCTACTCCATCCCACAGGTGGGGGGGCAGGCGTCTTTCCCGGTTGAATTCGGATAATATTAACCAGCACAAACCCGCTTCGATGGCGCCTGCCGCTCCCAGGCAATGGCCGGTGGCGGCTTTGCTCGATCCGCAGGGCGTGCGAGTCCCGAATAGGCGCGCCACGGCTTGGGCTTCCATGGCGTCGTTCTGCCGGGTTCCCGTACCATGCAGGTTGAGGTAATCCACGCGGTCGGGGGACAGACGGGCGTCCGCCAAGGCGGCTTGCATCGCAGCGAAGGCGCCGGCGCCGTCCGGACTGGGCGCACAGATGTGGTAGGCGTCGGAACTGGCGCCCACCCCCAGCAAGGCGAGCGGGGCAGGTTCCCGGCTCATCACGAACAAGGCGGCGCCTTCGCCGATGGTGATGCCGTCCCGGTTCTGGCTGAACGGGTTGCAGCGGGTGCTGCTGACCGTATCCAGGGCGGCGAATCCTTCCAGCGTGGTGCGGCATAGGGCATCGGCCCCGCCGGTGAGCACCAGGTCGCAAATCCCCAGACGCAGCAGCCTCCGGGCCGAGGCCAGCGCATTGGCGCTGGAGGAGCAAGTGCTGGACAGGGTGAAGGCAGGTCCCCGGCTCTTCAAATGCAGCGCCAGAAACTCCGCCGCTCCTCCCAATTCCTGCTGCTTGTAATGATAGGCTGGCGGCATGCGCCCGGTCTTGCGCAGCATGGCGACGGCCTGCTCGCCTTCGGCAATCCCGGATGTGCTGGTGCCGATGACGATGCCTGTCCGCTTTGGGCCATAATGTTCCATGAGGCGCCTGATCGAGGGTTCGATCTGCTGCAGGGCCGCCAGCAGCAGCCGGTTGTTGCGGCAATCGTAGTCCCCCAAGTGCGCGGGAAAGTCGGGCAATTCGGTTGCGACTTGCAGGGCGGTCTGTTTCGAATTCAGCCAGGCCGATGAAGTCGGCTGCGGGCGTCGGCCTCCCAGCAAGCCGGTCAATACGGAGGATTTGCCATCGCCCAAAGCACAGACGATGCCCAGATCATTCAGATAGGTAGGCATAATTCCGCGAGGGCTTTCAGCCTCTGTTCGCAACGCTGGCTCATGGGATTGGTTTCATCCCAGGCATAACCGGCGAGAATCGAACAGATCATGGCTTTGATGCCGGCCAATTGGCGCGAGTCGAAAATGACCCGCTGAAAACTTCCGTCGTACCAGGCATCGACATAGGCTCTGAATACCTCGATTCCCCGCCGCAGGGGCTGTTCGTATTCTTTTGCCCAATCCACAGGCTCTCCCCGAAGTTGCCTATCCACCAGTGGAACCGCCAGGGTGGCGGATTTCATGGCGATGGTGACGCCGGAGGAAAATACCGGATCGAGAAATTCGCCGGCATTGCCCAGCAGCACATAGCCTTCGCCAGATAAGCGTTTGACATTGGCCGAGTAGCCGCCGATGGTTCGGGCGGGGGTGTCGAAGCGAGCCTGTTGCAGCAATTCCCGAAGCCTCGGCTCTTCCATCGCCAGATCGCGCAGCAAGGCAGTCAGATCGTCTTCGGTGGTTGGCAGAAAACCTTGCGGCACCACCACGCCGAGGGAACTTCTGCCATTGCTGAAAGGAATCAGCCAGTACCAGATTTCAGGGTGATGGGGATGGATGGCGATGAGGATCTTGTCGCGATCATAATCCCCGGTAGAAGGAATGCGATCTTCGACATGGGTGAAAAGCGCCAGTCTGGGGGGAAGGGAGGAAGGGGTTTCCAGATCGAGGAGGCGGGGCAATACCCGGCCGAACCCGCTGGCGTCCAGTACCCAAGACGCGGTCCAATCCTGCTGTTCGCCATGAGGATCGACGCTGGTCAGGCGTGCCATTCCGGGGACGCCGAAATCGGCCGAGATTATCCTGTGCCGGTAATGGATGGGTATCCCGCGGTTCTCGGCGGCATCGGCCAATACCTTGTCGAAATGAGCGCGGGGCACCTGGTAGGTGCTGTTCCATCCCGAAGTGTATTGTTGGGAAAAATCGAATTCGGTCAGTTTTCCCGCGTGGGAAAACGCCGCCCCGTTTTTGAGCTGGAAGCCTTCTTCCGCTATCCGGTCCAACACGCCCGCCCGCTCCATGAATTCCATACATTGCGGCAGCAGGCTCTCGCCGATGGAAAAGCGCGGAAACTGTTCTTTTTCCAGGATCAGGGTTTGATGGCCGAGTTCCGCCAACAGGCAGGCCGCCAAGGCGCCGGAGGGCCCCGCGCCGATAATCAATACATCTGTATCCATTTTCGTCGATCGTACTGTTAAAATTGGGAGCGATAGGGGCTGAATGGCATAGCCGCGGCCCCGAAGTCTTTGAGTGTAGAGGGTGCGATTTTAAGCTGATGCAGGAAATGACACGGATTCAGAAAAAGCGGCATGAAACCGATGTCGGTCAATGCGAAAGCCAGGCGCCTTTCGCTTTTCATGGGGGTGAACTGCAAAGCCGGGGGAGGCTATGGTCCGATGCGCGGGCGCTTGCGGAAGCCTTGCCGGATCGGCCCTATCTGTTCAACTTGTGCGAGGATCGTTACCTGTTTTGTCTGACTCTGTTGGCGGCCATGCTCAGGGGACAGATCTGCCTGTTGCCATCCTCGGCTCAAGAGGGTGTATTGTGGGAGATCCTGCGTTATTATCCCGAAGCCTACCTGGCCGCGGAGCGCGTGCCTCAACACTCGCCCTGCCTAGTCTTCGTCGTGGAACGGCCAGAGACGGGCGGTGT
>JAQTSI010000318.1 GCA_028711365.1 Methylococcaceae bacterium
AGCGCGATGCGATCTGGACCGCCTCTTCCCAATCCATGGCTTCGATCAGGAAGAAACCGCCCAATGTTTCCTTCGTCTCGGCAAAAGGTCCGTCCGTCACCGATAACTGGCCGCTTCGGACACGCACCGTCGAGGCGGTACGGACGGTCTGCAGGGCGTGGGCGGCGATCAGGCGGCCGTTTTGGCGAAGTTCCTCGACATAGTCGAGAGTCTCGCGGCGCAAGGAATCCCATTCACTTGCGAACAGCGCATCGAGCTTTTCTTCCGCTTCGTACGCCAGGCACAGGTATTTCATCGCTTTCTCCTCTCAGGTTTCGGCGGATATGCCGTGGACCGGCAGCCCATGAATCGGCTGCCGTGCTTCAATTTAAGTCATGGGTTCAACTGCCTGACCGGCCGCACCTCGATGCTGCCCACTCGCGCCGGGGGAATCTTCGCGGCAATCTGGATGGCCTCGTTCAAATCCCTGGCGTCGATCAGGAAGAATCCCGCCAGTTGCTCCTTGGTTTCGGCATAGGGGCCGTCGGTGACGGAAAGTTTGCCGTGGCGGACCCGCAAGGTGGTGGCGGTCTGCACGGATTCCAGCGCCTCCGCGGCAATCAGGTGCCCGCTTTTGTTGAGCGAGTCGGCGTAGGCCAGGCATTCCTCATCCCTGGGACTTTCGGCTTGGGAATGCAGGTTTTCTTCGTCGCTGTAGACCAGACATAGGTATTTCATGGCTTTCTCCGGATCGTGATGATAAAGACGGTGGGCACTCAATAGTCGTGCGGATGAACCCCGATTCGACATCGCATAAGATGAACAATCCGAATTCAGACACAGAATTTCTCGATGGATGGGATGTACCCATTCTCTAGCGGCGCGGCCAGATCAGCCCTCTGCTATTCTCAGCGCTGATCTATCTATTAGAGTTGTTCCCGGCGTGCAGCCCTTGAAAATCAAGCCTTCTCGGCTTCTTTGAGCTTCATAAGGAGCAAAAAAACGCTTGCGAATGCTGTCAAAATTTCGTTATCAGTTTGATTTATATAAAGCTAACAGCGGGAACAACTCTATTGAAAAACGACATGAAAATCATCGACTACGAGAACGCGAAGGCGGGGGAACGCCATGGCGGCTTCTATCGAAAATGGAAAGACAAGCGCACTGAGGAAATCGAGAAATCCATTCGCTCATTACAGGAACAAATCGATCTGCATCAGAACAAAATAAACAACCCCGATCAATATATTGACCCCGACGTTTCGCCCCAGCAACGCGACGGCCTCATCAATCGCTATTGGCCCAAAGAAATACTAAACTTTCAGCAGCAGATCAACGTCCTGAAAGGCATTTTGTCGGAGAGAAAACCATGAACAAACAGATTGACGCAATGGTCGTTTTAGAAGAAGTCGCAATGTCATTGAAGGATTCCGCGGAACAGGTTGAGTCAAATTCCGCCTTCGATGAGGGTAGGCTAATGGGATACTATGAGGCGCTCTCGACCTTGTTATCCCAGTGCGCTGCAGCCGGCATCGAATCCGGTGATATAGGATTGTCCGGATTTACGCCTGAGGACCTTCTGAAAAAGAGCCAAAAGGCCGCTTGACCTCCATGATTACCATCCAATTCGACGACCGCGCCGTGCGGGAGGCGCTGGACCAATTGCGGCGCTCGGCATCCGACTTGCGCCCGGCGATGGTCGATATTGGCTCAAAATTGGTCTCGAATATCCAGCAGACGATAATCCGTGGACAAACCCCTTGGGGCGATGCCATGGCCGCGCTCAAATTGCGCCAGGGCGTGCCGCTCAACGATACCCGGCAGCACATTTACAACCTATGTCGTTCCGGCGTGCAGATGCAGCCCTAACGCCTTCACCATTTTCATGACGGTGAAAAAACTCGGGTTTCCCTCGCTAGACAGCGCTTTGTACAAGCCCTCGCGGCTGATGCCGATATCCTTGGCGAGCTGCGACATATTGCGCGTCCTGGCGATGACGCCAACGGCTTTCAACAGGAATGCCGGGTCGTCTTCTGCTTGCGCCAGTTCAAGCGCCGCCTCGAAATAGGCGGCAATGTCTGCCTCGGTTTTGAGGTATTCGGCGGAATCGTAACGAGTAAAGGTTTCGGTCATGCCGGTTCAATCCTTCCAGTCTTTGGCGATGATTTTCGCCTGTTGAATATCGCGCGGCTGGCTCGATTTGTCGCCGCCGCACAGCAAGGCCACCAACTACGGACCACGCCGCATGAAGTACAGTCGGTAGCCAGGGCCGAAGTGAATGCGCGCCTCGCTGATACCCTCGCCGACCGGTTCGGCATCGTCGAAATGGCCTTCCTCCATCCGATCCAGGCGTGTCTGAATGCGCGCTCTCGCCTGCCGGTCTCCTAGGTGGGATAGCCAGCGCTTGAAGGTTTCACTTTGGATGATTTCGATCATGGCTTAAATATAAACCATAGTTCACAACCAAGCAACTCGCTTGACGCCCCACTCGCTTGATGCCCAACGTTCCCTTGAACTTCCCCCTGTCTTGGCCTAGGTTTTGGACTTTTATGGGGAAGTAACAAATGAATTTTCCAAAAAACTTACTCAGCCGATTGATTGAAAAGCGCAGTGGCGCATTTCAAGGTACTATCACTTTCAATTTGCCGGTTCATCTCCACGGGCATGGGGAACGCAAGCGCCAGGCAGACGCAGAGAAGGCCGTTACCTGAGAACGAGCGAGATAAATGAATGGGCAAACGCGCGATAAATGGGATGAAACAGGATGAAAGGAAACAAAACGAAACGGAAAATCGGTTTCCATTAGCTCCTGCGCATCGCTGATCGAACACCATCTTGTCTTGGATAGACTGCGAAAATCTACCGCATGGACCGCGTTTTTCACCGAAAACTACCCATTAAATGTTCAGATAGAATGTCCAATATCTCCCGCTTATCGTCCTCTGACACGCCCAAAAACGGCCGGGCGGGGATGTCGCCCCAAGGGATCGGTACACCATGGGAAGTCACGCCGAATTCCCCCTTCTTAGCGCCGAATTGTTGCACTGCGCCATAGATACGATCCGTTCCCAGCTTCAGTCCATCCGGCGTAGCGTCATAATGCAGCCGCTCCAGATAGCCGTCCAACACCAGAATCTTATCCTTGTTCTTCGGCTTCTCTTGCCGGTACGCCTCGGATAACGGGTGCCATGGGTTGCCGTCGGCGTCCACCATCTGCCGCCAGCGGTTGGCATGAGAAAGCAGCAACGCCTCGCCGATGTCCTCGAATGCCGGCTCCAGGTTGGCGGCGCTGGCGGACAACCTGCGCAAAGCATCGAGCACCAAGTGGTCATCGTACTGGATTTGAAGAAACGATCCGGCCATTTAAGCCTCCCGGCGTTCGAACAAGATGCCCCCATCGCCGGGATAGGGCTTGGAATGATCGTTCTTGCCGGACCAGATGTCGCGTGGAATGCCATTAGGGAACGCCTTGCAGACATGCCGATACGACAGCTCCTTATGCACGCAGAGGGAGCATATCCGTGAAAAGGGGTCGAAAAAATCACTCCCGTCCAGTGTTATGGCGTTCTCATCCTTCATGCTTCATCTCGATTGGCGGTGATAGATCAGCAAATTGGAATCCATACCCGACCAGATCCAATGATAGAGGTTCTCGCGCAATTCCGCCTCGGTAATCTCCCCACGCATCAGCTTGGCCAAGGCGTCACTCCAGCCCGCAGCCTCCAGATCATCGATATGTTGCAACAAGGCCGTTTTATCGGATGGTGAGAGCGAATCCACCACGCGCTCGAGCGTATAAAGAAATTTTTCATCGACTGCGCGAAGTTCGAGCAAGTCGTGGTTAATCAGCAATTGCAAATCCTTGGGTGAAAAAGACGACACCACCGGATGATTGTGAGTCACCGTCGCATCCGCCAGCAGCGGCAACTCATCTGGTGTGAAACCGACCGAATTCGCGTCGCCGGACTTCCGTAACAACACCTTGCCGTCTGCGTTCAGTACCACGGTCTGTTCGACCGCGTTGAGCACAATTTCGGATTCAACGACGGACAAGATAGACAGCAAATCCGGCATCCCAAGCCGGTCTAAATCCGCCTTCAATGGCTTTCCGATCTCATCCGGAAACTTGGCAGCCTTCCGCTCCAAATCCTTCTTCAGCAAATCCGTTCGTGACGCTCCCGGCGCATAATCCCATCCCGCGTCGATGCCATTTGGCACCGTGTGCACTTCGCCGGTCACCTTGTCGGCCCATTCGTAGGTGCCATCATCAGGCGGCGTATCTGGCCCCAACTTACCCATCTGGCGCAGATCGCGCTCGCTCAGCGAAAACATCCGGCATTTGCAGCCCCAGCCATTGGGCGGCCAATGGGATTTCACCCAATCCGAGCCCACCTCCACCACCAGTCCGTCCCAGGACAGATGCAGCGGACGAGGATGCACCGACGCGTCGGAATGCCGATAGATCAGATACGGCCTACGCGCTTTGACCCTCTGTACCTGTGCCCAGCGCCCAGCCTGATACGACGTTCGTAGATTGGTCTCATAGATGACATTGGCCCGCCAAGCGCGACCCGCCTGCGAGCCTTCTCCGGTCCAGCCAGTCCAGCCATGCTGGGCCACGATGGCTTCGAAGTCTTGTACGAATTGCTTCAGCGTGGTGCCTTGCATTCTCGCCTTGGCCACGGCGGCTTTCAGATCGGCCAGCAACTCCGCCTTCATCGCCCCGGCCACCATGAATCCACAATCATGAGCCTCCTTCCAAATGTCGGTCCAGCGTTCGGTAGGGATCAGCGCCTTATCCAGAAAAAACCGGATCGCCTCATCGAAGGGCAGCGTGCCGTAATCAACCTCGGCCATCGTTTAGGCCGATATTGTTTTTCAGTTCATACCGTCCCGCCAATTCCGCCGCCGCGAACGCCTGGGCCAGCAACTCACCCAAATCGCGCGCATCCATATCTTCATACAGCCCGGCCAGTTTGCCTTCCACCTCCGCCAGATCGGCGGATTCCGCCAACAGCTTGCGCATCGGGTCCAGCCACTTGCCGATCAGCGGGTCAGCCTGCGTGCCCAGCCGCGCCGCGAACTTATCTACACTATCCGGCGTTGGCGCGCCTTCCGCGAAGGAGGCTACCGCATCGCCCGAACTATCCGCCGGCGCGGTGGCATCCGCGGAGAGAGATGCTTTAACATCTGCCGGCACCGTCTCCCACTCGCCGCCGTAACTCATTGAGGTAAGCCCCCGGCTTTGCCGGGGGACTCACCGGGGTTTGATCTCT
>JAQTSI010000319.1 GCA_028711365.1 Methylococcaceae bacterium
G
Source organism: Methylococcaceae bacterium (assembly GCA_028711365.1). Lineage (GTDB taxonomy): Bacteria > Pseudomonadota > Gammaproteobacteria > Methylococcales > Methylococcaceae > Methylumidiphilus. The sequence continues at coordinate 2 of JAQTSI010000319.1, forward strand.
GATTCTCCCAACATCCCTTACCCATGCGTCGAAATCCGAAGGGAGGGTTCCAAACTATGGGTTCTGGCAGCCATTGAAGGAACTCTAGCGGCCATTGCCAGACCTCTAGCAATGACTGCGGGATCTCTAGCAACGACTGCCAGACATCTAGCAGTCGTCACAGAATTTTAGCAATGGCTGCCAGACCCCTAGCAGCCATTACTAAACCTCTCGCCGTCATTGCTAAATCTCTGGCAGTGATTGCAGAATCTCTGGCAATGGCTGCAGAATCTCTAACCATGATTGCCAGACGTCTAGCTGTGGCTGCGGGATCTCTAGCAACGATTGCTAGACGCCGATTTTTGGGCATTATTTTGCCCTGCACCTTGGATTTTGGGAAAAATTTGGCGCGGTCAGGCGAAGCGGTTATGCTTTTCCCTTCATTATCAACATCGAGGCGTTTGATGAACGGCAAAGCGGTATTGATCACGGGGTGTTCTTCCGGCATCGGGCTGTGCTGCGCGGAGGGTTTGAAGGCGCGCGGTTACCGGGTGTTCGCCACGGCGCGCAAGGTCGAGGACGTGCAGCGCCTGCAAGAGCGGGGCTTTGAATCCTATCGGCTGGATCTGGACGATACCGCTTCCCTGCGAAACGCCGTCGAGGCCGTGCTGGAGGCCACCGATGGCAGACTGTATGCCTTGTTCAACAATGCCGGTTTCGGCCAGCCCGGCGCGGTGGAGGATCTGAGCCGGGCGGTGCTGCGCGAACAGTTCGAGACCAATGTGTTCGGAACCTTGGAATTGACCAATCTGATCCTCCCGATCCTGCGCGGACAGGGAGAAGGGCGGATCATCATCAACAGTTCGGTGCTGGGTTTCGCCGCCATGGCCTACCGCGGCGCCTATAACGCCAGCAAGTTTGCGCTGGAAGGGCTGGCCGACACGCTGAGGCTGGAATTGCTCGGCAGTGGAGTCTATGTTTCGCTGATCGAGCCCGGCCCCATCCTCAGCCACTTCCGCGAAAACGCCTATGCCAAGTACAAGGAAAACATCGACCCGGAAACCAGTTACCACCGCAATAAATATCTGGCCATGGAAGCCCGGTTGAAAAAAGTCGGCCCGGCGGCGCCGTTTACCCTGGGGCCCGATGCGGTTTTGCACAAGCTGATCCAGTCGCTAGAGGCCAAACGGCCCAAGGCGCGTTATTACGTCACCTTTCCCACCTATCTGTTCGCGGCCCTGAAGTGGATCTTGCCGACCCGCTGGCTGGATGATCTGTTGCGGCGGGTGGACTGAGTCAGGCCGTTTGTTCGGCTTTTCCCAGCCAATCGGCCACGCCCCGGCTCCACTCCTCCCGGCCCATTTCCAGGCTGGGCTGATATTCCATTGCCCACAGGTTCAGCCGCTCCAGCGCTTCGCCCACCCGTTCCGGCTCCAACTCGTCGAACAGCCCGTCATTGAAAGCGACCAGCCAGGCCATCTGGCATTCGATTGGCAAAGGCGAGAGGCGATCCTGTTTGAGTATTTCCCGCAGCAACTTGCCCCGGCGCAGAGGTTTTTCCATGGCGGCATCCAGCCGGGTGCCGAAGCGGGTGAAGATTTCCAGCTCCAGGAATTGGAGGTAGTCCAGTTTCATGCGGCCGGCTTCGGCTTTGATGGCGGGGTGCTGGGCGCGGCCGCCGATGCGGGAAACGGAACGGGCGATGTCGATGGCCGGGCGGAAGCCGCCGGCGAACAGGTCGGCGTCCAGATAGATCTGGCCGTCGGTGATGGAGATCAGATTGGTGGGGATATAGCTGGCGATGTCGCCCTGCTGGGTCTCCACGATGGGCAGGGCGGTCATGCTGCCGCCGCCATGGGCGGCGTTCAGGCAGGTGGAGCGTTCCAGCAGCCCCGCGTGAACCGAGAAGATGTCGCCGGGATAGGCTTCGCGCCCCGGCGGGCGGCGCAATAGCAAGGACAGTTCGCGGTAGGTGCGGGCGTGGGTGGATAGATCGTCATACACTACCAGGGTGTCGCGGCCGCGCTCCATCCAGTATTCGGCGATGGCGCAGCCGGCATAGGGGGCCAGGTGCTTCAAGCCCGGCAGGGCGCTGGCCTCGGCGACGACGATGCAGGTGTATTCCAGCGCGCCATGTTCGCGCAAGATCTGGATGGTGTTGACCACGGTGGAGCGTTTCTGGCCGATGAGCACATAGACGCAGTATACGTCCTTGCCGCGCTGATGGATGACGGTATCCAGCCCCAGCGCGCTGCGGCCCAGCCCTTCATCGCCGATGATGAGCTGGCGCTGGCCCTTGCCGACGGGAATCAGGGCGTCGACGATCTTGATGCCGGTATAGAGGGGTTCGTGGACGAAATCGCGGGCGACGATGGCGGGCGAGTCGCCTTCCAGTTTCTGGCGGCCATTGTGGGGGATGGGCGGTTGGCCATCCAGCGGGACACCTAAGGGATCGACGATGCGCCCCAGCAAGCCGTCGCCCACGGCGATGCTCAAGGGCTGGCCGGCGCGGCGGACGGTGGTGCCGGCGGTGAGTTTCTCGGTGTCGTGCAACAGGATGGCGCCTAACAAGCCCTGGTTGAGATCGAACACCATCGCCTGGCTGCCGTCATCCAGCAGCAGCACCTCGTCCATGGCGGCCGAAGGCAGGCCCGAGATCCAGGCGATGCCGTCGCCCACCGAAACCACGGCGCCTTGCTCGCTGACGCGAAGGCCGGGGCGATATTGTTCCAGCCAGGCGGCCTGGCGTTGCAGCAGATTCGAGGCCGCCAAAGGCTCAGCCGGGTTCATGGGGCGGTTCGGCGAAAGCTTTCAACTCGTCCCGCAGGTTGGCATGGAATACCCAGGGCCCCAAGGTGACGCGCAGTCCCGCCAGCAGGTCCGCCTCCTGGTCGAAACGGCAGGAGACCGGCATGCCCACCAGGACCCCCAATTTTGCCGCCAGGTTCTGCCGGCGAACGCCATCCAAGGGGTAGGCGGTGAGCACATTGGCTTCCTCGGGGGCTTCCTCGCAGGCCAGGCGGATGGCGTTGATGCGATCTTCCGGCAGGTTTTCCATTTGCGCCAGCGCCAGATCGAACAACCGGGTTTCCAATTCCGGGCTGGAAAGATCGGACAGCAATTTGGCGACGAAGCGCACGCCCTGTTCCAGGCAGGTTTCCTGGTATTTGCGCAGGCAATCCGCTCGCAGTTTTTCTTCCAGCACGCGGGCTTTTTCCTTATCCCGCTCCAGTTCGGCTTGCAGGATCGCCAACAGACGCTCGCGCTCCTCGGCGATTTCCCGGCGCAGGTTTTCTCGTCCCGCCTCCCGCTCCGCACTCCATTGGCTCAGTCGGCTTTCGTATTGCACCTTCAGCGCTTCCGCCTCGTTTCGAATCGACTGGGCGTCGGTCAGGGTCTGATCGATGCCGGCCTGGCGGCGGGCTAGGGTTTCCAACACCGGGCGATAGAGGAAGATCTTGAGGATCCACACCAGGACCAGGAAATTGACGATTTCCAGCAGGAAGGTCGACCAGTTGAGTTCCAAGGGAAAACTCCTCAATCGATGCAAGGGTTCCCAGTATACGGCATAGGCGCGGCTATATCCCCTCCTCTAGCCTTGCCCTGCCGCCATGAACCGGGCCAGAGGGTCCTGGCGATAGAATGCGGCCAGTTGTCGGTAAACATCCGGGTATTGCGCCATGACCCGATCAGGCCATTCGAAGAACAGCTCGCTCAACACGGCGAAAAACTCCCCCGGCTCCTCGGCGGCATAAGGGTCGATGAAGCTTGCCGCGCCGGTTTCCAACCGCTGCTTGAAATCCTCGAAAGCCGCTTCGAAGGCCGAGGTCCAGGATCGGGCTCGCATGGTCCGGTGCAAAGGAGGAAATCCGTCCACTTCGCCGTTGAGCTGATCCAGCTTGTGGGCGATTTCATGGATCGCCACATTGTAACCCTCGCCCAGCCCCGAAGCCTCCATGTCGGCCCAGGACAGGATGATGGGGCCCAGCCGCCAGGCTTCCCCGCTGACGATCTCATCCCATTGGTGCATCACGCCGATGGCGTCGAATTGCTCGCGTGGGCGGATGAATTCCCCCGGGTAGACGATCACCGTACGCCAGCCGTCCAACCAGTCCAGCCCCAGGTTCAACACCGGCAGGCAGCATTGCACGGCGATGCGCTCGCGCATGGGCTCGGTCAATAGCAGGCCCTGCGCCGGTTCGAAAATCTTGTGATGGAGAAACAGCGTGGTCAGCTCGCGCAGCCGGTGCGCCTCCTCATCGTTCAGACCGGCCAGAATCGGATGGCTCGCCAGGATTTCCTCCCAGAGCGGTGTTGCGAGCAGGTGGTTGCGCAAGATTTTTCGGTTGCGCAGCCGAGTCAAAAGCCACATGAAAATTTTTCGAGCGGGAAAAGTGGGATTGGGGGACAGTTCGGAATAGAATTCTATCCGTCCGGGCAGTCGCCACCACTGGCGCTTGCCTGATGAATCCTTACCTGAGCGAAGCCTATCGGCGGCGCTCGTCTTTTTCGAGAACGACCATGATCAAACTCACCTCCGACCTTGACGCCAATTATCAACGTTTCATCGAACATATCCAGGAGTCCGGGCAGGTCTGGGGCCTGCAATCGGAGGACGGCTGGGTGGTGGTGGACTCGACCGAATTCGAGGAAACCGATGTCATGCCTTTCTGGTCCGACGAAACCTATGCCAAGGAACATTGCGTCGGCGAGTGGGGGTCGTTCATTCCCGTCGCCATGGAGTTGGACGAATTTATCGAGGACTGGCTGGTGGGCATGGCCGAAGACGGTATCCTGGTGGGCCCCAATTGGAACTCCGACCTGGAGGGGCTGGAAGTGGAGCCCGAGGAACTCGCCCAACTGCTCATCGGCGAAGAGGAGGACACCGACGAGCCGGACGAGGATGCCGAACCCGATAAGCGAGCCTAGGCCATGGGCCTGGTCTACTCCACCGGGCAAGGGCGGATGTGCCCGGAATGCGGCAAACCCAAAGCCGATTGCCGGTGCCGCAAGCAGCCGGCTGCCCCTCCTCCCAAAGGCGACGGGTTCATCCGCGTGGGGAGAGAAACCCAAGGCCGCAAGGGCGCCGGCGTCACCGTCATCAGTGGCGTGCCGCTGGCCGCAGAAGCCCTCAAAGCCTTGGCCAAGGAGTTGAAAACGCGCTGCGGTAGCGGTGGAACGCTGAAGGATGGGGTCATCGAAATCCAGGGCGAGCATCGGGACCTGTTGGTCGAGGAACTCGGCAAG
>JAQTSI010000320.1 GCA_028711365.1 Methylococcaceae bacterium
CCCGTTGGCGCTTCCTGATCGGCTTCCCCCGTCTCGGCGTTTTCTTGATCTGCGGTATTGGCCGACTCATCGGATGGGCAAGCGGTGGCCGGTGGTTTTTTCTCCGCGACCTTGAGCAAGAACAATCCGCGCGGCGGGTAACCCTTATCCCGGACGAAGCGGGCGAAGTCGACGGCGAAATAGCGCCGCTCCATTTCCTTGCCCGCAGGCAAGGTCTCGTCGTAGCTTAATTTTTCCGCGAAATGTTCGATGGGAAGTTTGAATTCGGGGTTCTGGAACTCGCCCCGGGTAAACTGGGCGAGATGGTGCATGTTGTGCGGCAACACCCGCTGCAGTTCGACGTGCACCTTGTCCAAGCCGCGCACCGCCACGCCGAGTTTCTTCGAGCCGGTGAGACTGAGCAAGGCGCCGTCGTGGAGTATCTTCAACTCCTTCTGGTTTTCGCCCAGGCCGACCAGATAGCGGGCATCCTCGGCCAATTTGAATCCATCGGCGCTCTCGACGCCCTTGTTGACCTTGATTAACAACTGGCGTTTTTCCGAGGCCGAGAAACTCAGATAGTGTAAGGTCTTGTCTCCCTCGCTGGACTCCCGCCAGACTAGCGGAATGCGGCTGGATGATTTCAAGACATCCGCGTCCACCTGCTCGGCCGTCTGCCATTGCTCGATGCTCTTCTCCTCGCAAGGAGCCGGCCGGGCCGTTTCCCCGCAATCGGGCAACAGGTAGGCTTCGACGGATTGGGGCAGCGAAGACGCATCCTTCAGCGCTAGGCTGGTGTGCAGGATGAGCAAACGTTCGATGTCGCCGTTGTCTTTGACCGCGCTTTCGCTGGTGGCTTCGGTGAATTTCAGATAATCCCTCGCGCCGGGGATGGGGAAGTTCCGCTCGGCGCCATCGAGCGTGGGCTCGCCTCCCAGGCTGGAAACCAATCCTTTTTCCACGATCACCCGCACTTCACCGGGTTCCTCCGGGATAGTGATGGGAGCGGTTTTCAGGTAGGCGAGATTCGGGTTCTTGTCGTCATAGGCCAGTTCGAAGGCAATGGACTGCACCCGCTTATCGTCGAAAGACTTGGCCGGCTCCAGGCGCAGGCGCACGGAGGTCTTCGCCGCCAGGCCATCCTTCTGCGGGGGAAAGCTGAAGTTCAATGTCGCCGTGATGCGTTTGACCCTGGGATCGATGGGATCGCTGTAGAGCCGGACATTGCCGATCGAACCCGTCATCGGCTGAGCTTTGAAGGTCTTGGAAATTTTGGGCTTGTCGAAAACCAGTTGCGGAAAGGCAGCGGTGGCGACGGAGATTTCGTAGCCGGTTCCAGGCTTCAGATCTTCCGAATGGACCGGCGTGAAGATCAGATCCGCCCCGCTCGCCGATTCGCCGTAATTCCAGATTCCTGCCACGGCAGGGCTCATCGTGACACCGTTTTTCACCTCCTGGCCTACGGAAGCTTTTTTCGCCGATTCCTTCAGATCCCGACCCTGCAAACGGACGTTCAGCTTGCCGTTATTCAGGCCCACGTCGATATCGGTTACCTTGGACGGCTTCGGCGCCTGTTCCTCCAGCTTGTCCCAGGCGCTACGCAGGATGGGCAATTGACAGCCTGCGCTCTTGGCCAGGTTGCTGGTTGCACCGGCGTTATTGAGATCCCGCAGTTGAATGGGTCCGGGGTTGACGTTGAAGTTCAGATTCCCGTCCCGATCCGGGCGCGCGATGGGATCGGAGAGGATGGTGATGCGGGATTTACCGCTGGCGTACAAGGGCAATGGAAGGTTTTCGCCGATCGATGCCATAAAGGAAGGGTTGTCGACCGGGTAATTGAATTCCACGACGGCTTCCAACCGGCGCCTTATCGGGGCTTCCGGAATATCCCTGAAACGGCATTCCTGCCGGACGATGGACAGGGGCGGAGTTTGGTAGGATAGGCTCGGGTTGGCGAGGCGATAGCCATCGCGCAAGTGGACTTCTTTCAACGCGATCTTAAGCGGCGTTCCCGGCTGGAAGGTCTTGTCCTTGGGCAGGAAGATCAGGCGCGAGGAATCTTGCCAACGCCATTGACCTTGCGTCGGAGGGTCCAGTTGCGGCGTAGGCTCGGGCGGCTTGCCCACGGCATCCAGCGGGGCCACTTCCTGGGCGAAATTCAGCACCAGGGTCGGCGTCCACTGCTCATGGTTGAGCAGATAAACCGAGGGAGAGACGGATTCTCGACTTTCCCGGCATCCTAAAGCAAGCAACAATAGCGCGAATAAGCCCAACCAGCGTCTAAATGCACCGAATGATCCGATCATGGCTGTTTAACCCGATTAAAGTAATCTATGGATGAATATTTGAAATTGCTGGCCGGCCTGGTTTCGGTGGTGAATCCCATCGGCGCCATCCCGATTTTCCTCAGTTTGACGGAAAATCGCTCGCTCCAGGAGCGGCGGCGCACGGCCTGGATTTGCGCGAGTTCGGTGGGCATCGTATTAGTGCTGGCTTTTGCCTGCGGCGAGTCGATCTTGCGCTTGTTCGGCATCGGCATTCCTTCTTTCCGGGTGGCAGGAGGAATTTTAGTCCTGCTGATGGGAATTTCCATGTTGCGCGCCACCCATGACGGCTCCCGGCATACCCCCGAAGAACACGCCGAGTCCTTCGAGAGGGATTCCGTCGCCGTCGTTCCCCTGGCGATTCCCCTGCTGAGCGGTCCCGGCGCCATCAGCACGACCATCGTTTACGCGCACCAGGAAAATTCCTGGACTCATTTTCTATTGGTCGGGCTGGTGCTGGGGACGGTTTCCCTGCTGGTTTTATTGGCTTTGCTGGCGGCCCCCAAAATCGCTTCCCTGTTGGGCAAGACCGGCATGAACATCATCACCCGCGTCATGGGTCTGGTCATCTCCTCCATCGCCGTGGAATTCATCGCCAGCGGCCTCAACGCCCTATTCCCTGCATTTACGCATTAGCCGTTTGGGCTTGAAAAACATCTCATGACCGAGAACCGCATAGATTGCCCGAATGTTTCGCGCATGGCCGGTCGCGCCACCTCAACCTCCGTCCTCAGGCTGTAATGCCTCACATGGATTCGGTCTCCTACCTGGTCGAGTAGCAGCGGCGGCAGTCCTGGTGACATTAGGCACACAGCGGCATAAAATTCAGCGATGAAACCATTTCGCTGGAGTGCCGAGAAGAACGACACGCTCCGAGCAGAGCGCGGCGTTTCGTTTGAAAGTATTGTTGTCGCCATCGAGGGCGGTGGGCTCCTGGACATCTTGGCCCACCCGAACCCGGCGAAATACCCCAAGCAACGTGTTCTCGTCGTGGCATGCGACAACTATGCGTACTTGGTGCCGTTTGTCGAAGAGGAGGATTATTTCTTCCTCAAGACAGTGATCCCGAGTCGCAAGGCGACCCGAGACTATCTGAATCGAGGTGAACCCGATGCCGAAGATTGATGACTACGAACTCGAAGTCCTAACGGCCTTTGAGAAAGACCAATTGAAGTCCGTTGCGACCAAAGCGGAACTCGCAAAGTTCAAGGCAGCGGCGCGCGCCACCGCCATCAAAGACCGACGCGTCAACATTCGCCTTTCCTCGGGCGACCTCAACGACATCCAGGTCAAAGCCCTCGAGGAAGGGATACCCTACCAAACGCTCATTGCGAGTGTTCTCCACAAGTACGTTACTGGCCGTCTTGCTGAACAACAGCCAATTCCTTCTGTCAAATCACCCCGCAACAAGGCAACGGCGAAACGGCACGCAACTGATTGAGAAATCCCGGTCTGCCGTGCTCAATAGATTAGGTATGTCGTTATGAGTTTAAGAATTTTCCAGCCATCTCACTTGCTGGAGCCTTATGTTACAGCGATTTGGGATTATGAGGATTTATTGGGCAGTAGCGTAAACGACTTTCAAACTGGGCGGATGTGGCATACGCAGCGGGTTACTATGATCAAAGCCACATGATTCGCGATTTCCAGGAGTTTTATGGAATGCCGCCAGAATCCATTTACCCTCACATGGAGGTTTCCCGGACCCTGGAATTTTCCGGATTATTGAATTTACGTCAAGGCGGGCATTGATGCGGTTCGATAAGAGACCTTGGCTTTTCAAAAGCCATCTAAATTACGCCATTTTGATTTGTCGGTTTTTTCCAATACGAACGATGGATCATGTTGTTAAAGTACGCCGGACAGATCGTCAAAAGCTGTCTGTCGTATTGAAATCATTTAGTTAGATCAATACGGCACTGCCATCAAAATCTTTATTCAATCGCATAGAAAGTGATTCAGGAGATACCAGTGATGACCAAGCAACCCATTACAAAAAAGCTGAATGTGCCCGTAGATGTGGTTTGGGAAGCCATCCGCAAAATAGGAAGACTCGATGTTTGGTTTCCGATCATCGAGACGTGCGCAGTCGAAGGGGATGGGCCGGACGCAGTGCGCCATATGACCCTAGCCGGTGGCGGCGAAATCAAAGACACGATCGAAGAGGTCGATGACATCAACAGGAGATTGACATATCTTCGGCCATCATCTCCATTCCCCGTCACCTATTACAAAGGGACGGTCGAGGTCTTCCCATCCTATGATGGTTTGGGCGTCGTGGTTTGGACCGTCGATTTCGAGTCGCAACCTGAAGACGCCGTATCAGTCAAGGAACTGGTGCGCGGCGCGATCAGCGAAGGTATCGATGGCATGGAAAAAGATCTCCAGCGTGAATAGAGCCGGATCGAATGCGGCAGGGATTATCCTGGGCACATTGAAATCCGCCGGGTAATGTCTATGGGTTGCCCGACATTCCAACGCGGATAATGGCGCATTGCGACGGCGTTCGGCATGCGGGTCTGGCATGCTCATGGGATATCGGGCAGCGGTAGATACGGCTTACACGAGGATTTGGCAGGACTGCCAAAGGATCTTGCATACCCGCCGAACGATTTGGCAGGGTCGCCAAACGATTTGGCATGCTTGCAGAATGATTTGGCAGGTTTCCCCTAGGGTTTTGCATCCTTGCATAATGGCTGTGCATCATTGCCAAATGATTTGGCAATGATGCAGGATGATTTTGCAGCCTTGCCAAATCGTTTGGCAGGCTTGCAGAATGATTTTGCAAACTGGCGCAAGGGTTTGATAAGCTGATCCGGCGAGCGGGTGAGTTCACCCCACCAAGGAATGAGCCCGCCTGATCGCGCCCTCCCTGCCACGAAGAGAAGGA
>JAQTSI010000321.1 GCA_028711365.1 Methylococcaceae bacterium
ATTTTTCTTGTCGTCGGCTTGCAAGCAAAACACCTTGATTTGTTCTATAGTTTAGCGTCGTCGTTCCCTTCGGTCTCAGAAAAAGAATCGTTTTTGACAGATTCAACGTCATTTTACAAATTCTGCGATAGTACATTAGGGATTTTGTTTAGTAATATGGCAGGTTCACAGTTGGATAAACCATATGAGATTTGCATATCAATCTGAAAAGTTTTATCGCGCCAGATCAATGCTTATGCTGCCACATCCGCGTGGGGAGGCAGAAAGTATTGCAAATGCATTTCATGAATGCTCACTCGGCTTACAGAATATCAATGTTGATGATCTTCCCGCTGGCGTCAAAAATTGGGTAATCTTGCTTTCTAATCTCATGGACACTTCTGGTCTTTCCGATCCAGACAAGCGCGGGCTTTGGGCCGTCAAAGCCGAATCATTTAGCTTTGATCAGAAAATTGAACTTTCCCGTGTCGTTAATGAATTATCAGACTGGTTTGACATGAAATTTTATGACAAAGATTAGCCTGACACATAAGGCTTAAAAACTTCAATGCATACAATAGGAGCCTTACCTGTAAATGGATCATCTTTTTTCACAAAGACATTCACTTCAATCCCTTTGCTCCATGCGTCGTTAATCATGTAATTCAGCTTTTTAAGTATTGGAGTAAATTCATGCGATAGTTTCATTTTTTTGAGGTCTGTACTTGACATGATGTAATCTCAATTTTTCAGTTTGTGGTTGAAAACATCGCCTAAGAAGGCACTTCGGCGGACCGGCGCTAATTCCGCTGGTTTGTTTGAATACTCAAGGGGTGCGGTCCGCTGAGCTGGGGTTAGGCTAGTTGATGTGTACTGACATGCCTGATTGAACAGTGTCGCAAGCTCTGCAAGCCTCAGTTCCGTCACGTTGCTACATGAAGTCAAGGCAACTGCATTTGCATTCCCAAACATTGCTATATTTTTTCTGAGCTGTTCATTTTCAGCAGCCATGCTGCATGCTCTTGGCTCGTCGCTCGAATCCGAATAGCACCTCCCGCTGGAGTGAAACATAGGACCCATAGTTCAGCACCGGCGGTAGGTGCCTCGTTTCCGTCATTGTCATGTTGCGGGGTATCAGGGGTATCAAGGGTGCAAGCCAGTAGTGGCGCGGGTTCCGCTGATACCTTACCCAGGTTGCATGGGGTATCAGGGGTATCAAGCGCCCGCCTTTCCAAGGTTGCAAGTAGCGCATCAAGACTCATGGCCGCCTCCCAGCTTGTCAGCATGCACGGGATAAAGCCTCATGCCGCGCCCGCCGATACGGTTGAACTTGGCGCGTTTGCCATCCGTCCCTGGTGCCGGTAATGCACCAGCCTCTTGCAAGGCATCCAGCGCACGGCCAAAATCAAAGCCTTTCAAGGCTTCGCGCATTCCTTCCGCCGTAAATAAATATTCGCGGCCATCGCAGGCATCCCTCCACCATCCGGCCCGTTCGCGAGTTTGGGTCTCACTGGTTGCGTCAGCATCGGAAAAGCGTCCGTCGCCGTGCCGTTCAATGAAGCCTGAAACCCGCTCTAGGATTTGCCGCCGCTCATCGTTGCCCTTGCCGCGCAGGGATCGCCACAGCCTGAAACCTTCCGCCGACGCCTTGATCGCTTCGCCTTCCGGCCAACCCGTCAAACCGTACTCGGTTGCCACTTCGCCCGCCAGTGCTAGTAAGGCGAGGCGCCCAGCCGCTCGCTTCTCCTGCCCCTCGCCGCCCTCGGCGAAAAACTCGGTAAGCCCTTTGATCCTTTCCAGCAAGGTGCAGAAGTCGCGCCCGTCACGGGTCAGCTTTTCAAGGAAGGCTCGCCCGGCGTGTCCATAGTGGGTTGCCGCCGCCCGTTTGATCGCATCGGAAAATGACGTTCCGCTTGAACAACCGTGCAAACTGTCCCAAGCACCGAAAGCCCGCGCCGACGGAATATCCAGCAGCCGCACCGATTGCCCGGCCTTGGCGCGCTGCCCGCCTTCTGCCATTGTCGTTCCGATGGTGCGCTCCCCGCTAGACAGGACGAAGCAGCGCCAGCGTGTCACGGCCCGCGCATTGCCGGTGCGCCCCGCCCGCTGTTTGCCACGGCCATTACCCAGGGAATAGACGATTGCGCCGACTTCGCGGGGATCGCATTCGCTGATTTCATCCAAAGCCAACAGACAATCATTAAACAGCGCCGCCGCACCTTCCATGCCGTTCGCCGTGGCCCGCCAGCTTCGGCGGAAGTTTGGCCCGCCCCAAGTCGCACAAGCCGCCTCAATCGCCGTGGTCTTGCCGGTAGATGAATCGCCGACGAAATGAATACCGCCACCCTCGGCATTGCACAGTGCCAGCATCGGACCAGCGAAGGATGCCGACAAAGCCAATCCTAAAAGCGGATTGCCCACGGCCCGCGCCGCTATTTCGGCCTGCCATCCGGCCAGCGTCCCGCCCGTGGTGTGTTCGTCGTGTCCGCGCTCGCCACTTTGGAAAATCACGCTTGATGCTTTCGGCCCGATTACCTTATCCGGCAACACGAAGGAATCATCGCACCATCCTACTTGCAAGGCGCAGCGCATGCGCCGTTTCGGGGGCCTGGCTTGTAGGTAGGTTGCCAGCAGGTTCCGCGCCTTCGATGTTGGGTCGATTTCCACGCCCATCGCCAGCAGTTCGCCGCGCAGATCATCGCCCGCGCCACGTAGCAATTCCATCGGCATCGCCCATTCTCGCCAGCGGCCCAAGGTGTTTTTGAAGCGCAACAGCCGCCCAAAATGGTTGTCTTGCCCGTCGTAGGTCACGGCATCGACATGCAGCGGGGAACAAACCCAAGTCTGGGTTGTGTCGCCATCCTTGTCGGCGCCGAAAAACCAGACGCCCGGCCTGAACTTCGCGCCGCCGTGTTCAAGCCAATCATCAAAAACGCGGAATTCCGGTCGTTCGGTCACCTCGGGAATCGGGTTTTCTGCCGTGTCTGATACCTTAGATACCCCGGCAGGATCGGCAGGGGTATCAACGGAAAGCCCGTCGTTGTTGACTTGCACCTCTGATACCCTTGATACCCCGTTATGGTGTTCAGTCGGAACGAAGTAAACGGGCAAGCCTTTCTCGTCTATGTCAACTCGGATTGCGTTCTCCATCACGCCGCCCTCCGTGCTGGTTCAGGTCGGAAGATCGGCCCCGGTAACTCGGTCAGCGGCCCGCCGGCATCGCTCCATCCCCAAAGGATGAACAGCGCGCCGGATCGAACCAGTTCGATGGACAAGGCGATAAGCCGCTCTCGGGGTTCAAATTCGCCAAAGCCGAACACCAGACAATCTCGGCCCGCCACGGGCCATCGGTACGCGGTCGGGTCATCCCCGAAGGGCAAAAGCAGCCGGCGGCCCTCGAACCAGAAAAAAGGAGACTTGGCCCGTTCCCAAGCATGACCGCCTGTCAAAACGGCAATGGTGTTTTGGTCGGCGAGGTTCAGTGTGCGTCCAAATGGCGCAAGTTTTCGTTTTGTGCTATGGTTAAGCTGCGAATATGTAAAGATACGGCCTTGGTCGGCGTTGGCGCGCCGATCAGGGCTTTTTTGTTGGGTGGTTTCCATCATTCGGCCCTCTCGCATAGGGCCAAAATGTCTTCAGCCCTCCAGACGGTTATCCTTGGCCCGAATAAGCCGCGTACCGGCTGAGGGAATCGTCCCGATTTCACGCCGTTCCACCAAGTGGACTTCGAAGTGGGAATGATTGAAGGAATGGGGGGTTCGGCTTTGGGATCGCCGATGATTTGACGAAGCCGCAGGAAACTATTGGTGATGTGCTGTGACATTGAAAATTACTCCGGTCTTTTATGGTCCGGGCTAATTTTCTGTCATCTATTTGGATAGCGCTTGAAGAGGGAAACCAAAACCCGAAAAACAGGAGTTTAGTTTCCCATGTCGTCGTCCTGTTGATAACCTAGTTCGTCGCGGGTGGCTTTGAGGCTTGCTAGCAGACGACTTCGAGAATAATCATCCCCTAACGCGGACGCCAGGCGTTCGATTTCGGCAAATATTGCCGCGTCGCCTTGTTGGGTTGCCGCTTCAAAGCGTATTTTTTCATTGCAGTTGAGGGTTGCTTGGGCAGATGCCTTCGAGATTGCTTGATGGGTGATTGTTTTGGCGAGATTTTCGTTTTTCCGCCGGGTTTGCACGGTTTCGACAATCTCTGAGAAAAGGGTGTCGGTTAGTACATTGCGAAGGGAACGGTCGGTCATATCGGGCCAGCCGATACGGGTTAAATCGCCAACCAGAGCAACAGAGGGTAACGTGCTGAACGCATAAACGAATTCCTCTGTCAAATTTCGGATTAACCATCTGCGTATCGGGTCGCCTCGTGCGGATATACCAACCGGCAAATCTCTTTGATGCCAATGGCGCAGGTCGGTTAAACCTTTTCGGAATATTGGATTTTTGGCATTACCCGGAAGAAGCTCGGGTGCGGGCAGTAATCCGATCAACTCGCCCGCCATACCAGCGGCTTCCTTTACTTGGCTGGGAGAGCAAAGAGGTAAATCGGCGGTTCGAAGATCGAGCAAGTCGGTATAAGATCGCGCCGCTAGTCCAGAAAGAACCAGATCGTATAGGCCCCTCTTGAAAAGCTGTTGTTGCCGCCAGCGCTCGTAGCCTGGACTGCTCGAGCAACGACGATGCCACTCTGTTTCTAGGCGGTCAGGTCGTCTCGTCCGCTGGTACGCCTCGATCACTGGACGCAAAGCCGCCACTCTGCTCGGTAGATTGACGCGGGCCTTGGTTTGTTCTTCGGTTTTGATCGAACTTATCGTGCGATGCCCCTAGGGTTTGTCCTACATGGTGCCGTACTATCCAATACCATACATTAGGCATCGTGTCAATAGCGGTTTATCCCTCCCGTCTGAACGGTAAAATATCCGCGCCCTTCTTCAACCCGTCCAGATAATCAGCCCAGGCTTGCATCATCCGCTTGCGTTCGGGCAGGTGCGCCGTCCGGTTGTAAGCGCGCCCGTTGGGGTCTTTGACAGCATGAGCTACTCCCTTATCCCCCCAATAGTGACTACACTTAGGGTCGCGATGGCGAATCGGGTGGGAGGGTGTCATGAACCGAAGAATCCGCATCCAGCGTTTGGTACCCCAAGATCGGGAGCGGTGGCAGAA